>NZ_JAMYQY010000023.1:0-109738 GCF_040321125.1 Mesorhizobium sp. M0518
TGGTGTTCCCAAATGGCATCGCGAACCTCCCGGCGCAAAGCACGCCAAACTGTTCGCGATGTCCTCGCACACCTGTTCGCGATGTCTCCGGTCCAAACACCCCTGCCCGGGGGA
Source organism: Mesorhizobium sp. M0518 (assembly GCF_040321125.1). NCBI lineage: Bacteria > Pseudomonadati > Pseudomonadota > Alphaproteobacteria > Hyphomicrobiales > Phyllobacteriaceae > Mesorhizobium > Mesorhizobium sp. M0518. The sequence continues at coordinate 115 of NZ_JAMYQY010000023.1, forward strand.
GAGGAAAAGCCGGTCGCACGCTTCGCGCCTTTCCTCTCCCCCGTCGAGCGGGGGAGAGGTGGTCTGCGAAGCAGGCCGGAGTGGGGGTCGACAGCTCCAAGAGGCATCATCATGACCGCCTCCGACGCCCGTCCTCTCTCTCGTCGCGACTGGCTGCTCAGCGAGCGGCCGGCCTCGCGCACCCAGGCGAGGCTCGGCCGCGCCTATGTGGCGTGGCGGCGCTTTTCCGCCAACCGGCTGGCCTTTCTCGGCCTGCTCATTATCATTGCCTTGCTGATCGTTGCCGCCCTTGCCGGTGTGCTGGCGCCTTATTCTCCGACGTTCGGCGACCTGAAGAACGCGCGCCTGCTGGCGCCGAGCACCGAGCACTGGTTTGGCACCGACGATCTCGGCCGCGATATCCTGTCGCGCATCCTCTACGGCTCGCGCTGGACCCTTTATGTGGTCATCCTGGTCGCCATCATCGCGGCACCGATCGGCCTTCTGGTCGGCACGGTGGCCGGCTATGCCGGCGGCTGGACCGATGCCATCCTGATGCGCATCACCGACATCTTTCTCGCCTTTCCCAAGCTGATCCTGGCGCTGGCGTTTGTTGCAGCACTTGGCCCCGGCATCGAGAATGCGGTGCTGGCCATCGCCATCACCTCATGGCCGCCCTACGCCCGCATCGCGCGGGCAGAGACGCTGACGGTGCGAAATTCCGATTACATCAAGGCGGTGCAGCTGATGGGCGCCTCGCCCTTCCGCATCGTGCTGCGCCATATCATGCCGCTTTGCATTTCGTCCCTGATCGTCAGGGTGACGCTCGACATGGCCGGCATCATCCTGACCGCCGCCGGGCTCGGTTTCCTCGGCCTCGGCGCGCAACCGCCGCTGCCGGAATGGGGCACGATGATCGCGTCGGGGCGCCGCTTCGTGCTCGACCAGTGGTGGGTGGCCGGTGCGCCGGGCTTCGCCATCCTCATCGTCAGCCTCGGCTTCAACCTGCTCGGCGACGGCCTGCGCGACGCGCTCGATCCCCGCAGTGGTGACCAATGAGCAGGGAAACGAAGACGCTGCTCGAGGTCGACGATTTGCGCGTCACCTTCCCGACCCGCACCGGGCTGATCGAGGCGGTTCGCGGCGTCTCCTTCTCGCTCGGCCGCGAACGGCTCGGCATCGTCGGAGAATCCGGCTCCGGCAAATCGCAGACCGGCCGCGCCATCATGGGCCTGACGCCGCCGCAGGCGCGGATATCGGCCAACAAGCTCGCCTTCGACGGCATCGACCTGCTCAGCGTCTCGCCGCGCGAACGCCGGGCGCTGCGCGGCAAGCGCATCGCCATGATCCTGCAGGATCCGAAATACTCGCTCGACCCGGTGATGAGCATCGGCCGCCAGATCGTCGAAACGCTGCGCACGCATGAAAAGGTCGGCAAGGCCGAGGCGCGCGACCGCGCATTGGCCATGCTGGAGGCGGTGCAGATCCGTGATCCCTCTCGCGTCTTCAACCTGCATCCGCATGAAGTGTCCGGCGGCATGGGCCAGCGCGCCATGATCGCCATGATGCTGATCGCCGGTCCGGAAATGATGATCGCCGACGAGCCGACCTCGGCGCTCGACGTCACCGTGCAGCTTGATGTGCTCGGCATTCTCGACCGGCTGGTCAGTGAGCGCGGCATGGGGCTGATCTTCATCTCGCACGATCTGCGCCTGGTCTCATCCTTCTGCGACCGCGTCATCGTCATGTATGCCGGCAAGGTGGTCGAGCAGCTCAAGGCGTCCGAACTCGGCCATGCCCAGCATCCCTACACGCGCGGCTTGCTCAATTGCATGCCCAAGATCGGTGCCGACCGCCACCCGCTGCCGGTGCTCGACCGCAAGCCGGAGTGGGCGGCATGACTTCTGCGATTGCCGTCGACAGGCTGGAAGTGATCTTCGACCGTTTTCGCGCACTGAAGGGCGTCAGCCTCGACGTGCAGCCGGGTGAATCCTTTGGCCTGGTCGGTGAATCCGGCTCCGGCAAATCGACGCTGCTTCGGGCCATCGCCGGCCTTGCGCCGGTCGCATCGGGCAGCATCGCCGTCAACGGCAAGACGCTCGGGCCACGCCGCGACAAGGCCTTCTACCGCGAAGTGCAGATGGTCTTCCAGGATCCGTACGGCTCGCTGCACCCGCGCCAGACCGTCGACCGCCTGCTGCAGGAGCCGCTTGCCATCCACGGCTTCGCCGATGGCGAAAAGCGCATCCAGCGGGCGCTCGACGAGGTCGGGCTGGGAAACGGCTTTCGCTTCCGCTATTCGCACCAACTATCGGGCGGCCAGCGCCAGCGCGTGGCGATTGCCCGTGCCCTGATCCTCGAACCTTCGATCCTGCTGCTCGACGAGCCGACCTCGGCGCTCGATGCCTCGGTGCAGGCGGAAGTGCTCAACCTGTTGGAAGAGGTACGCAAGCGGCGCAAGCTGACCTTCCTGATGGTCAGCCACGACCTCGCCATCATCACCCATATGTGCGAGCGGCTGATGGTGATGCAAAGCGGCGAGGCGGTGGAGAATCTGGCGGCGGCAGACCTTGTCGAACGCCGCGTGACCAAGGATTATACGCGCAATCTGTTGCGGGCCAGCGACGGGTTTGTGAGAACCGGTTGAAATCTTTGCCACATGACCACTGGTTCAGGGAATTCCCATGGAGGAATGGAAGTTTGCAGATCCACCCAATGTCGCGGTGTTTTTGGACAGAGGCATAGTCACCCGCGGTGATTGGATTGCGTACGTTGTGCATGACGATGACGACGGTAGTTGGCAATTCCACAACAGCGAAACTGGACTTGTTGGCGAAGGCGAAATTATGATCGTCAGCTTGCAAAATGTTTTGCGGCGGGATGAAAGCATCCTGGAATTGGCCGACTTACCAGAGGGTTGGCATGCCTGGCGCAGCTCAAAATCGGCACCATGGCAACGCGCCAAGTCGCGCCAACACCCTCCAACGACAATAACTGATCCGGCAAAGCCTTAAGTCTGAGCTTGCACCGGTTCGCCGCTCTCCACGGGTGGGTCTTCCCGATCTTTCGGCTCCTTGATCCTGAACCACGTCACATAAAGCGCCGGCAGGAACAGCAGCGTAATCGCCGTGCCGGCAATGATGCCGCCCATCATGGCATAGGCCATCGGGCCCCAGAACACTTCGCGCGCGATCGGGATCAGCGCCAGGCTGGCGGCGGCCGCCGTCAGCGCGATCGGGCGCATCCTGTGTTCCGTCGCCTCGATGACGGCCGCCCAGCGGTCCTTGCCTTCTCGGACGAGATCCTCGATCTGCACGATCAGGATGACCGAGTTGCGGATCAGGATGCCGATCAGCGCCAGCACCCCGAGGATGGCGACGAAGCCGAGCGGCGCGCCGCTCGGCACAAGGGCCGCCACAACGCCGATCAGGCCGAGCGGCGCCACCGCCACCACCAGGAACAGGCGCTGGAAACTCTGCAATTGCACCATCAGGATCGTCGCCATGACGAACAGCATCAACGGCACGACGGCGGCGATCGGTCCTTGGCTTTTGGCACTCTCCTCGACCGAGCCGGCGGTAGCGATCGAATAGCCCGGCGGCAGGTTGGCGGTGAAGGCGTCGACCGAGGGCTTCAATTCGTTGACGACGGTGGCCGGCAGCACGTCGCCGACCAGTCCGGCGCGCACGGTGATGGTCGGGATGCGGTCGCGTCGCCACACCGTTGGCTGCTCCAGATCGTAGCGGAAGTTGGCGACGGCCGCGAGCGGGATCGCCTCGCCGGTACTGGTCGGCAGCTGCATGTTCTGCAACGTTTCGATCGAGCCGCGTTCGGACCCACGCGAGCGCGCCACGACATTGATCAGATAGGTGGCGTCGCGCACCTGCGTGATGGTGGCGCCGCCGACCGTACTGTTCAGCGCGCTGGCGATGTCGGAGGAGGTGATACCGAGCTGGCGTGCCTTGTCCTGTAGCACGTCGACCCTCAGCACACGCTGCGGCTCGTTCCAGTCGAAGGTCGGCGCGGCTAGCTTCGGATTGGCGGAGATGACACCGGCGAATTGCTGCGCCAGTTCGCGCACCGTCTGGATGTCGGGACCGCCGATGCGATACTGCACCGGGCGGCCGACCGGGGGCCCGAGTTCGAGCGGCTTGACGAAGGCGTCGGTGCCGACGAACTCCTCGCGCAGCAGTTTTTCAAGCGCCGGCTTGACCCGGTTGCGGGCCGCGATGCTCTTGGTGACGATGACGGTCTGGCCGAAATAGGGGTTGGCCGGCTGCACGTCATAGGCGAGCACGAAACGCACCGCGCCCTGGCCGATATAGGACGAAAAATGGTCGATGTCGGGATTGCCGACCAGCGCCCGCTGCTCGAACCGCTCCATCTGGTCGCGCGTATCGGCGATCGAGGCATTCTGCGGCAGGTTCCAGTCGACGATCAGCTCCGGCCGGTCCGATGGCGGAAAGAACTGCTGCTGCACCAGCCCGAAGCCGGCGATCGAGCCGGCAAACAAAAGCACGGTGACGATGATGGTCAGCCAGTGATGGCGCACCGAGCCGACAAGCACGCGCCGGAAAAGCGAGGTGAAGCGGCCGGGCTGGTCGTGATGCTTGGTTTTCATCGTCGCCGGCAGGATGGTGACGCCGAGCAGTGGCGCAAACAGCACCGCCACGACCCATGACACCAGCAGCGAAACGGCGATGACCACGAACAGGGTGAAGGTATATTCGCCGGCGGCGCTGTTGTTGAGGCCGATCGGGATGAAGCCGGCGACCGTCACCAGCGTACCGGTCAGCATCGGAAAGGCGGTCGATGTGTAGACATAGGTCGCCGCCTTGCGCAGATTGTCGCCGACCTCCAGCCGCGCCACCATCATCTCGACCGCGATCATCGCGTCGTCGACCAGAAGCCCGAGCGCGATGATCAGCGCACCCAGGGAAATACGCTGCAGCGAAATGCCGAGATAGGCCATGACCGTGAAGGTGATGGCCAGCACCAGCGGGATCGACAGCGCCACGACGAAGCCGGCGCGCATGCCGAGGCTGATGAACGACACCGCGAGCACGATGGCGACCGCCTCGAACAGCGCGCGCGTAAAGCCCGAGACGGCCTCCTCGACAATGACCGGCTGGTCGGCCACCAGATGCACGCCGACACCGACCGGCAGGTCGGCCAGCACCTTGTCCATCTCCTTGTGCAGCGCCTCGCCGAATTCGAGCAGGTTGGCGTTGGGTTTCATGCCGATGGCGAGCCCGATCGCGTCCTGGCCGTTGAAGCGGAATAGCGCCGTAGGAGGATCGACATAGCCGCGCGTGATCGTCGCCACGTCGCTGAGGCGGAAGAAGCGGTCATTGACGCGCAGATTGATGGCGCGCAGGCTGTCCTCGGAGGTGAACTGCCCGCCGACACGCACGCTGATGCGCTCCGGCCCGGACTGAATGACGCCGGACGGCGTAATCGCGTTCTGCGCCTGCAGGCTCGCCACGATCGCTTGCTGGTTGAGGCCGAGGGCGGCGATCTGGCGGGTCGAGAATTCGAGATAGATCGCCTCGTCCTGGGCGCCGACCAGGTCGACCTTGCCGGCGTTGGGCACGGTCAGGATTTTTGTTCTGGCGTCCTCGACATAGTCGCGCAACTGGCGCGGCGTCAGCCCGTCCGATGTGAAGGCGTAGATGTTGCCATAGACGTCGCCGAAGCGGTCGTTGAAGAACGGTCCCTGCACCCCCTGCGGAAACTGCGCCCCGATGTCGTTGACCATGTTGCGCACCTGAATCCAGTTCGGCACGACATCGCGTGCCTTGGTGGTGTCCTTCAGGTTGACGAAGATGACGGTCTGGCCGGCCGTGGTGACGGACTTGGTGTAGTCGAGGCTGTCGAGTTCCTCGAGTTTCTTCTCGATACGGTCGGTCACCTGCTGCACGGTTTCCTTGACCGAGGCGCCCGGCCAGTTGGCCTGGATGATCATCGTCTTGATGGTGAAGTTGGGGTCTTCTTCACGGCCGAGATTGAGGTAGGAGAACACGCCAGCCACGACGAAGACCAGCATGAAATACCAGACCATGGAGCGGTGGTTGAGCGCCCAGTCGGAGAGATTGAAGCCTTTCATGAGGCGCCTCCCTCGAGCACTTTCACCTTCTGGCCTTCGCTCAGGCTGTGGACGCCCGCCGTGACGACACGCATGCCCGCGTCAAGCCCTTCGGCCACGGTGAAGATAACGCCATTCTTCGACGCGATCTTGATGTCGCGTGCGTTCACGCTGGATGTCTGCGGGTCGACGATCCACACTTTCGCGGAACCGTTCTTTTCGAACAGCGCCGACATCGGCAGTTCGATCGTCGGTGCCACCTTGGTCACGCGGGTCGCCGTCACCGTCGAGCCGAGCCGGAAGGCCTGTGGCGGATCCGTGAGCGTCAGCTTGACGCGCCGCGTGCGGGTCGAGCCCTCGGATTGCGGTGCGATCTCGCGCAGCTTGGCCCCGGTCTGGATCGTCGGCAGCGACTGCAGGATCACCTGGAAGGGCGTGCCGGCCTCAAGATCACCGGTCAATTGATCGGGAATGTCGACCACCGCCTCGCGCAGGTCCGAACGCGCCACGGTGACGATGGTCTGGCCGGGCGAGACCGTCTGGCCAACTTCGGCGCCCACCGCGGTGACGACACCGTCGAAATCAGAGAACAGCCTGGCATAGCCGAGCTGCTCCTGCGATTTGGCAAGCGAAGCCTTGGCCCGCTCGACACCTGCCTCCGCAGCTTTGCGCGCCTGCTGCGCGGCATCGAAGACAGCTTGCGTGGCGTTGGCCGAGGCGAGCAACTGGCGCTGCCGTTCCTCGCTGGCGGCGGCGTTGGCGAGCTGCGCCTCGGCATTGGACAGTTCCGCCTTGGCCGCCTGGAGGCCCAACTCCAGCGCGGTCGGATCGAGTGCCGCTATCGTCGTGCCCTTGCTGACGATGTCGCCGACCTGGACGTCGCGCGAGACGACCCGCCCAAGCAGGCGGAAGGCCAGGTCGGCGCTGACCTGCGGTTCGACGGATCCGGCAAAACCGAAGATTTGCGTGGTGCGCGGCTCGATCACCATCGACAGCACCGGTCGGATGATCTCTGGCGGCTTTTCCTCCGACTTGGAGCAGGATGCCAGCGCGCCGAGCATGAGCACGCCGAGCAGGATGCGTGGCGTTCGGCTCATTGGCCCGCTCCCGATATTTCGATCGTCTGTCCAGGGCTGAGCAGCTGTCCTCCAGCGGTGACGACGCTCTGGCCCGCGTCCAGCCCCTTGGCGATCACGACCGTGCCCGAATTGAACGCCAGCACTTCGACCGGCGCCATCGTCACCGCCTTGGTCGAGGGATCGACGATCCAGACCGCCGGCTTGCCGCCGCTGGACGTCAGCGCCTGCCAAGGCAGCAGGATCGCCTTCGCCGGTTTGGCGCTTACCGAGCCGATGACGGCTGCCCCCAGCGGCATGCCGGCGGGCGTGTCGGGAATGGCGACTTTGACCCGGATCGAGCCCGAAGCCGGGTCGACCGCAGGCGAGATTTCGCGGACCTTGCCCGTCGCCCTGACCTGCGGATCGGACAACAGCGTGATCGTCACCGCAGGCGATGCCGGTGTCTTGGCGATCAGCGTCTCCTGCACGTTGAATACCGCGTCGCGGTCCCCGTCCTCGGCGACGGTGAAGACGGTTTGCGCGGCTTGCACCACTTGGCCGGTTTCGACTTGGCGGGCGGTAATCACGCCGGCGGCACCGGCCTTGAGTTCGGTGAAGGACAGGTTTTGCTGGGCGTTGGAGAAAGCGCTCTGCGCGGCATCGACGCTGCCTTGTGCCATCTTCAGGGCCTGGTCCGCGGCGTCATAATCGCGCCTGGTGGTGAAACCCTGGGCGAGCAGCGTCTTCTGCCGTTCGAAGGCGGCGGCGGACTGGGTCAATTGCGCCTGTGCCGCGTCGAGATCGGCCTGCGCCGAGCGCAAATCGGATTCCTGCTCCTGCGGATCGATCCGGGCAAGCACCGTGCCTTGATCGACATGCTGGCCGACATCGACAAACCGTTCGGCGACGCGACCGCCGACCCGGAACGACAGATTGTTCAGCGTACGCGCCGCGATCACCCCGGTCAGCGAGGTCCTTGGCGCATAGTCGGCCATCGCCACCGTTTCGGTGCGCACCATGATCTGCAGTTTCTTGTCCACCGCTTCCTGCTTCTGGCAGCCGACCAAAAGCAGCGCAGCCGTGCAGGCGAAAAGCGCCGGGGCGGCTGGAAAAGACAAAAGACCGGGAGCTTGGACCGACGGCTGCGAGACGGGCGAAGTCACGTTCCTGCTCATGGGCTCCCCCGGCCGCGGCGGCTCGCTGGTCGCGATGCCTCGTGGACATCCAGAGGATAGTCGATCCCCGGGAAAAGGAAACCGGTCTCGTACGTGTATCGCCTGACTGGTTAAGCGCCGGGATCTGCCCACCGCAGGCCCAATCGCCTGCCGGTGGTGCCGACTTGAGGAAAACGTGAAATAAGGTCAGAAGATGTCTCAACGGCATCAAACAGGACGGGCGCCGGCCCGGTGAGGGATACGATGAAGAATTCAGCCATTTCCGAACGCAAGAACCAATCGATTTCCCGCGGTGTCGGCATGACCACGCAGATCTATGCCGACCGGGCTGAAAATTCGGAAATCTGGGATGTCGAGGGGCGTCGCTATATCGATTTCTCGTCGGGCATCGCCGTCGTCAACACCGGGCATCGCCATCCCAGGGTGATCGAAGCGGTCAAGGCACAACTCGACCGCTTCACCCACACCTGCCACCAGGTGGTGCCCTATGAGAGCTATGTGCGCCTGGCCGAACGGCTGAACGGCATGCTGCCCGGCAAGTTCGAGAAGAAGACGATCTTCGTCACCACCGGGGCGGAGGCGGTAGAGAACGCCATCAAGATCGCCCGCAATGCCACCGGCCGTCAGGCGGTCATCGCCTTCGCCGGCGGTTTCCATGGCCGCACCTTCATGGGCATGGCACTGACCGGCAAGGTCGTGCCCTACAAGGTCGGCTTCGGCGCCATGCCGGGCGATGTCTATCATGCGCCGTTCCCGGTGCCGCTGCACGGTGTCTCGGTCGCCGACTCGCTGGCGGCGCTCGACCGGCTGTTCAAGGCCGATGTCGATCCGGCCCGCGTCGCCGCCATCATCATCGAGCCGGTTCAGGGCGAGGGCGGCTTCTACGACGCGCCGCGTGACTTCCTGGTTGCGCTGCGCAAGCTTTGCGACCAGCACGGCATGCTGCTGATCGCCGACGAAGTGCAGACCGGCTTTGCCCGCACCGGCAAGATGTTTGCGATGGATCACCATGAGGTGGCCGCCGACATCACCACCATGGCCAAGAGCCTTGCCGGCGGTTTCCCGCTGGCGGCGGTCACCGGCCGCGCCGAAATCATGGATGCGCCCGGGCCCGGCGGGCTCGGCGGCACCTATGGCGGCAGCCCGATCGGCGTTGCCGCCGCGCACGCCGTGCTCGACGTGATCGAGGACGAAAACCTGTGCGACCGCGCCAACACGCTGGGCGCAAGGCTGAAGCAGCGGCTGCAGTCGATCCGCGACGACGTGCCCGAGATCGTCGACATCAGAGGCCTCGGCTTCATGAACGCGGTCGAGTTCAACGACGTCAAGAAGGGCCTGCCGTCGGCCGAGATCGCCAATGCGATCCGGTTGAAGGCGCTCGACAAGGGCCTGATCCTGCTGACCTGCGGTGTCTACGGCAACGTCATCCGCTTCCTGGCGCCGATCACCATCCAGGACGAAGTCATGAACGAAGCACTCGACATCCTGGAAAGCTCGATCCGCGAAGTCTGCGCCGCCTGAACTTCTACCTCCCCCCTGTGGGGAGGTCGGACCGAAGGTCCGGGTGGGGGCCTCGCACAGACCCCCACCCCGCTGCTTCGCAGCGACCCTCCCCACAAGGGGAGGGTAAGCGGGGGCTAGCCCGCAGCCCTGGCAGGCTCATCCTGCTGAAACGCGGCCAGCGCCGCCTTCAAACCGTCAGGTCCCTCAGCAACCGTTTCCTGCGTCGGCGAAAAGCCGGCGCCGAGCATCTTGCGGCCAAGCATGTGGTCGCCGGGGCGGTTGACCGATTCGATGCCGAGCAGCCGGTCGCCGGCATAGTGGTAGATCGAGAATTTGTTTTCGGGCAGGTCGCCCAGCACGACATGGCTGTCGCCGCCGGCGGTCAGGCCGACCATCTGCAATTTCATGTCGCCGATGTCCGACCAGAACCATGGCACCGCCGAATAGGCGTCGGTGTGGCCTGATATCGTGCGCGCGGCAAGCCGCGCCTGATCGGTGGCGTTCTGCACCGATTCCAGCCGCACGTCGCCGCCGGTGAACCAGTGACGGTAGGAGGCAGCATCGCCAATGGCGAGAATCTCCGGCATCGACGTGCGCATCTGATGATCGACGCGGATGCCGTTGGCGATGCCGAGGCCTGCAGACTGCGCCAGTTCGACATTCGGCATGGCACCAATGCCGACGATGACCATGCGCGCCGGCAGCCTTTCGCCTGACGAGGTGATGGCGGCCGTGACATGACCGTTTTCGCCATCGAGCCTGGCGATCGAGGTGCCGGTGAGAATGCGCACGCCTGTCGCTTCCAGCCGTTGCCGGACGTGGCTCGCCACCACCGGCGCCACGGCGCGGCCGAGTAGCCGGTCCACGGCCTCCACCACTGTCACCGTGCGGCCGGTGGCCCGCAGTGTGGCTGCTATCTCCAACCCGATGAAACCGCCGCCGAGGATGACGATTTCGTCGCTTTGCGCGCTGAGGTCGCGGATCAGCCGCGCATCGGCCAGCGAGCGCAGCGACAGCACACCGGACAGGTCGGCACCGGGCAGCGGCAGCGTGCGCGGGCGCGAGCCTGTCGCCAGGATCAGATGGTCAAAGGCCAGCGCACCACCGCCGGCAATATCCAAACTGCGGCGTCGGGTATCGATCCGATCGATCCTGACGCCAGGCCGGTAATCGATGGCGCTGCCGGTGTAAAAGGCCTCGCCGCGCAAGGGTTGCGGCTTGGCCTCGGCATCCTTGATGAAAGTCTTCGACAGCGGCGGCTTGTGATAGGGAAGTTCGTCCTCATCCCCGACGAGGATCACCGGCCCGTCATAGCCGTCTTCGCGCAGACTGGCGGCCGCTTGCACGCCCGCATGACCCGCGCCGACAATGACCACACCGTTCTTCATCGCATTCCAATCCCGCTTCTATCCTAGGATGTCTCGCCAAGTGGCAATTGTCTGGTGCCGCCGCAAGAGAGCTTTTGCGGGTCGCACCCGGAATGGCAGCTGTCAATCGTACAGTTCAACGGCAAGACCGGTGCAGAAAGACGCATAAGTTGACAGTCGTAGTTTAGAATAATTCTAAACTGTTGTTTCAATTGACTTTTCCTACGGATTGTCATTGACATCCGACGATGTCGCAGCTTTATGGAAGCTCGCGCGTCAGCGCATCCCTTTAATGTCTGGGCCTTGAACCCTTTCGATTGGAGGCATTTTGGTGTCTTTCTTCCGCGAACCGCGCGCTAGCGCGGCATCTCTTGCGCCCAATGGCCCGCAGATGGCCTGGCGCCGGTTGCTGTGCGCGCCGTTTACAGAATTTCCGAGAAACTGGAGAGTGATTATGACAGCACGATATGGCAGCAGGCTTGCGGCGATCGGCGCCACTGCCCTGCTGACGGCGGCGGTATTCGTGTTGCCGGCAAAGGCGGAAACCGATGCAAAGGCCGTCATCAAGACCTATTCCGACATCGCGCTCGCCAAATATGAGGATTCGCTGACCACCGCGCAGGCGCTCGACAAGGCGGTCGACGCGCTGCTCGCCACGCCATCGGCGGAAACCCTCAACGCTGCCCGTGACGCCTGGAAGGCATCGCGCGTTCCCTACCAGCAGACCGAGGTCTACCGCTTCGGCAACAAGATCGTCGACGACTGGGAAGGCAAGGTGAATTCCTGGCCGCTGGATGAAGGTTTGATCGACTACGTCGCCAAGAGCTACGGCACCGAATCGGACGCGAATGCGCTCTACACGGCCAATGTGATCGCCAACAAGGAGATCGAGATCAACGGCAAGAAGGTCGATGCATCGAAGCTTTCGCCGGAATTCCTCTCCGGCACGCTGCAGGGAGCCGGCGGCATCGAGGCCAATGTCGCCACCGGCTACCACGCCATCGAATTCCTGCTCTGGGGCCAGGACCTGCATGGCACCGGGCCGGGTGCCGGCGAGCGCCCCTATACCGACTACGACCTCCAGAACTGCACCGGCGGCAATTGCGATCGCCGCGCCGAGTATCTGAAATCGGCCAGCGACCTTCTGGTTTCGGATCTTCAGGAGATGGTCGGCAACTGGAAGGAAGACGGCGCCGCCCGCAAGGCTCTCGTCGATGGCGAGCCGAACACGGCGATCTCGACCATCTTCACCGGCATGGGCTCGCTGTCCTACGGCGAACTGGCCGGCGAGCGCATGAAGCTCGGCCTGCTGCTGCATGATCCGGAAGAGGAGCACGATTGCTTCTCCGACAACACGTACAATTCGCATCTCTACGACGCCATCGGCATTCGCGCGGCCTATCATGCGAGCTACACGCGTCTCGACGGCACCGTCGTTTCGGGTCCCTCGGTGGCCGATATGGTGAAGGCGGCCGATCCGGCGATCGACAAGGAACTGTCTGACAAGCTCGATGTTTCGGTCGCCAAGATGGAGGCGATCAAGGCGCGTGCACTGGCCGGCGAGGCCTATGACCAGCAGATCGCCGAGGGCAACATTGAGGGCAACGCCACCGTGCAGGCGGCGATCGATGCGCTGATCGATCAGACCAAGTCGATTGAGCGCGCCGTCGGCTCCTTGAAGCTCAGCACCATCGCCTTCGAAGGGTCCGATAGCCTCGACGCGCCGGACAAGGTGTTCAAGTAAGGGTCGCAAGACAGGTGACTGATCCGGGAGCCGGAAAACCGGCTCTGGAACGGCCTCCGCTAGAAAATCAAGCCACACGGCGCGGGAGACGCCGTCAGCCAGCCGAGCAAGCCAATGCTGATTTGTCATTGCAATATCATCACCGAGAAGGAGATCGAGCAGACGATCGTCGGGCTGCTGGACCAGGATCCCTGGCAGCTGATCGTGCCGGCGAAGATCTATCATGCCATGCAAAAGCGCGGTCGCTGTTGCGGCTGCTTCCCAAATGTGGTGGAAACGATCATTCGGGTCACCGAAAATTACCACGCCCGCTCGGAGGCGAGCGGCGTGGATGTCGTTTCACACCTGGATCGCGTCAGAGGCCTGCGCGTCCAATACGGGAGCAGAATTCATGAAAGGCGATCCGCAGATCATCGAGCGGCTTAACGAGGCCCTTTTTCTGGAACTTGGGGCTGTCAATCAGTACTGGGTGCATTTCCGCCTGCTCGAGGACTGGGGATACGCCAAGCTGGCAAAGAAGGAGCGGGCGGAATCGATCGAGGAGATGCACCATGCCGACAAGCTCGTCGCCCGCATCATCTTCCTCGAAGGCCATCCGAACCTGCAGTCCGTGGCGCCGCTGCGCATCGGGCAGAACGTCAAGGAAGTGCTCGAATCCGACCTTGCCGGCGAATATGACGCACGTACCGCCTACAAGCGCTCGCGCGAAATCTGCAACGACGCCGGCGACTACGTGACGATGAAGCTGTTCGAGGAATTGCTGGCCGATGAGGAGGGTCACATCGACTTTCTCGAGACGCAGCTCGACCTGCTTGCCTCGATCGGCGAGGAGAAATACGGCCAGCTCAACGCCGCATCGGCGGACGAGGCGGAGTAAGGGCATGCGGGAATGCGGCGCCTGCTAGAATTCGTGCGCCGCTCGCGGCGGGCCGACGGCTCGCCGCTCCCTGAGAAGACGCCGGCCGGATTGGCGCGTCGGCGCTGTGTCGTGCTCGTGTTTGCGCTTGCCTCTTCGGCGATGGCCGGTGATCTTCAGCCGGCCGGGCTCGCCACCACGCGCACCGACCTCAATGCGAAGGATCAGGCGCGCGTCATCGCCGTCACCAGGCCGACCATGGATTTTTCCAGGCCAGAGCAGTTCGAACTGATGCAAGGTGGCGCCGGCACGTCCCGAAAGGACGTCAGCCGCGATTCCTTCTCGCAATCCTCGGCCAACATCACCTTCGAGGAAGAGGGCGACTTCAAGCTCGGCAATGCCCTTTTCCGCAAGAACTGGGTGTCGTCGCCATCCTCGACGCAGGCTTCGGACGGGCTCGGCCCGCTGTTCAACGAACGTGCCTGCCAGAACTGCCATCTGAAGGATGGCCGCGGCCGCCCGCCGCAAGGCGACGCCGGCACGACCTCGATGTTCCTGCGGCTGGCACGGGAGGCCAGCAACGCGGAAGAGAGGGCAGCGATTGCCGAACACAAGGTGCTCAACTTCCCCGACCCGGTCTACGGCACGCAATTGCAGGAGCTCGCCGTACCCGGTCTGCGCGGCGAAGGTGGGATGCATGTCGACTACCAGGAACGTAAGGCGGAGCTGACGGACGGCACCGTGATTTCCTTGCGCAAACCGAGCTATTCGGTCGTCGACCCTGCCTATGGACCACTCGACCCGCGCACCACGCTGTCGCCGCGACTGACGCCGCCAATGATCGGCCTGGGCCTGATCGAACAGATCGCGCCGGCTGATATTCTCGCCCACGCCGATCCGGACGACAGGGACGGCGACGGCATTTCCGGCAGGCCGAACATCGTGCGCGATAGCTTGAGCGGGGAACTGACGCTCGGCCGCTTCGGCTGGAAGGCGCAGACCGCGTCGATCCGCCAGCAGGCAGCGGATGCCTTTGCCGGCGACATCGGCATCTCGACGCCCGAAGAGCCGAAGCATTGGGGCGATTGCACTGCTGCGGAGGCAAAATGCATCGCCATGCCGAACGGCGTGCAGCAGCGTCTTGGCCCGGTCGAGGCGCCGCCGCCGGTGATGGATCTCGTCACCTTCTATTCGCAGAACCTGGCCGTGCCGGCGCGCCGCGACCTCGACACGCCGCAGGTGCTCATTGGCAAGAAAATCTTCTACGAGATCGGCTGCATCGCCTGCCATACGCCGAAATTCGTCACCCGTCGCGGCACGGCCCACAAGGCGCAGGCCTTCCAACTGATCTGGCCCTATTCCGACTTCCTGCTGCACGACATGGGGCCTGATCTGGCCGACGGCCAGGCCGTGGGAGATGCGACGGGCAATGAATGGCGCACGCCGCCGCTGTGGGGCATCGGCCTGACCGAGACGGTCAACGGCAATTCCTTCTTCCTGCATGACGGGCGCGCGCGCAGCTTGACCGAGGCGATCCTGTGGCATGGCGGCGAGGCGCAGAAAGCGCGCGACCGCTTTGCCGCAGCCAATGCGGCCGACCGCAATGCGCTGCTCAAATTCCTGGAGGCACTGTGATGTTCAAGCGCTCTGCATTGTTTCTCGTTCTTCCGCTGGCTCTGCTGGGCGTCGTCCCGGCGTCGGCGGCGGTCAAAGCCTCCGACATCATCCAGCGGGCGATCGATGGCTTTGTCCGCCCGGCCTATGCCGGCCTGCATCAGCATGCGGAAGCCTTGACGAAAGCGATGCACAAGCTCTGCGAAGCGCCCTCGCAAGGAGAACTCGATGCCGCACGCGCCGAATTCTCCGCCACCGTCTATGCCTGGTCGTCAGCCGAAATCATCGCCTTCGGACCGATCAAGGAGAACAACCGGCTGGAACGCATGCTGTTCTGGCCGGATCGCAAGAGCATCGGCCTGAAACAGGTACAGGCGGCGCTGTCCGACAAGGATCCGACCGCGACCGATCCGGCACAACTGGCTGGCAAGAGCGTTGCCATGCAGGGGCTGGGCGCGCTCGAATTCGTTCTTTACGGCGACGGCGCCGATGCACTTGCCGGCAAGGATGATCCCTACCGCTGCGCTTATGGCACTGCTGTTGCCGGCAACATCGAAACCATGGCCGGCGAGGTCAGCGCCGCCTGGAACAAGCCGGACGGCTTTCCAGCCCTTTGGGCCAATCCGGGGACGCAGAACCCGCTCTACCGCGACGGCAACGAAGCGGTGACCGAACTGGTCGGCGTCTTCATCAATGAGCTGGAAATGGTCCGCGACGTGCGCCTGAAAGGGTTTTTCGGCGGCAAGCCGGATGCGGACAAGCCGAAACAGGCGATCTACTGGCGCTCGCAAAACACCACCAATTCGCTGGCTGGAAATCTCTCCGGCATCGACACGCTGTTCCAGGCCTCGAAGCTTGGCGACGCCCTGCCGCCCGATGCGCGCTGGATGGCCCAATCGATCCATATCCAATTGGTCAACGGTGTCGCCACCGCAAAGTCCATTCAGGGCCCGATCGACAAGGCGCTCGCCGATCCGACACTGCGTGACAAACTCGACCATTTCGCGCTGATCACCTCCAGCCTGTCGACCTTGATCGGCACCAGGTTGACCGCTGAATTCGGCCTGACCGCCGGCTTCTCGTCGCTGGATGGGGACTGAGCATGACCTTGAGATTGGCCGAAACGCCCATAGCTTCGTCATCCTGGGGCGAAGCAAGGAGCGAAGCGACGCAGCGCAGACCCCGGGATCCATGCCGCGACTTCAAAGCGCTGCCGCGGTCCAGAATTTTGCTCCGTTGCACCCGACGGTCAAGGTCACGGCATGGATCCTCGGGTCTCCGCGACGGAGCTTCGCTCCTGCTCCGCCCGTGGATGACGAAGTTCCGGAGGCGTCGGCCAACTTCCAATGTCTGCGATGGATCATTCCAAGAATCGGTAGGTGCCAAGCGTCAGCTCCGATCCGTAATAATCACCGTGTCCTGGAGCGAGCCAGTGCAGGGGAGGATAGTCTCTTGAAAACCTCCCTCATCGATCGCCGCGATTTCCTGAGGGCTGCGGGTATCGGCTTTGCCGCGGCAATGGCGCCGTCGGCCTGGGCAACGACGCTTGCGGCCGACGCCGTCTTCGCCACCGCTTTCGTCAAACGCGACGGCAGCTTTGGCGCTGCCGTCCTGTCCGAGGCCGGCAAGCTCCTGCATGCGATCGACCTGCCCGATCGCGGCCACGATGTCACCTTCGATCCCATATCGAAACGCTCGGTGGTCTTCGCGCGTCAGCCCGGCACCTTCGCCGTGGTTTTCGATCACTCGGGCCGTGACGCGCCGCTGACCATCGCCAGCATCGCCGGCCGGCATTTCTTCGGCCATGGCGTGTTCTCGCCCGACGGGGCGCTGCTTTATGCCACCGAAAACGACTTCGAGAATGCTGCCGGCGTCGTCGGCGTCTACGACGCGCGGGCGAAATTCAGCCGCATCAGTGAGTTCCCGACCTACGGCATGGGTCCGCACGAGCTTCTGCTGCTGGGCGACGGCAGGACGATCGCTGTTGCCAATGGCGGCATCGAGACCCATCCGGATTACGGCCGCGCCGAGCTCAACATCGCCACCATGAAGCCGTCCTATGTGCTGATAGACCGCGTTACCGGCTATGTCATCGAGAAACACGAATTGCCGGCCGCACTGCATCAGCTGTCGATCCGCCACATGGACACCGATCCGGCCGGAAGCGTCTGGTTCGGCTGCCAGTACCGGGGACCGGGCAGCGATCGTCCATTGCTGGTCGGTCGCGCCGCGCGCGGCAAGGATCTGCAGTTGCTCGACATGCCGCAGGACGTTTTGTCCGGCTTCCGCAACTACATAGGCTCGGTCGCGGCCAATCGGGCTGCCGGAACCGTCGCCGTTTCCTCGCCGGAAGGCAACTCGCTTGTCGTGATCGATGCGGCCAGCGGCCGGGTCGTTGCGAACAGCGCGTTGGTCGAGGTCTGCGGCGTGGCCCCCGATGGAACCGGCTTCATGGCCACCACCGGCGCCGGCGAGATCGTCGAGGGCAGCGGCGCGACACGCTCCGAACCGGACTATGTCTGGGACAACCACATGCTGCGCATCGAACAGGCCGCATAGTCTACCAGCGAAGCCGTTTAACGAATTATGCACTATCCCCTTGCGGTGGCGGGCCGTGGCGGGCACAGGGAATTGTTTTTCGAACCGGTTGCCTCATGAAATTGCTTGCCATCGACTGTGCCGCCAACCTTTGCGCCGCTTGCGTCTATGATGCTGTGGCGAAGCGGGAGCTTGGCCGCTCGGTGCTCGATCTCGGCAAGGGCCATGCCGAGCACCTGATGGCGGTCACAGCCGAAGCGCTGGAGGCAAGCGCAACCGACTATGCCGGTCTTGGCGCCATTGCCGTCTCTGTCGGCCCCGGTTCCTTCACCGGTCTGCGGGTCGGCGTCTCGACCGCGCGTGGCCTGGCGCTGGCGCTGAAGATACCGGCGATCGGGGTGACGACCCTGGAGGCGCTGGCCGCCGAAGCAGCAGCCGCATTTCCCGGTCGCGCCGTGCTGGCGGCGCTCGATGCCGGCCGTGAGGAGATCCACGCCGCCTTTTACGACGAAACGTCAGCCTTGGCTTACGGTCCGGCCGTGGCCACGCTGGCTGACGTGGTGGCCATGGCGATGGAAACGTCTCCGGTGCTTGCCGGCACCGCGGCAGCGCTCATCAGCGCATCGGCCGGGCGCGAATTTGATGTCGGCCCTCGGACAGCCACCGCCGACATTGTCACCTACGCCCGCCTGGCTGCCGCCAAGGGCGCAGGCGAACGGCCGAAACCACTCTATATGCGCGGCGCCGACGCCAAGCCGCAGGCTGGCTTTATTCTATCAAGGCAAGAAAGATAAATGCGCATACCTTTTCTCCAACCACGCCGCCGGGACTACGCGCTCGAGCCGCTGAGGATCGCCGACAGTCCGGCGGTCTCGCTGCTGCATCGCGAGGACTTTGTCCGCCCCTGGACCGATGGCGAATTCGCCGCCCTGCTCGAACAGGACACCGTGTTCGGCTATGCCGCGCGCGAAACCGGGCAGGGCTCCAAGCCGCCCGTCGGCTTCGTGCTGGCGAGGCTTGCGGCAGGCGAGGGCGAGATCCTGACCGTCGCGGTGGCGCGATCGCATCGTCGCCAGGGGTTGGGCTGGCAATTGATGGACGCGGTGTTGCGCGAACTGCACGCGCAGCGCGCCGAAGCGCTGTTCCTCGAGGTCGATGAGACCAATGTCGCGGCGATCGCGCTTTATCGTCGGCTGGGCTTCCATGAGGTCGGCAAGCGGCCGAATTACTACAGATCGGCCGAACACGGACCGACCGGCGCGCTTGTCATGCGCCGCGATCTTCGCTAGCGACACGGCCGGGATGAGGCGATGATCAAGAAAATCAGGATTTTCCTGGCGCTGGGCCTCGTTGTCGCCGGTTCGCTGGTCCTCGTGCCGTTACAGATCCTGTCGATGAAGACCGGCTGGTGGCCGGAAACCTTCATCCTCAAGATCTGGCACAGGCTGATCGTCAGGGCGCTCGGCATGCGCATCCATGTCAAGGGAACGCTGTCCGACAAGCGCCCGCTGCTGGTTGCGTCCAATCACATCTCCTGGACCGACATCATGGTGCTCGGCTCTTTTGCCGACGTAAAGTTCATCGCCAGGGCGGATATGGAAGGCTGGCCGCTGATCGGCATGCTGTCGAAGCTGCAGCGCACCGTGTTCATCGAGCGCGAGCGCAAGCGATCGTCGGGCGACCAGGCAAGCGAGATTGCCAGCCGCATGGCCAAGGGCGATGCGATGGTGCTGTTTGCCGAGGGCTCGACCGGCGACGGCAATATGATCCTGCCGTTCAAGAGCACGCTGTTCGGCGCCGCCTCGATGGCGATTTCCGAAGGCGCGGCGGAACAGGTGTTCATCCAGCCGGTGGCGATCGCCTATACGCGTCTGCACGGCGTGCCGCTCGGCCGCCGGCATCGCCCGCTTGCCGCCTGGATCGGCGATGAGGATCTGATGCCGCATCTCAAGGTATTGCTCGCTGAGGGCGCGCTCGACGTCGAGGTGCATTTCGGCGAGGCAATCGCCTTTTCCAAGGGTTCGAACCGCAAGGAGACGTCGAAACTGATGGAAAGCCAGGTGCGTGAGATGATGCAGGCGGCGCTTGCCGACCCGCGGCCGAGCCGGTAGCTCCGGCATGCCCTTGCTGGCGCGCCGAGAATCGTCTGTTTTTTGTCACGGAAAGGCGTTAGAAGCCGCCTTATGGACTTGAACACGATAGAAAGCGACGACATCGGCACTACGGCTGGACAGCCGGCGGTGCTTCCCGCGGCAGCGAGAAAAGTCTTCATCAAGACCTATGGCTGCCAGATGAATGTCTATGATTCACAGCGTATGGCCGATGCGCTGGCTGCCGACGGCTATTCCGCGACCGATGCCATTGGCGAGGCCGACCTGGTGTTGCTGAACACCTGTCATATCAGGGAGAAGGCGGCCGAAAAGGTCTATTCCGAGCTCGGCCGTATCCGCGACATGAAAGCCGAGCGTGCCCTGGCCGGCCGTGAGATGCTGGTCGGCGTCGCCGGCTGCGTGGCGCAGGCCGAAGGCGCCGAGATCATCCGCCGTTCGCCTGCCGTCGACCTGGTCATCGGTCCGCAGACCTATCACCGGCTCCCGGACGTGCTGGCGCGGGTGCGCGGCGGCGAAAAGATCGTCGAGACCGACTACGCCATCGAGGACAAGTTCGAGCATCTGCCGCAGCCCAAGCGCGCCGAGGTCATCAAGCGCGGCGTCACCGCCTTCCTCACCGTGCAGGAAGGCTGCGACAAGTTCTGCACCTTCTGCGTTGTGCCCTACACAAGGGGCTCCGAAGTCTCCCGGCCGGTGGCGCAGATTGTCGCGGAGGCTGAGCGCCTGGCCGAAGCCGGCGTGCGCGAAGTGACGCTGCTTGGCCAGAACGTCAATGCCTGGCATGGCCGGGGCGAGGCCAAAGGGGGCAAGACCGAGGAGTGGGGCCTTGGCCGCCTGCTCTTCAGGCTGGCCGAAATCCCCGGGCTGGCGCGTCTGCGCTACACCACCAGCCACCCGCGCGACATGGATGACGAACTGATAGCGGCCCATCGCGATCTGCCGGCGTTGATGCCCTATCTGCATCTTCCGGTGCAATCCGGCTCCGACCGCATCCTCAAGGCGATGAATCGCCGGCACACGGCGAGGGATTATCTGGCGCTGCTCGACCGTATCCGTGCCGCGCGGCCTGACATCGCGCTCTCCGGCGACTTCATCGTTGGCTTCCCCGGCGAGACAGAAGCGGATTTCGAGGCGACGATGGAGTTGGTGCGTCAGGTGAATTACGCCTCGGCCTTCTCGTTCAAATATTCGCCGCGCCCCGGCACGCCGGGCGCCGAAATGTCCGATCATGTGCCCGAAACGGTCAAGGACGAGCGCTTGCAGCGGCTGCAGGCTCTGCTTGTGAAGCAGCAGCAGGATTTCGGCTTGAGCCTCGTTGGAAGCACCATCGACACGCTGATCGAGAAGCCCGGCCGTCAGGCTGGCCAGAAGGTTGGCCGCTCACCTTGGCTGCAGCCGGTTATTGTTGATGAAAAGGCCGGCGAAATCGGTGACATTATCCAGGTGCGAATCACGAAGACGGGCTACAATAGCCTGTTCGCCGAATTGGCCTGAGGGTCTCGGCAGATGAGGAGAGACGGTTGAGCGCAGCAGAGCTGAAGAACCTGCCCCCGGTACCGGCATCTGGGGCTTCTGACATGGCGCACATCGTTCTGACTTTCGACAACAACAAGCTTGCCAGCGCCCTTTATGGTCAGTTCGACGAAAACCTCGCCAGGCTGGAGCAGAAGCTTGGCGTCGACATCCGCTCACGCGGCAACCAGCTGACCATCAAGGGTTCGGCGTCGGCCGCCGAGCAGGCGCGCCGCGCGCTCGACAATCTCTACGGCATTCTCCAGAAGGGCGTCGATATCGGCCAGTCCGACGTCGATGGCGCCGTGCGCATGGCGATTGCCGCCGACGATCAGCTGACCCTGCCGACGCTGGAGCGTAAGGGCAAGGTTTCCGCCGCCCAGATCGCCACCCGCAAGAAGACGATCTATGCCCGTTCACTCAACCAGGACGCCTATATGCGGGCGCTGGAACGGTCGGAACTGGTGTTCGGCATCGGCCCGGCCGGCACCGGCAAGACCTATCTGGCGGTGGCGCATGCGGCGATGCTGCTCGAGCGCGGCATGGTCGAGCGCATCATTCTCTCGCGGCCTGCGGTCGAGGCCGGCGAACGGCTGGGCTTCCTGCCCGGCGACATGAAGGAGAAGGTCGATCCCTATCTGCGGCCGCTCTATGATGCGCTCTACGACATGATGCCCGCCGACAAGGTTGAGCGCGCCATTGCCGCCGAAGTGATCGAGATCGCGCCGCTCGCCTTCATGCGCGGCCGCACGCTGGCGCATGCCGCCGTCATCCTCGACGAGGCGCAGAACACCACGCCGATGCAGATGAAGATGTTCCTGACGCGTCTGGGCGAAAATTCGCGCATGATCGTCACCGGCGACCCGACCCAGATCGACCTTCCCTCCAACACCAAATCGGGCCTGGTCGAAGCCTTGCGCGTGCTGGACGGTGTGGCGGGCGCGGTCACCGTGCGCTTCAACGACGGCGATGTGGTCCGCCATCCACTGGTGGCGGAAATCGTCAGGGCCTACGACCGGGACGCCAAGCTGGCGCGCGGCCTCGGCGCCGAGAATTGATGTTGACGATGCGGCTTCATGCCTGAGGACATAATATCCGGCGACGGGAATGTTCCCGTCGACATCGACATATCGGTTGAGGCGGGCAACTGGCCCGACGAGGTAAGCCTGACGCGGCTGGTCGATGGCGCGGTCAAGGCGGCTTTTGCCGAAACCGGCGTGGCGGGCCGTTCCGAACTCAGCCTCGTTTTTACCGACGACGCCCATGTCCAGCTCCTCAATGCCGGCTGGCGCGGCAAGGACAAGCCGACCAACGTCTTGTCTTTCCCGGCTTTTCCGTTTGCGCAAGGCGGTCCGTTGCCGCCGATGCTGGGCGACATCGTGCTGGCCGCCGAAACGGTCGCCCATGAAGCGGCACTGGAAGACAAGCCGGTCGAGAACCATATCACCCATCTCGTCATCCACGGCCTGCTGCATTTGCTGGGCTACGATCACGAGACCGAGGCCGAGGCCGAGGCGATGGAAGCCGTCGAACGCGCGGCGCTTGCAAGGCTTGCCATTCCCGACCCCTACGCGTAACTACATCTGATCAATTGACCGGACGACGATGAACGACAAACCAGAGACTGCCGCCCGCCCCGACGCCGGCAGTGCGAACAAGGCTTCCGACACGTCGGAAGAGGGATCAAGTCCGAGTACCGTTACGTCTGGCGCTAGCAGTACCTCTGCTGCTGCCGGTGCTGGCAGCGCTGCCAGCGAGACGTTGCCTGCCGGTCCCTCACTGTTCGACCGCGTTCTGGGCCTGTTCAGGCAACGCAACGGAACCAGCCTGCGTGAGGAAATTGCCGGCGCGCTAGCCGAGACGACGAGCGATGCCGGCGCCTTCTCGCCCGGCGAACGCGCCATGCTCAACAACATCCTGCGGCTGCGCGAAGTGCGCGTCGAGGACGTCATGGTACCGCGCGCCGACATTCAGGGGGTCGAAATCACGACGACGCTCGGCGATCTCCTGGGCACTTTCGAACAATCCGGCCATTCGCGCATGCCGGTCTATTCCGAGACGCTCGATGATCCGCGCGGCATGGTCCATATCCGTGACGTGCTGGCCCACATCACCAAGATCGCGCGCGTCAAGAAGGGCCGCACGACCAGGAAAACCCCCGCTGCCACGGTTCTCGATCTTGCCCAGGTCGACCTCGCACGCACCATTGGCGACCTCAATCTGATCCGCCCGGTGCTGTTCGTGCCGCCGTCGATGCTTGCCTCCGACCTGATGGGCCGCATGCAGACGACGCGCACCCAGATGGCGCTGGTCATCGACGAATATGGCGGCACCGACGGCCTCGCCTCGCTGGAAGACATCGTCGAGATGGTGGTCGGCGACATCGAGGACGAGCATGACGACGACGAGCCGATGATCACCCAGAGCGGCGACGGCGTGTTCATCGTCGACGGCAAGGCCGAGATCGACGACGTCGCCAAGATGATCGGCGGGGATTTCGCCGCCGGTGAACATGGCGAATATGTCGACACGATCGGCGGCATGATTTTCAACACGCTTGGCCGTGTTCCGGCCCGCGGCGAGGTGGTGCAGGCCATACCCGGCTTCGAGTTCCACGTCCTCGACGCCGATCCGCGCCGCGTCAAGCGCGTGCGCATCGTGCAGAGCCAGAAGGGTGAGCGCCGCCGGCGCGCCACCGCGCGCACCGAACAGGCGTAAGCATGATGCCGAAAAGTTGCAGACTTTTTGGATGAACATCATGCGGCAAAACCAGGGCTTAAGCATGATGCCGAAAAGTTGCAGACTTTTCGAATGAACATCATGCGGCAAAACCAGAATCCAGGCGCTTAGGGATGGCGGTCGAGGACCCCTTCAAGCATCCAAGTCTGGGGTCCGGTGTTTTCTATAAGGACCCTCGTGCCGCGCTGGACTGGCTGGAAGCAGCCTTAGGCTTCGCGCGCAGCATGGTGGTCAGCGATGCCGAGGGAAACTCGTCCATGCAGAGATGCGATTCGGCGACAGCTACATCATCGTAGATTCCGAATGGAGCGATTATGTTGCCAGCCCGGCTTCGGTCTTGGGCAAGAACACGCAGTCGATCTATGTCAGGCTGAAGCGCGGCCTGGATGCGCATTGCGAGCAGGCGCGGGCGGTCGACGCTGATATAATCCAGGAGCCGGCGGATCAGTTCTACGGCGAGCGCCAGTATCGTGCACGCGACCCCGAAGGCCATGTCTGGACCTTCACGCAGACCATCCGTTCGGTTCCGCGCGAGGAGGCCGAGCGGCTGGGCGGCGTCCAAATCGAGGGTTGGCACCGGTAGGGCAGGGCCGAAGCTGTGCATCTCAGCCAGCCCATCCGCCGTTTGGAGCGCGGAGCGCAGCCTGTTAAATCTTGTGTCCTGATTCGCGACTCGGAAGTATGCATGGAGCGCCTCACCGGCCGGATAATTCTGCTTTGGGGTTGGCGGCGTGCGCTCGTGGCGTTTCTCGCAGGCGCTTTTGCCGTGCTTGGGCAGGCGCCTTACGATTTCTTCGCCGCCTGTTTCGTCTCGTTTCCGCTGCTGGTCTGGCTGCTCGACGGCGCCACCGGCGAAGCTTCCGGCAGCCTGTTCCAGCGCCTGCGGCCGGCTTTCGCCGTCGGTTGGTGGTTCGGTTTCGGCTATTTCCTCGCCGGCCTCTGGTGGATCGGCTCGGCGCTGCTGGTCGAGGCCGACAGTTTTGCCTGGGCGCTTCCCTTCGCGGTGGTCGGCATTCCTTTCATGCTCGCCTTTTTCTACGGCTTTGCGGCAATCGTTGCCCGGCTGCTGTGGAGCAACGACATTGGCCGCATCGCCGCCCTTGCCTTCGGCTTCGGCCTGGCGGAATGG
The DNA here is from genome assembly GCF_040321125.1 of Mesorhizobium sp. M0518. NCBI lineage: Bacteria > Pseudomonadati > Pseudomonadota > Alphaproteobacteria > Hyphomicrobiales > Phyllobacteriaceae > Mesorhizobium > Mesorhizobium sp. M0518. The sequence goes on from NZ_JAMYQY010000023.1 coordinate 25,525, forward strand.
CTGCGCGATTTCCTGTTCACCGGTTTTCCCTGGAATGCCGTCGGCTACGCGGCCATGCCCGTGCCGCTGCTGATGCAGAGCGTCTCGGTGACGGGCATGATCGGCATGAACGCGCTCGCGGTGTTCGTCTTCGCATTGCCGGCACTGCTGGCGGCACGTCGGCATCTGCGCCTCGGCGCGGCACTGTTTGTCGTGCTCGCCGCCGCCCATGTCGGCTTCGGCTATGTCAGGCTTGCCGCTCCCGAACCGCCAGCTTCACGCAGCCTGGATGTCCGCATCGTCCAGCCGGCCGTTGACCTGTCGGAAAAATGGGATGCCTCGGTGCGCGACCGCATCTTCGCGGTCCTGATGGGGCTCTCGGCCAAGGCGCCGGACCCAGGCCATCAAAAGCCGCAACTGATCTTGTGGCCCGAAACCTCGGTGCCGTTCCTCTTCACCGAGCGTCCGGACGCATTGACGGCGCTGGGGGACATGCTCGGACCCGGCCAGATGCTGATTGCCGGCGTCGTTCGCGAGGAAGGCGGTTCGGCCGCGAATGCCGACAGCCGTTACTACAACTCCGTGGTGGCGATCGACGACAAGGGTGAAATCGCTGACGCCGTCGACAAGGTTCACCTGGTGCCGTTCGGCGAATACCTGCCTTTCGCCGATCTGCTCCAGCGTTTCGGCATCGAGCAACTGGTTGCCGGGCCGATGAGTTTCGCGGCCGGCAATGAGCGCCACGCCATCACGCTGCCCGATGGCATCCGTGCGCTGCCATTTATCTGTTATGAGGTGATCTTTCCCGATCTTGTGGCAGTTGACGCTGCGTCAGCGCAGCTTATTGTGAACGTTACCAACGATGCGTGGTTCGGCGACACGCCGGGTCCGTATCAGCATTTCAGGCAGGCCCAGATCCGTGCGGTGGAAAATGGATTGCCATTGGTGCGTGCTGCCAACAACGGCATCTCGGCCGTCGTCGATCCGCGTGGGCGCATCGTCGATGCGCTTGCGATCGACGCACGCGGCGCCATCGACGCCCACATACCGATTTCCGGACAGGCGCTCATATCTCCCGGCCAACGGCGCATTAACGGAATGCTGATCATGTTGCTGTTTGCCGTTGGGGCAGCGCTGTTGAACGTAAGGCAAAGGCTACGGGTGAATTGACAGCCCACACATTAGAAACTCATACTGTAAGTGCCTGAAAATTTCTCGAAGCCGGTGGATCGTTCTGTTGGGGCAGTTGCCTCCGGCTTTGTTTGGGCAGGAAAAAAATAGAGAAAGCCGAAAAAATTCGGCGAGGAAAAAATGACAGAAGACAACAAGAAGAAACCGAATCCGATCGACATCCATGTTGGCAGTCGCATCCGGCTTCGCCGCAACATGCTGGGAATGAGCCAGGAAAAGCTGGGAGAAAACCTCGGCATCACATTTCAACAGATTCAGAAATATGAAAAAGGCACCAACCGCGTCGGCGCCAGCCGATTGCAGGCGATAGCGTCCATACTCGGCGTGCCTGTCGCCTTCTTTTTCGAGGATGCGCCCGGCCAGGAGCCCGTGGCGGGCCGCGGATTTGCCGAGGACGCGTCGATGGCTTTCGCCGTCGAATTCTGCGGCAGTCCCGAAGGACTCCAGCTCAACCGGGCCTTTGTCAAGATCGCGGACGCCAAGGTGCGCCGCAGGATCATAGACCTGGTCAAGTCCCTCTCCACCGACGATCCCGACTGATCGGCAATCACGCCAGGACTGGCGGCGTCTTGCCGCCGGTGGCACAAGATAACTGCATCGACATCATGCCAGAACCGAAGCACCGCTTGACGAGCGGCGCTTCGCCCCGCTAACACGTGGCGCGCCAAAATCGGCAGCCTGCCGATCGTTTTTCAAGAGGGGACACCCGTGACGCGGCAGAACTACTTCTTTACCTCGGAATCCGTTGCCGAGGGCCATCCCGACAAAGTCTGTGACCGGATTTCCGACGAGATCGTCGATCTGGTGTATCGCGAAGCCAAGAAGACCGGCATGGACCCGTGGAAAGTCCGTGTCGCCTGCGAGACGCTGGCCACCACCAACCGTGTCGTGATCGCCGGCGAAGTGCGTGTTCCCGACACGTTGCTCAAGCGGGACAAGGCCGGCAATATTCTCAAGGATGCCGCCGGGCATTCGGTCGTCAATCCGGCCAAGTTCAAATCGGTCGCCCGCAAGGCGATCCGCGAAATCGGCTACGAGCAGGCCGGCTTTCATTGGAAAACGGCGAAGATCGAGGTTCTGCTGCACGGCCAGTCGCCTGACATCGGCCAGGGCGTCGACAATGCCTCCGACCGTCAGGGCGAAGAGGGTGCCGGCGACCAGGGCATCATGTTCGGTTACGCCTGTCGCGAGACGCCGGATCTGATGCCGGCGCCGATCTACTACAGCCACAAGATCCTCGAACTGCTGGCTGCCGCCCGTCACGAAGGCAGCGGTGAAGCCGGCAAGCTCGGGCCGGATGCCAAGAGCCAAGTCACCGTTCGCTATGTCGACGGCAAGGCCGCCGAGGCGACGCAGATCGTGCTGTCCACACAGCATCTCGATGCGAGCTGGGATTCGAAGAAGGTCCGCAAGGTCGTCGAACCCTATATCCGAGAGGCGCTGGGCGACCTCAAGATCGCCGACGATTGCATGTGGTACATCAATCCGACCGGCAAGTTCGTCATTGGCGGGCCGGACGGCGATGCCGGACTGACCGGCCGCAAGATCATCGTCGACACCTATGGTGGTGCCGCACCCCATGGCGGCGGCGCCTTCTCCGGCAAGGACACCACCAAGGTGGATCGTTCGGCGGCCTATGCGGCGCGCTACCTGGCCAAGAACGTCGTGGCGGCGAAACTCGCCGACCGCTGCACCATCCAGCTTTCCTACGCCATCGGCGTTGCTCAGCCGCTGTCGGTCTATGTCGACTTGCACGGTACCGGCAAGGTCGACGAGGCAAAGCTCGAGGACGCGTTGCGCACGGTGATGGATCTGTCGCCGTCGGGCATCCGCCGTCACCTCGATCTCAACAAACCGATCTACGCCAAGACGTCGTCCTACGGCCATTTCGGCCGCAAGGCCGGCCGTGATGGGTCTTTCTCCTGGGAAAAGACCGATCTCGCCAAGGCACTCAAGGACGCGGTCGCCGCCTGACAGCGGCACCGCAAAGTCCCGCCATGGATCCGAAGGACAGACCAAGCCGCGCGACCGAAGCCTTTTTCGGTCGCCGGCGCGGCAAGACCATGCGCCCGCAGCAGGCGGCCGCGCTGGAAAGCGGCTTCGGCACATATCGGCTCGATCTGGCGGCCGAGCCGCCGGCTGATCTCAGCGCTTTGTTTGAGACGGATGTCCGCGCGGTTCGCCTCGAGATTGGCTTCGGCGGTGGCGAGCATCTCCTGCATCGTGCGACCGAGGCCCCAGCGATCGGCTTTATCGGCGTCGAGCCCTTCGTCAACGGCATGGCCAAGATGATGATGGCGGTGCGCGAGAAACCGCTCGGCAATTTGCGGGTTTATGACGACGACGCCACAAGGCTGCTCGACTGGCTGCCGCAAGCCTCGCTCGACGGCATCGATCTGCTCTATCCCGATCCCTGGCCGAAGAAGAAACACTGGAAGCGGCGCTTCGTCAGCCCGGTCAATCTCGAGCGGTTCGCGCGTGTGCTGAAGCCTGGTTCAAAATTCCGCTTTGCGTCCGACATCGACACCTATGTCAACTGGACCCTGCTGCATTGCCGCGCGCATGGCGCGTTCGCATGGCAGGCTTGCGAGGCGGCGGACTGGCACCGGCCCTATGAAGGCTGGCCGGGCACCCGTTACGAGGTCAAGGCCATTCGTGAGGGCCGGCGGCCGGCCTATCTTACCTTCATTCGGAAATAAGCTTGCAGTCTTAGAAGCGGCGGCCGATGCGATCGAAGGCGGCAGGCTCGACGCCGAGGTTGCGCAGGTCGTCGGCGCGCGGCCTGCGACCGGCTTCCACGGCCCGTGAAGCGGCCACGGCGCTGCCGAATACGGTGAAGAAGTCGCCTATTGCAGAAAATATCTTGCGATTGCTCATGATCATGTCCTTTCGCGCACGTGTGACCCACGGCCACATTTGTGCAGCGCAACATAGGTAGGTGCGTTTCGGCGCCAATCCCATGGGGGTCGCCGCATAGGCGCCATGCACCCCATGCAACGCTGGCGCGGGCCGCCTCGATGGCGGCGTTGCCCGACCAGCATAGCGGGCTTGAAACACAGGCCATGATCGTTTATATCAGCCTCAAATTCTTGGTCGGTATGACGAAGAGTGGGTCCACCCGGTCCCGCTCTTTTTTATTACCTGCCGATAACCTAGTAGAACGACAGGGCTTCAATGACTGCAACGGCAAGCGAGGGCGACGATCGCATCATCCGCGAAAGCGGCATCGATGCGCGCATCGCGCTGATCGTCCAGCCGGTCCTGCGTGGCATCGGCTTCCGCCTCGTGCGGGTGCATCTGTCGGGCCAGAACGGGCTGACGCTGCAGATCATGGCCGAACGCGAGGACGGCACCATGACCGTCGAGGATTGCGAAGAGGTCAGCCGCGCGGTGTCGCCGGCGCTCGACGTCGACGATCCGATCGAAAAGGCCTATCATCTTGAAGTCTCATCGCCCGGCATCGACCGGCCGCTGGTCCGCAAATCGGATTTCACGACCTGGACGGGTCATCTGGTGAAGATGGAAACATCGATCGTCGTTGCCGACCGCAAGCGCTTCAAGGGCAAGATCGCCGAAGCCGGCGAAGACGATGTGCTGATCGAGCGCGACAAGGCCGCCTATGGCGAGGAGCCGACGGTGCGCGTCCCCTATGATGCGATTGCCGATGTGCGCTTGATCCTGACAGACGATCTTATCCGCGATGCCCTGTCGAAGGACAACAGGGCGCGCAAGGAAGCCAAGAAACGCCGCGGCGAACCGGACGACGACGAGTCGGGTGCGGAAGCGGACGCCACGGAAGAACACGAACAGGAACTATGATTGAGCTGCCGGGCGCAAAGGTCCGGCAAACAGGCTCGGGAGAAAAACGATGGTTGTAAGCGCCAACAGACTTGAATTGCTGCAGATCGCCGACGCGGTCGCGCGTGAAAAGTCGATCGACAAGTCGATCGTCATCGCCGCCATGGCCGATGCGATCCAGAAGGCGGCGCGCTCGCGTTACGGTCAGGAGACCAACATCCGCGCCGACATCAACCCGAACACCGGTGAGATGAAGCTGCAGCGGCTGATGGAAGTCGTCGAGAAGGTCGATGACTACGCCACGCAGATCGCCATTTCCTCGGCGCGCGAGCGCAATCCCGACGCTCAGCTCGGCGACTTCATCGCTGAACAGCTGCCGCCCATGGATTTCGGCCGCATCGCCGCCCAGTCGGCCAAGCAGGTCATCGTGCAGAAGGTCCGCGAGGCCGAACGCGACCGCCAGTATGACGAGTACAAGGACCGCATCGGCGAGATCGTCAACGGTACCGTCAAGCGCGTCGAATACGGCAACGTCATCGTCGATCTCGGCCGCGGCGAAGCGATCATCCGCCGCGATGAGCTGATCCCGCGCGAGAACTACAAATATGGCGACCGCGTCCGCGCCTATGTCTACGATGTGCGCCGCGAGCAGCGCGGCCCGCAGATCTTCCTGTCGCGTACTCATCCGCAGTTCATGGCCAAGCTGTTCACCATGGAAGTGCCGGAAATCTATGACGGCATCATCGAGATCAAGTCGGTCGCCCGCGACCCGGGTTCGCGCGCCAAGATCGCCGTCATCTCGCGCGACAGCTCGATCGATCCGGTCGGCGCCTGCGTCGGCATGCGCGGCAGCCGCGTCCAGGCCGTCGTCGGCGAATTGCAGGGCGAGAAGATCGACATCATTCCGTGGTCGCCTTCGGCGGCGTCCTTCATCGTCAACGCGCTGCAGCCGGCGGAAGTCGCCAAGGTCGTGCTCGACGAGGATGCCGAACGCATCGAAGTCGTGGTTCCCGACGACCAGCTGTCGCTGGCCATCGGCCGCCGCGGCCAGAACGTGCGCCTGGCTTCGCAGCTGACCGGTTGGGATATCGACATCCTGACCGAGGCCGAAGAATCCGAGCGCCGCCAGAAGGAATTCGTCGAGCGTTCGTCGCTGTTCATGGAAGCCCTCGACGTCGACGAGATGGTCGGCCAGGTGCTGGCCTCCGAAGGCTTCACCAGCGTCGAGGAAGTCGCTTATGTCGATTCCGGCGAGATCGCCTCTATCGACGGTTTCGACGAGGACACCGCTTCGGAAATCCAGACCCGCGCTCGCGAATATCTGGAGAAGATCGAGGCCGAGCACGACGACAAGCGCAAGGCGCTCGGCGTTTCGGACGAATTGCGCGAAATCCCCGGCGTCACCACCGCCATGATGGTGACGCTTGGCGAGGACGGCGTGAAGACGATCGAGGATTTCGCCGGCTATGCCGCCGACGACCTGACCGGCTGGAAGGAACGCAAGGACGGCGAGACAAAAGTCTATCCGGGCGTGCTCGCCAATCATGGCGTGACCCGCGCAGACGCCGAACAAATGGTTCTGGCCGCCCGCCTCAAGGCCGGCTGGATCACCGAAGACGAGCTTGCAGCCGAAGAAGTCTCGGCTGACGAAGCCGTTGGTGCGTGAGGTGAAACCGCATCGCACCGAACCCGCCCTTGGACGAGATGAACGATCGCACCTGCATCGTTACGCGCAAACAAGCCGAACCGGATGATCTGATCCGGTTTGTCGTCGGCCCGGATTCGGCCGTCGTTCCCGACATCAAGAGAAATCTGCCCGGCCGCGGTTGCTGGGTGAGCGCCGACCGCCTACATATCGACAAGGCTGCGGCGAAGAACCTCTTTGCCCGCGCCTTCAAGGCACAGGTGGTCGTGCCGCCCGATCTTGGCGGCATGATCGACGGGCTACTTTCCAGGCACGCTCTGGGCATGCTTGGTCTTGCCCGCAAGGCAGGCGCAATTTCGCTTGGTGCTACCAAGGTCGAAAGTGCTGTCCGCGGTGGATTGGCGCTTTTCGTGCTCCACGCGACCGAGGCGTCCGACGACGGCGTGCGCAAGATCAGCCAGGCGCGACGGGCGACAGTCCATCTCGGCGGGCCCGCCATCCTTGCCTACAAACTTTTCTCCGAGGCCGAGTTGAGCTTGGCATTGGGGGGTACAAATGTGATACATGCTGCCGTTCTCGCGGGAGACGCGGGCAGGGCGGTCCAGAAGCGCATGGTTGCGCTCGACCGGTATCGGGGCGGTTCCCCGGACGATCTGGCAATGCTTGCGGCTGTTGCTGACGAAGATGATGCCGCAGAGGATATGGAATGAGCGATACGAAATCGGGTGACGACAATACGCTGAGTGTGACGCCGAAGAAGACCTTGACGCTGAAGCGGCCCGGTATGGAACAGGGCACTGTGCGCCAGAACTTCTCGCACGGCCGCACCAAGCAGGTCGTCGTCGAAACCAAGAAGCGCAAATTCTCGATGCCCGGCGACAAGCCGGAGCCCGTTGCCGCCCCCGTCTTCACACCGAAGCCGGCGGTCGTGGCCGCGCCCGTCGTCGTGCCGGAAGCACCGAAGGCGCCGCCACCCCCGCCGCCACCGGCCCCCGTCGAGCGCAGCGGCATGGTGCTGAACGAACTTTCGCGCAGTGAAATGGAAGCACGCCGCAGGGCCCTCGAGGGCTCGAAAGTTCGCGAGGTCGAGGACCGCCAGCGCGCCGCCGAGGATGCCAAGCGTCGCGCCGAGGACGAAGAGCGCCGCAAGCGCGAACGCGATGAATCCGCACGCCGCCAGGCCGAGGAAGAGGCGCGGTTGCAGACCGAAGCCGAATCCCGCCGTCGGGCTGAGGAAGAGGCCCGTCGACGCGCGCCATTGGCTGCCGAACTGGCAACAGTCGATGATGAGGAAGTGGCCAAGCCGAAGCGTGTTGGTGCCGGCGCACCGGTGCGCCGTCCGGTCACGCCCGAAGTGGCGCGTCCGGCCAAGCCGACCAAGGCCGAGGAAGACCGCCGCCGCGGCAAACTGACGCTGAATTCAGCATTGTCCGACGAAGACGCGCGAGCCCGGTCGCTGTCGTCGATGCGTCGCCGCCAGGAAAAATTCAAGCGCGCGATGCACAATGAGCCGCGCGAGAAAGTCATGCGCGAAGTGATCCTGCCAGAGACCATTACCATCCAGGAACTGGCGCAACGCATGTCCGAGCGCGCGGTCGACCTGGTCAAGTTCTTCATGAAGCAGGGCCAGATCCTGAAGCCGGGCGACGTCATCGACGCCGACACGGCCGAGCTGGTTGCTACCGAATTCGGCCACACGGTCCGCCGCGTCGCCGAGTCCGACATCGAGGAAGGCCTGTTCAACATCGCCGACAATGCCGAGGATCTGGTTTCGCGTCCGCCGGTCGTGACGATCATGGGTCACGTCGATCACGGCAAGACCTCGCTGCTCGACGCGATCCGCAACGCCAATGTCGTCTCCGGCGAAGCCGGCGGCATCACCCAGCACATCGGCGCCTACCAGGTCGAGAAGAACGGTCACAAGATCACCTTCATCGACACGCCCGGCCACGCCGCCTTCACGGCGATGCGTGCTCGTGGCGCCCAGGCGACCGACATCGCCATCCTGGTGGTTGCGGCCGATGACAGCGTCATGCCCCAGACGATCGAATCGATCAGCCATGCCAAGGCGGCCGGCGTTCCGATCATCGTGGCGATCAACAAGATCGACAAGCATGATGCCGATCCGCAGAAAGTGCGCTCCGAACTGCTGCGCCACGAGGTTTTCGTCGAATCCATGGGGGGTGAAGTTCTGGACGTCGAAGTGTCGGCGACCAAGGGCACCAATCTCGACAAACTGCTCGAGGCGATCCTGCTGCAGGCCGAAATTCTTGACCTGAAGGCCAATCCGGATCGTACCGCCGAAGGCGTCGTCATCGAAGCCCAGCTCGACAAGGGCCGTGGCCCCGTCGCCACCGTGCTGGTGCAGACCGGCACGCTGATGCCGGGCGACATCCTGGTTGCCGGCAACGAATGGGGCCGGGTGCGTGCGCTGGTCAACGATCGTGGCACGCAGATCAAGGAAGCGCCGCCGGCGATGCCGGTGGAAGTGCTTGGCTTGCAGGGCACCCCGCAGGCCGGCGACCGCTTCGCCGTGGTCAACAACGAGGCCCGTGCCCGCGAGATCACCGAATACCGCCAGCGTCTGGCGCGCGAGAAGGCGGTTGCCAAGCATGCCGGCCAGCGCGGTTCGCTCGAGCAGATGATGTCGCAATTGCAGACAAGCGGGCTGAAGGAATTCCCGCTGGTCATCAAGGGCGACGTGCAGGGCTCGATCGAGGCGATCAACGCCGCGCTCGACAAGCTCGGCACCGACGAGGTGCGTGCGCGCATCGTCCATGCCGGTGCCGGCGCCATCACCGAAAGCGATGTGTCGCTGGCGGAGACTTCGGGTGCCGCGATCATCGGCTTCAACGTCCGCGCCAACGTCCAGGCACGTGCCGCCGCAGCGGCGGCTGGCATCGAGATCCGCTACTACTCGATCATCTACAACCTCGTGGATGACGTGAAGGCGGCTCTGTCGGGCCTGCTGTCGCCGGAGCGTCGCGAGACCTTCATTGGCAACGCGCAGATCCTCGAGATCTTCGACATCACCAAGGTCGGCAAGATCGCCGGCTGCCGTGTCACCGAAGGCAAGGTCGAACGCGGTGCGGGGGTGCGCCTGATCCGCGACAACGTCGTCATCCACGAAGGGACGCTGAAGACGCTGAAGCGCTTCAAGGACGAAGTTTCGGAAGTCCCCGGCGGCCAGGAGTGCGGCATGGCCTTCCAGAACTACGAGGACATGCGCGTCGGCGACGTCATCGAGTGCTTCCGCGTCGAGATGGTGACCCGGACACTCTGAGTTCGAGTGACTTGTCCATACCGGGCGGTGGCCGAGAGGCCGCCGCCCGAGGTCTATTGAGAACGACCCATATGAGACATGCGGCACGGTCCCATCCCGCGCCTCACGCTTTCAGGATAGAGAAAATGCCCCGTCCAACCACATCCAGCCCATCCCAGCGCATGCTGCGCGTCGCCGAACAGGTGCGCCATGCGCTATCCGAAACCCTGCAGCGCGGCGAGATCATCGATCCGCTGATCGAGAGCACCGTGGTGTCGGTTTCGGAAGTGCGCATGTCGCCCGATTTGAAGGTCGCTACCGCTTTCGTCTCGCCGCTCGGCGCCAAGGATACCGATGCGGTGGTCGAGGCGCTGAACAAGCATGCGAAATTCGTCCGTGGCCGTGTCTCCGGCGCGCTGCGGCAGATGAAGTTCATGCCGGAGTTCCGCTTCAAGCTCGACACCTCCTTCGACAATTTTGCCAGGATCAATGACCTGTTGAAGTCACCTGAAGTGGCGCGCGATCTGGGTCCTGAGGACCAGGAAAACGCGGATCAGGGCAAAGACGACAACAAGGACACCGAATAGTGGCGCGCCGCGGCAAGAAGAAGGGCCGGCCGATCTCGGGCTGGCTGATCCTGGACAAGCCGGTCGGCATGGGCTCGACCGAAGCCGTCTCCAAGATCAAATGGCTGTTCCAGGCCGAAAAGGCCGGCCATGCCGGCACGCTCGACCCGCTGGCGTCCGGTATGCTGCCGATCGCGCTTGGCGAGGCCACCAAGACCGTTCCCTACGTGCAGGATGGCGCAAAGATCTATCGCTTCACCGTTGCCTGGGGGCAGGAGCGCTCCACCGATGACCTCGAAGGTCCGGTGACGAAAGAGTCCGACCTGCGCCCGTCGCAAGCCCAAGTGCTCGCCCTGCTGCCGAAATACACTGGCGTCATCATGCAGACGCCGCCGCAATTCTCGGCCATCAAGATCGCGGGCGAGCGTGCCTATGATCTGGCCCGCGACGGCGCGACAGTCGACATACCCGCGCGCGAGATCGAGATCGGCCGTCTGGACGTTGTCGAGCATGGCGCCGACCATACTGTTTTCGAGGTCGAATGCGGCAAGGGCACCTATGTGCGCGCGCTGGCCCGCGACATGGGCCGCGACATGGGCTGTTTCGGCCACATTTCCGAATTGCGCCGGGTCGAGGTCGAGCCGTTCACGGCGGAGGATTTCGTCACCATTGCCGAACTGGAAGCCGCCCGTTTCGGTGTCCAGGACGAAGACAGCACGACGGACGTCACGGACGCAACGGAAGCCGCTGACACGACAGAGGCTGTCGACAAGGTGGAAGTACCAATCGACTTCGACGCCATCGATGCGCTTCTGGTCGATACATCGGCCGCCCTTGACTGCCTGCCGCAGATCGCCATCAGCGACGATGCGGCGACCAAGGTCCGCCTCGGCAATCCAGTCATCATCCGCGGCCGTGATGCACCGGTGGTAGCCGAGGAAGCCTGCGCCACGGCGCGCGGCAAGCTGGTCGCCATCGGTGCCATCGAGCAAGGCATGTTCAAGCCCAAGCGGGTCTTTGCCGGGTGACTCCTGTCGTCTAATGTCGAGGCGAGGACTCGCACGAGGGGCATATGGCAAAGGCTGAGACCGTGAAGACGCGGGCACCAGTGAAAACGCGGCGGCCGCCGGTCGGTGCGTCGCCCGGCACGCTGATCGCCGATCCCTCGGCGCGGCGCAGCGAACTCAGGCTGACGCTGATCTCGCCCGAAAAATTCAAGACTATCGAAAATGCCAGCATCGACGACCTCAACACCCATTGCGACAAGTGGCCGGTTATCTGGCTCGATTGTACCGGCCTCGCCAACATCCCGCTGATCGAGGAGATCGGCCGCATTTTCAGCCTGCATCCGCTGGCGCTGGAGGACGTCGTCAACACCGGCCAGCGGCCGAAGGTCGACTTTTTCGAGGATCATGCCTTCGTCGTCGTCAGGATGATCGACGACGTCGCCTCGCACCGCTATGAGCAGATCGCCGTCTTCTTCGGCAATAATTTCGTCGTCACCTTCCAGGAGCGTGAAGGCGATCCGTTCGATCCCGTGCGCAAGCGCATCGAAAGCTCAGCGCCCAACCGGTTGCGCGCGCGCGGTGCCGATTACCTCGCCTATGCGCTGATCGACGCCATCGTCGACAGCTACTTTCCGCCGATCGAGGCCGCCGGCGATACGGTCGACAGCATCGAGGACCAGATGCTGCATTCGCCGCACAAGCATCAGATGCGGCAGCTGCATGAATTGCGGCGCGACGCCAACGTGCTGAAAGGCGTGCTGTGGCCGATGCGCGATGCGCTGGCGACGCTGATCCGCAACGATGTGCCCTATGTGAAGGCCGAGACCAAGATCTTCCTCAACGACACGCTCGACCATGCGCTACGGTTGATCGAGCTGGTCGAAACCCAGCGCGACATGCTGACCGGCCTGATCGAGATGCACCTGTCGCTGAGCCAGGCGCGCACCAACGACGTCATCAGCTATCTCACCATCGTCTCGGTCATCTTCATGCCGCTCACCTTCCTGGTCGGCATCTGGGGCATGAATTTCGATCCGGAGTCTTCGCCCTGGAACATGCCGGAACTGAAGGCCTATTATGGCTATCCCTTGTCGCTGTTGTTCATGGCGCTTGTCGCGTTCGGGCTGATCGCCTTCTTCAAATGGAAGAAATGGCTTTGACAAGGCTAAAACTCGCCATTTCGGGCTGAAAAGCCGGCTTGCGAATTGGGCTGGTGTTTTCCGGGGAATTGCACTATATGCGCCGCAGCATAGCGCTATGACGTTTTGCTTGCACCGGCCCCTGCTGGACGACATCCCGGCTGAGGGCGACCCGTTTCCTCAAACAGATAAGGAAAAACACGATGTCGATTACTGCCGAGCGCAAACAGGAATTGATGGGTGAATTCGCAACCGCCAAGGGCGATACCGGGTCTCCGGAAGTCCAGGTGGCCATCCTTTCCGAGCGCATCAAGAACCTGACCGACCATTTCAAGGACCACAAGAAGGATAACCATTCCCGCCGTGGTCTGCTTGCTCTCGTCTCCCAGCGCCGCAGCCTGCTTGATTATCTCAAGCGCAAGGACGACGCGCGCTACCAGACGCTGATCGAGAAGCTCGGTCTGCGCCGTTGACGAATTGACCGGCGGGCTTTCGAAGGAGAGCCCGCCGGTCGCGCATTCTGCCAGTCGCATCGACTGGCCAGACCCGGTTTCGATCGTGCAGAGGGCACTCGAAACCGCCCATGGACGGTCATGGGGCAGGATTGCAGGACGCTCGCGCGCGCACCGCGCCGAAATCACCCGAGCTTCCCGTTGTCTTGCCCGTGGCTGCCCGAGAAAGGAAGCCAGGGAAAGGGCATCCGCGCACCGTGAAACGGCGCGGCCCTTTCCTCATATTAAGGACAAGACATGTTCAATCACCACAAAGTGGAAATCGAATGGGGCGGCCGTCCGCTCATCCTCGAAACCGGCAAGATCGCACGCCAGGCTGACGGCGCGGTGCTCGCCACCTACGGCGAGACCAAGGTTCTCGCCACCGTCGTTTCGATGAAGGAGCCGAAGCCCGGCCTCGATTTCTTCCCGCTGACCGTCAACTACCAGGAAAAGACCTACGCCGCCGGCAAGATCCCGGGTGGCTATTTCAAGCGTGAAGGCCGTCCGAGCGAGAAGGAAACGCTGGTTTCCCGCCTCATCGACCGCCCGATCCGCCCGCTCTTCGCCTCCGGCTACAAGAACGACACCCAGATCGTCGTCACCGTCGTCCAGCACGATCTCGAGAACGATCCGGACATCCTGTCGATCGTTGCCACTTCGGCCGCCCTGACGCTCTCCGGCGTTCCCTTCATGGGCCCGATCGGCGGCGCTCGCGTCGGCTATATCAACGGCGAATATGTGCTCAACCCGCATGTCGACGAGATGCAGGAATCGAAGCTCGATCTGATCGTCGCCGGCACCACAGATGCCGTGCTGATGGTCGAGTCCGAAGCCAAGGAACTCGGCGAAGAGCTGATGCTCGGCGCGGTCATGTTCGGCCACAAGGGCTTCCAGCCGGTTATCGACGCCATCATCAAGCTGGCCGAAGTTGCCGCCAAGGAGCCGCGCGACTTCACCGCGCCGGACTATTCCGCGCTTGAAGCCGAGATGCTGAAGATCGTCGGCGACGAACTCAGCAATGCCTACAAGAACGTCGACAAGCAGAAGCGTTACGCCGCCGTCGACGCCGTCAAGGCGAAGGTCAAGGCAGCGTTTGCCCCGGCCGAAGGTGAAGACGCCAAATACACTTCCGAGCAGATCGGCAGCGTGTTCAAGGAACTCCAGGCCAAGGTCGTGCGCTGGAACATCCTGGACACCGGTTCGCGCATCGACGGTCGTGACCTGAGCACGGTTCGCAAGATCGTTTCCGAAGTCGGCGTTCTGCCGCGCACCCACGGTTCGGCGCTGTTCACCCGCGGCGAGACCCAGGCGCTGGTCGTTGCCACGCTCGGCACCGGCGAGGACGAGCAGTATGTCGACTCGCTGACCGGCATGTACAAGGAGAAGTTCCTCCTTCACTACAACTTCCCTCCCTACTCCGTCGGCGAGACCGGCCGCATGGGTTCGCCGGGCCGCCGCGAAATCGGCCATGGCAAGCTCGCCTGGCGCGCGATTCGCCCGATGCTGCCGAGTGCCGACCAGTTCCCCTACACGCTGCGCGTCGTCTCGGAGATCACCGAGTCCAACGGTTCGTCGTCGATGGCCACTGTCTGCGGCACCTCGCTGGCGCTGATGGATGCAGGCGTGCCGCTGGCCAAGCCGGTCGCCGGTATCGCCATGGGCCTGATCAAGGAAGGCGAGCGTTTCGCCGTTCTGTCCGACATCCTGGGTGACGAAGATCACCTCGGCGATATGGACTTCAAGGTCGCCGGCACCGCCAGCGGCATCACCTCGCTGCAGATGGATATCAAGATCGAAGGCATCACCGAGGAGATCATGAAGATCGCGCTGGACCAGGCCAAGGATGGCCGCCAGCACATCCTCGGCGAGATGGCGCATGCTCTGACCGGCGCGCGTTCGGAACTGGGTGAGTTCGCACCGCGCATCGAAGTGATGCACATCCCGACCGACAAGATCCGTGACGTGATCGGCTCGGGCGGCAAGGTGATCCGCGAGATCGTCGAAAAGACCGGCGCCAAGATCAACATCGAGGACGACGGCACGGTCAAGATCGCTTCGTCCAACGCCAAGGAGATCGAGGCGGCGAAGAAGTGGATCCACACCATTGTCGCCGAGCCGGAAGTCGGCGAGATCTACGAAGGTACGGTCGTCAAGACCGCGGACTTCGGCGCTTTCGTCAACTTCTTCGGTCCGCGTGACGGCCTAGTCCACATCTCGCAGCTTGCCAACGACCGGGTCGCCAAGACCTCGGACGTGGTCAAGGAAGGCGACAAGGTCTGGGTCAAGCTGATGGGCTTCGACGAGCGCGGCAAGGTCCGCCTGTCGATGAAAGTCGTCGATCAGGCCACCGGCAAGGAACTCGCCCGCGACAAGAAGACCGAAGGCGAAGAAAACGCCGCCTGATTGGTCTGAGCCATGAATCGAAACGGGCGCGGCTTATGTCGCGCCCGTTTTCATTTTCAGC
This sequence comes from Mesorhizobium sp. M0518, assembly GCF_040321125.1. Classification (NCBI taxonomy): domain Bacteria; kingdom Pseudomonadati; phylum Pseudomonadota; class Alphaproteobacteria; order Hyphomicrobiales; family Phyllobacteriaceae; genus Mesorhizobium; species Mesorhizobium sp. M0518. Next base: position 41,070 of record NZ_JAMYQY010000023.1, read on the forward strand.
CTGGGTTTCAAAGCGCTTAGACAAGTCGAGATCGAACAATGTCCGCCGAGCCGTTGAAGACGCTTTTCCATCCCTTCGAGGCCGAGGCTGTTCCTCTGCCGGGAAAGGGCACGCGCGCCCTGTTTCTCGGCGCTGAGCCGGGTTTTCGCCTGCCTGAAGGCTTTGAGGCGACCCTTCACCTCGTGCAGGGCTTCCGGCCGCATTTTAGCGCGCTGCAGGCGTCGGGCTTCGTCGTCACCGCGCAAGTGGAAGGCGATGGCTTCGATATGGCACTTGTGCTTGCCGGCCGGCATCGCGGCCTGAACGAAGTGCGCCTCGCGCAGGCGCTTGAGCGCGTGGCGCCGGGCGGCCTGGTCGTCATTGCCGGCGGCAAGGACGATGGCATTGCCAGCCTGCGCAAGCGCGTTGACGAGCTTGTGCCGCTTGAAGGCCATTTGCCCAAATATCACGGCATTGCCTTCTGGTTGCGACGTCCCGCCGATCTGGCCGCCGCGGAAGAATTGCGCGCCGCCAATCCCGCTCTGCTGGTTGAAAGCCGGTTCCACACCGCGCCCGGCATGTTTTCCTTCGACCGGATCGATACTGGCTCGAAATTGCTGGTCGAGAATCTGCCCAATGATCTGCGTGGCAACATTGCCGATTTCTGCGCCGGCTGGGGCTATGTAGCTGCCGAGATCGCCGCCCGCTCCCCCGGCGTTCAGGCGCTCGACCTCTATGAGGCCGATTTCGCCGCGCTCGAAGCCGCAAAGCTCAATCTGACAGGGGTCACCCAGTCGATCGCCAGAAACTTCTTCTGGATCGATCTGTTGAAGGAACCAGTCGAGAAGCGCTACGACGCGATTGCGATGAACCCGCCCTTTCATCGCAGCCGGGCGGCCGAGCCGGAGATCGGCGCCGGCATGATCCGCGCGGCGGCCAAGGCCTTGAAGCCGGGTGGGCGGCTGCTCATGGTCGCCAACCGTCAGCTTCCCTATGAGCCGATCCTGGCGGCTGCCTTTTCGAGCCATGCCGAACTCGCCCGCGACGGCATGTTCAAGGTGCTTTCCGCTCGTCGTTGAAGCATGATCCCGAAAAGTAGATACCGGTTTTCGGAAAAGATCATGCTCAGACAGAAGCAGGCATCGCGTCGCACTCAATGCAGATTGGCGACGCGCCGGACCTCATCGGTGACATGCACGTCGCCGACCCTGATCTTGAGGGGGGCGGGCCTGCCGTAAAGATAGCCTTGCACCACCTCGCAGCCGGCCGCCCTGAGCAGCGTCGCCTGGCTTTCGGTCTCGACGCCTTCGGCAATGATGCTGACGCCGAGCGCGCGCGAAAGCCCGACGATGGTCGAGACGACAGCGCCGGAGCTGGAATCGGTGTCGAGGCGGCTGACGAAGGACCGGTCGATCTTCAGCTTGCCGAATGAGAAATCGATCAGGTAGCTCAAATTGGAATAGCCGGTACCGAAATCGTCGACGGCGACCGAGATGCCCATATCCGCAAGCTCCTTCAGGATGGCGGCGGCGCGGTCGCGGTCCTGCATCATCGCCGTCTCGGTCACTTCCAGCTCCAGCCGCGACGGCTTGATGCCGGTGCTCGTCATAGTGTCGCGCACGATGCCGACGAAGTCCTTGGTCATGAACTGGACGGGCGAGATGTTGACGGCGACGAAGCAATCATCGGGCAGATGCTGTGCGTCGCTGCAGGCTTTGCGCAGCACCCATTCGCCGATCGGGCCGATCATGCCGGTTTCCTCGGCGATCGGAATGAACTCCATCGGCGGGATCATGCCGCGTTCCGGATGCCGCCAGCGGATAAGCGCTTCATACCCGACGATGCGGCCGGTCGGGAGATCGAGCTGCGGCTGGTAATGAAGGTCGAAGTCGTCACGCTCGAAGGCTATATGCAGTTCGGATTCGATCCATTGGCGATGGTCGGCGACCCTGCCCATTTCGGCATGGAAGACCGACCAGTTGCCGACGCCACTGGCGCGCGCGTTCTGCAGCGCCAGATTGGAGCGGCGCAGGATGAGGACCGGATCGACGCCGTCCTTTGGCATCGCCACGATGCCGACCGACAGGCTGACCGATTGCAGGTGCGTACCGAGATCATAGGGCTCCATCATCTCGTCGATGAGCCTCTCGACGGTGCTTTCCAGCGATCCGGACACCTGATTGTCGGGCAGCAGGATCGCGAATTCACCGGCGCCGATGCGTCCGATCAGAGCGCGCGGCGGCACGCACGTCTTTAAGCGCTTGGTGAAGGCGCGGATCAACTCGTCGCCCTGGCTGTAGCCGATGGCGTCATTGATCTGCTTGAAGCGGTCAATGTCGATATCGATGAGGAACATCGGCTCGCCGGTCCGGCTGGTCGCGCATGCCGCCTCGGCAATCTTGCCGACCATCGCCGGGCGTGCCACCAGGCCGGTCAGCTTGTCGAAATGGGTTTCCGTGAAGACGAAATCCGCCGATTCATCGACGCCGGCGAAAAAGGACATCGCGGCGACCGAGGCCGCCAGTGCGCAAAGAGCGGCCATCACCGAGACCATCATATCCGCGGAGATGCCGGCAAAACCATCGCCGAGACCGAGCTTCAAGCCCCAGAGCCCGAGGACGAAACTGCCGAGACCCGAACTCGCTATGGTGAGCAGTCGGAACACCGGTGTTCGCTTCGGGTTGCTGACGGCGAGCATTGAAAGTTCCCCTGAGTACGGGGCTTTCTAGCGGATATCTCCTTAAAATGAGTTTCCGCGAATGAATCCAATTTTATTGGACCGAAAGTATTTCTTGAGCGGATCAATACGCCTGGCGCTGAAACGGATTCAGTTGGCGCGCTTTAAGCTTCGTGTCTTCAAATGTCGCCATTCCAAAACCGCCGCGCACCTTTGGGCGACAGGCGTTAGTCTCGTCCGCCGTCGGTCTGCTTCAATTCGTCGAGTGTCGGCATGGAAACGATGTGATAGCCGGAATCGACATAGTGGATCTCGCCGGTAACCCCGGAAGACAGATCCGACAACAGATAAAGTGCCGAGCCGCCGACCTCGTCGATGGTCACCGTGCGGCGCAGCGGCGAGTTTCGCTGCTGGTAGGAGAACATATGGCGCGCATCGGAAATACCGGCGCCGGCGAGCGTGCGCACGGGTCCAGCCGATATGCCGTTCACCCTGATGCCACGCGGACCGTAATCGTTGGCGAGGTAGCGGACACTCGCCTCCAGCCCTGCCTTGGCGACGCCCATGACATTGTAGTTCGGCATGACGCGGACGGAGCCCGCATAGGTCAGCGTGATCATCGATCCGCCGTCCTGCATCAAGGTGGCTGCATGGCGGGCGACCTCGGTGAAGGAGTAGCAAGAGATCACCATGGTACGGACGAAATTGTCCCGGCTGGTGTCGGCGTAGAGGCCTTTCAACTCGTTTTTGTCGGAAAAGCCGATGGCGTGGACGATGAAATCCAGCCCGCCCCATTCCTTGCCCAGGGTCTCGAATGTGGCGGCGACCGAAGCGCTGTCCTCGACGTCGCACGGCACCACCAGCGAGGCGCCGAGCTTGTCGGCCAGCGGCTTGACCCGGCGTCCGAAGGCATCGCCCTGATAGGTGAAGGCGAGTTCCGCCCCATGTTCGGACAATTTCCGGGCAATTCCCCAAGCGATCGAATGATCGTTGGCGACACCCATGACAAGCCCGCGCTTGCCCTTCATCAATCCGTCCATGGCCGGCAAATCCTTATGCGGAATAGCGCTGGAAAACGAGCGTGGCGTTGGTGCCGCCGAAGCCGAACGAATTGGACAAGACAGTATCGATCCTGGCGTCGTCGATGCGCTTTCGCACGATCGGCATGCCCTCGAATTCGGGGTCGAGGGTCTCGATATGGGCGCTTTCGCCGATGAAGCCGCCCTGCATCATCAGGATCGAATAGATGGATTCCTGCACGCCGGCCGCGCCCAGCGAATGGCCGGTCAGCGACTTCGTCGAGGTGATATACGGCATCTCTGGGCCGAACACCTCGCGGATCGCTCCCATTTCCTTGGAATCTCCCACCGGCGTCGAGGTGCCATGGGTGTTGATGTAGTCGACCGGTGTGGAAACCGTGGCCAGCGCCTGGCGCATGCAGCGGACCGCGCCCTCGCCTGAAGGAGCAACCATGTCGTAGCCATCCGACGTCGCGCCATAGCCGACGATCTCGGCATAGATCTTGGCGCCGCGCGCCTTGGCATGCTCAAGCTCTTCCAGCACCAGCACCCCGGCGCCGCCAGCGATGACGAAGCCGTCGCGATTGGCGTCATAGGCGCGGGAAGCGGTCGATGCCTTGTCGTTGAATTTCGACGACATCGCGCCCATGGCGTCGAACAGGTCCGACATCGTCCAGTCGAGATCCTCGTGGCCGCCGGCAAAGATGATGTCCTGCTTGCCCCACTGGATCAATTCGTAGCCATTGCCGATGCAGTGCGCCGAGGTCGAACAGGCCGACGAGATCGAGTAGTTGACGCCGTGGATCTTGAACCAGGTGGCAAGCGTTGCCGATGCGGTTGATGACATTGCCTTCGGCACCGCGAACGGACCGATGCGCTTGGGACTGCCATTCTTCAGCGTCGTTTCGGCAGCTTCGACGATGGTGCGGGTGGATGGTCCGCCCGATCCCATGACGATGCCGGTGCGCTCATTGGTGATGTCGCTCTCGCCGAGGCCCGCATCCGCGATCGCCTGATCCATGGCGACATGGTTCCAGGCAGCCCCCTGGCTCAGGAAGCGCATCGCACGGCGGTCGATCATGGCCGATGGATCGAGCGTCGGCGCTCCCCAGACCTGGCAACGGAAGCCGTGTTCGGCGAAGGAATCGGAGAAGCTGATGCCGGATTTGGCGTCATGCAGAGAGGTCTGCACCTCGTTGGCATTGTTGCCGATCGACGACACAACGCCGATGCCTGTGACTACGACACGTCTCATTCGCAACTCCTTCCAGGGATGCTGGCCAGAGAGCTGGCCAGGGATGCCGGTCAGCCAACCGCCGACTGCTTGGACAGACCGACTTTCAAATCCGTTGCCGCGTATATGGGTTCGCCATCCGCCTTCAGCCAGCCATCGGCGATGCCGAGCACCAGCCGGCCCCGCATCACGCGCTTGAAGTCGATGCCATATTCGACCTTCTTCACCGAGGGCGTGACCATGCCCTTGAATTTCACTTCACCGGTCGACAGCGCCATCCCCTTGCCGGGTTCGCCCAGCCAGCCAAGATAGAAGCCCGTCAATTGCCACATGGCGTCGAGGCCGAGGCACCCCGGCATGATCGGATTGCCGATGAAATGGCAGGCAAAGAACCACAGGTCCGGCTTGATGTCGAACTCCGCGCGGATGAAACCCTTCTCGAAGGCGCCGCCCGTCTCGCTGATCTCGGTGATGCGGTCGAACATCAGCATCGGCGGATAAGGAAGCTGGGCGTTGCCCGGTCCGAACAGTTCGCCGCGGGCGCAGGCCAGCAATTCGTCGTACTCGTAGCTGGATTTACCCGCCATCAATCTCATCCCATATCGTTCCGGGCTATCGGGTGCCCTTGTCGTTGGTTTCCTAACACAATCTGTTTCAGGCCGGAAACCGGCGTTTGCGCTTAGCCTGCTCGTCTGCCTGGGTCAATGCGCGCTATTGATCGCATTCGGACGACAGAATATATGTCCTGAGAGGTCCGGTTTCGGCAGACGTTCATTTTTTTGCCATTCTGGGCGTGTCTTGGGGCGGAACTGTGGGGTTCGACGAGAAGATGGACCTGGACGGCCGGAAGGAAAATGTCGCTGTGGACAAGCGGGTCCGTGAAGCCGGCCTGAGGCCGACGCGTCAGCGCATTGCGCTGGCCGATCTGCTTTTCGCCAAGGGCGACCGGCATCTGTCGGCCGAGGAACTGCACGAGGAGGCGGTTGCCGCCGGCGTGCCGGTGTCGCTGGCCACCGTCTACAATGCCCTTCACCAGTTTACCCAGGCGGGACTTTTGCGCATCCTCGCCGTCGAGGGCGCGAAAACCTATTTCGACACCAATACCTCCGACCACCACCATTTCTACATCGAAGGCGAAAACCGCATATTCGACATCGACAGCGGTCCGGTGACGGTTGCCAACCTGCCGGAGCCTCCGGAAGGGATGGAGATCGCCAATGTCGACATCGTGGTGAGGCTGCGCCCCAAACGCCGCGAATGACCGGCGAGGCCCCCTGACCGTGCCCGCGCTGTTGCTGCTCGCCGGGCACATGTGGGGCAATGCGATGGCGGTTGCTGATCTGGATCGCCCACATCGCCATCGACCGTGCGCTGGGCTATGGCCTGAAGCTGTCGACCGGCTTTCCGGACACCATCTCGGCCGCATCGGGACTAGATGACCACGCCTGATGCAGGCGGCCGGACCGCTCATGGCTCCGCTAGATATCGCCTCCCGACACCGGCATCGTGGAAACCGTCTCGAGCATTCGCTCCGTCGCGTCGAACAGTTCATGGGCGAGACCAAAAAGCCGGGGATATGGCGAGAACACCAAAATCGGGTTCAAGGCGCAGACCGTCACGCCGGCTGCTTGTTCGCTGACCACGAACTTGAACGGCGCTTCGGGCACGGCGCCAGGATCGGTCAGCAACAGGCGCGCCATGTATCGCGGGTGGAACCAAAGCAGTTGACGGAGCCGAATGGTGGAGATCCCGCCTTTCCTGAGCAGGGCCTGCGGATCGATCTCATGGATGATCCATAGCTCGGCAGCAGCGATGGCGTCGCGAAGCCGTTGCAGTGTCTCATCGAAACCATAGCTGGAGGAAACGACGATCTGGTGACGCGGAATGGTCGCCATCGAACTCGGATCGAGGGTCACGAGGTCAGTCATTGAGAAGCACTGTCCGTGGAAAGTCGAGTTCTGGCTGGGCGAAGTGATTGAGGATGTTGGAATAGAAGTTGAGTGCGACATGCGCGATCACCTCTGCCAGTTCCTCGTCGTCGAGCCCCGCGGCCCTGGCGGCGCCGAATGCCTGGTCGGTGACGGCTCCGCGGCTACGCGCCACATCCGCAGCCAACGCCAGCGTGGCCGCCACTCTGGCATCGCTTGAATCGCCCCTGCGATTTAGCTCCAATTCCGTATCGGAGATGCCGATCTTGGATCCGCGAAATGCGTGGGCCGAAACGCAGTATTCGCAGCGGTTCACCTCAGCAGTTATCAGGGCGATCTGCTCGCGCAATTTCGAACTGAGACGGCCGCTCTGCAGCGACTCGCGAAATTGCAGATAACCTTTGAGAGCGACCGGAGAGTTGGCCAGGACGCGATAGAGGTTCGGGACGCGTCCGAGCTGGCGTCGCGTTTCCGCCAGAAGCTTGCCGGCTTCCGTGTCGGAATCTTCGTTTATTGGCGATAGGCGAGACATCTAATCATTCTCCTTCCGGGTCAGCCGGCAACCGCCGTGCTTCGTCGGAATCCATATGACTCGACGAGGAGCATTTGGAAATGTCATAGTAGCTGTCTCTATGATATGAGTACGAAATGAAGCATCTTGCCATCGAACAGCTTCGCAGCTTCGTGCTTGTTGCCGACTGCGAGAGCTTCACCACCGCGGCCGATCTTCTCGGGACCACCCAGTCGGCGATCAGCCTGCGGGTCCGCAAGCTCGAGCAAGCGATGGAGCGGCGTCTCCTGGCGCGGACGCCGCGCGCGGTTTCGCTGACGCCCGAAGGCGCGCGGTTCCTTGCTTCGGCGCGGCAGGTCCTCGAGGCTCATGACCGGGCCGTGGCTACATTCGATGCTGGCACGCAAACCACCACGCTCCGGGCGGCCATCGGCGATCACGCCGCCGGTGCGCTTCTGGAGTCGGCGTTTGGGCGTCTGAGCCAAGTCTTTCCGGAATTGCTGCTGGAAGTGTCGGTGGGTCTCTCAGCCGAGATGCAGGCCCGCTACGACGCAGGCAAGGCCGATTTTGCCGTCGTGCGCATGGATATCAGCCGGCGCCAGGGCATCCCGCTCTACCGAGACCAGCTTGTCTGGTGTGCAAGGTCGCCTGACGTCTGGCGGTCGTCTGCCGCGTTGCCGCTGTTGGCATTGCCCGGATCCTGCACCGTCCGACTGGCAGCGGAACGCGCGCTCGATGGCAGCAATACCGCCTGGCGCCTCGCCTTCACCGGCGGTTCGGTGACTGCGTTGCAATCGGCCGCCAGCGCGGGCTTGGGAGTGGCGGCGATCGGGCAGAGCCAGGTACCGGCCGATTGCGTGATACTGAACCGGTCGCATGGATTGCCGGATTTGCCAGCCAGCCGGATTACGCTCCTGACACGGTTGAGCAACCCGCTGAGAGGCGCAATCGCTGCCGCATTCGCAACGGACGCGAGCGATCGGCGGCGTGAATGACAATGCTGCAATTGAGTTTGATGAAGCGGAGGCGCAAGCACCTTGTTGCCGTATCCGTGATTGCCGGCCTATTTCTGATCCCGAGTTCTTCCGAGCCTCGCGATGAAGTTGTCAGTCCTTGACCCGTTCGCCGGGATAGGCGCCCCAGACAACCGACTGGGCAAGCCAGCCGGTGTGGCCGTCGAACGTCATTTCGCACCACTGGCCGTCGCAGGATTTGATCGTACCCATGACGCCAGGTTCAATCATCGCGACCACTCTTGCGTCCTTGTCGGGACTGTTGAGAAGGTCGATCTGGGCGCCCTTGCCGCGCTGCCATGGTGCGACGATTGCCGTGCGTCGGCCGGAAAGCAGCGACTGGTTGATCCAGCCTTCCGAACCATCGGCATCGCGCACGCGGCGCCATGTGTCGAATTCCTGGATGATCTCCATCGGCAGGCCGGCCTTCATATACATCCAGTCGACCGAGTAGTTGGCCCCGGGACCGACGCGCGAGTTGACGCGGCCGGATTTCAGGCTGACGAAGCGCGGCAGCGGCAGGCCGCTCGGACCAAGCGTGACGACGCCCTGGGCAGGTGCTGCGGCACTCTGCGCGCCCGCAAGCGGAGAATAAAGCAGAGCGCCGAGAAATGCTGCGCTGAGGGTCAGGCGAAGCGACGCGAAACCAGACACTTTCATTCCTTTCGGCGCTTGCCCATCGGCCTCGGCGCCCCTTTTTCTTTGTCTTCGGCGGCACCGCTTGTTACAGGGAGTAATCGGCACCGCGACCGGCTTTCAGTTTCGCCGGTCTTGGTTAAAGAGGTCTCAACGAGATCGGGTTAGAAGCAATTCCAGCAAAAGTGTGAAGCGGTTTTGCGTTCGGAATTGCGGCAAGTACTCGAGAGGGAAACAATGGCAGGCAAAAAGAAGCCTCTCGTCGTCATCACGCGAAAGCTGCCCGACCCCGTCGAGACCCGCATGCGCGAGTTGTTCGACGCAAGGCTGAATGTCGAGGACCGGCCGATGACGCAGCCGGAACTGGTCGCGGCGGTCAAGGAGGCCGACGTGCTGGTGCCGACGGTAACCGACCAGATCGACGCCGCACTGATCGCCCAGGCCGGCGACAACCTCAAACTGATCGCGAATTTTGGCAATGGCGTCGACAAGATCGATGTCGCGGCCGCGGCCAAGAGGGGCATCACCGTCACCAACACGCCGAATGTCCTGACCGAGGACACCGCCGACATGACCATGGCGCTGATGCTGGCGGTGCCGCGGCGGCTGGCGGAAGGCGCCAATGTGCTCACCGGTGACAAGAAATGGGCCGGCTGGTCGCCGACCTGGATGCTGGGCCGGCGCATCTGGGGCAAGCGGCTCGGCATTGTCGGCATGGGCCGCATCGGCACCGCCGTCGCCAGGCGGGCCAAGGCCTTCGGACTGTCGATCCATTATCACAATCGCCACCGCGTGCTGCCGGCCGTGGAAGACGGGTTGGAGGCGACCTATTGGGAAAGCCTCGACCAGATGCTGGCCCGCATGGATATCATCTCGGTCAACTGTCCCTCGACGCCGGCAACCTTCCATCTGCTTTCGGCGCGGCGGCTGGCGCTGCTGCAGCCGACTGCCTATGTCGTCAACACCGCACGTGGCGACATCATCGACGAGGAAGCGCTGGTCAAGCTGATCCAGGACGGCAAGATCGCCGGCGCCGGGCTCGATGTCTACGAGCATGAGCCGGCCTTGAACAGCAAGCTGCTGAAGCTCGCCGCCAAGAACAAGGTCGTGCTTTTGCCGCATATGGGCTCGGCGACGCTCGAGGGCCGCATCGACATGGGTGAAAAGGTCATCATCAATATCCGCGCCTTCGTTGACGGCCACCGCCCACCAGACCGCGTGCTGCCGCTCAGGACCTGACGCTGTCGCGGCCCACAAACCGTAAGATAAACCTTACGGGATAGCTTTGCGCATGGTGATCGAGGTCGGCCTGGCATAGCCCTCGTGCGCCGTCCGTTCAGTTTCGCGAAAGCCGAGGCGAGCAAAGGCCGCATGATTCCCGGTCAGCTCGATCCGCGTCTGAAGCTCGATTGCCGCCTTGCCGCGGCTGCGGGCAAGGTCTTCGACCGCCTGCATCAGCCGCCGGCCAATGCCTTGTCCCTGGCAGTCCGGCGCGACCGCGAGCTTGCCGACATAGAACTCTGTCACCTTTTCAAGGGCAAAGACGCAGCCGACGATCCGATCGCCCTTGAGCGCCACGAAGCCGGTCTCCCACCGCGCCTTGTCCCGCAGAGTGTCGGTGGTCAAAAGGTGGGCCGAGGAGGGCGGGTCGATGACGCCGTCCATCGAGGCGAAAGCGCGCATGATCAATGCGAGCACATCGTCCCAGCGGTCGAAATCGGTCGGGATCCGCGTGATGGAGGCAGCTTCGATCCGGTCCAAGAATTCAGCTTCTCTTGTAGCGGATGGTGTCGAAGCGCGCCGCCAGCCCGTCATAGAGCAGCAGCCGGCCGACCAGCGGTTCGCCGACGCCGGTGATCAGCTTGATCGCCTCCATGGCCTGCAGCGTGCCGACGACGCCGGTCAGCGCGCCAAGCACGCCGGCTTCGGCGCAGGACGGCACCAGGCCCGGCGGCGGCGCCTCGGGAAACAGATCGCGATAGCCTGGATTGGGTTTGCCGTCCTTGCCGTCTTCGAATGGCTTCAGCACCGTTACCGAACCATCGAAGCGTCCGACGGCGGCATGCACCAGCGGCTTGCCTTCGCTCGCGCAGGCATCGGCCACGGCATAGCGCGTTTCGAAATTGTCGGAACCGTCGACGACGATGTCATAGCGGGCGACGAGGGCGGGCGCATTGTCCGTGGTCAGCCGGATTGCGTGCGCTTCAACAATTGTGTTGGGATTGATGCGAACGATTGCCGCCTTGGCGCTATCGGTTTTCAGCAGGCCGACAGTGTCGGTACCGTGAATGACCTGGCGCTGCAGATTGGACAGCGAAACGGTGTCGTCATCGACCACGCCTAGTGTGCCGACGCCGGCGGCGGCGAGATATTCAAGCACCGGCGCGCCCAGCCCGCCAGCGCCGATGACCAGCACCCGGGCCTGTTTCAGCCTTTGCTGGCCGGCTCCGCCGATCTCCGGCAGCACGATGTGGCGGGCATAGCGTTCGATCTCGTCTGCGGTCAGGGCGGCAGTGGTCATTGCCTGATCATACAGGGACTGAAAAACCTTGTCAGTGGTCTTCGGTTGGCCCAACCGTCCCATGGTCGACAGTCAGGAATTGCGCGCGTCCCTGGAGACTGGAAAACAGCGCAGCATCGGTTCCTGTCATGAACGCCTGGCAGTTCAGTTCCTCCAGGATGGAAAACAGCGCCGTGCGGCGCCGGCTGTCGAGATGCGCGGCGATCTCGTCGAGCAGCAGGATCGGCGTCATGCCCGACATTTCGCCGGTCAGCCTTGCATGCGACAGCACGATGCCGACCAGCAGCGCCTTTTGCTCGCCTGTCGAGCAAAGCTCGGCCGGCATCGCCTTGGGGCGGTGCCGAACCATCAGGTCCGAACGATGCGGGCCCTCGAGCGTGCGCCCGGCAGCGCGATCGCGGTCACGACCCTCGACAAGGGTTCGGCGGAAGCGCTCCTCGACATCGACTGCCGGCGCGGTCGCAATTTCGGCTTCCAGGTCTCCCGAAAGGCCAATATCGGCCTGCGGAAATGGCCCCGTGTCGGGCAGCCTGTCGATCATGGCGGTCAGAAGGCGCACCATCTCGGCTCGCGCGGCGGCGATCGCCACACCGGTTTCGGCCATCTGCGTCTCGATTGCGTCGAACCAGCGGTCGTCTCGAGAGCCTTCAGTAAGCAAGCGGTTACGGCCACGCATCGCCTTCTCGTAATCGATCGCACGTTGCCCGTGGCCGGGATCGATCGCCAGCACCAGCCGGTCGAGAAAGCGCCGGCGATCCGCGGCCGGCCCGGTGAACAACGCGTCCATGGCCGGCGTCAGCCACACCACGCGCAGCCATTCCAGCATGTCCTCGGCCGAACGCGCCGGAGCTCCGTTGATGCGCACCCGCCTGCCGCCTTCGCCGGCGGTGTCGCCGCCGGAAATGCCTGTTCCGATCTCGACTTGGCCGTCAGGTCCGTCGAGCCGGGCATGCAATGCAAAGCCGCCGTCGCCGCCCTCGCGTGCGACATCCGCGTAAGGGGCGCGGCGCAAGCCACGCCCCGGTGTCAAAAAGGAGATCGCTTCGAGGAGATTGGTCTTGCCGGCGCCGTTGTCGCCGGAAAAAACCACGGCACCTGGCGCCAGATCGATCGTCAGCGCCGCATAGTTGCGGAAATTAGTAAGTGTTAGCTTACTTATATGGTTCTGTCCCGGCAACCGCTATCCGCCTATAGAGCGCTCCATCGTTTCACGGAAACGCAGGACCGCTCTATCTCTTTGTTTTGACGCAACTCCGTACGGAAAACCGCTTCACACTTTTCCTGGAATTGCTCTAGGAGTTGCCGTAAATATCGCGCTTGCCGCCGGTCCACAACAGGACCGAAGTGCTGACACCGTGCCGCTACACCCGCATCGGCATCAGCACATAGAGTGCGGTCTCGTCGGCCATGTCGTGGATCAGCGTCGGCGAACCGGCGTCGGCCAGCATGAACTTGGCTTCCGTGCCGGTCAGTTGCGCGGCAACGTCGAGCAGGTACTTGGCGTTGAAGCCGATCTCGATCGGATCGGATGAATAGTCGGCGGACAGCTCTTCGGTGGCGCTGCCTGAATCGGGATTGTTGACCGCAAGCGTCACCTGACCCTCGCTGATCGACAGCTTCACCGCGCGGCCGCGTTCGGAAGAGATGGTCGAGACGCGATCGACGGCGGCGGCAAAACTCTGGCGGTCGATGATGAGCTTCTTGTCGTTGCCGGTCGGAATGACCCGCTGATAGTCGGGGAAGGTGCCGTCGATCAGCTTCGAGGTCAAAACCACGCTGCCGATGGTGAAGCGGATTTTGGTGTCCGACAGTTCGGTGGTGACCGCGACATCCGGATCGTCGACGAGCTTCTGCAGCTCGCTCACCGTCTTGCGCGGAATGATGATGCCCGGCATGCCTTCGGAACCCGCTGGCGCATCGATCTCGGCGCGCGCCAGGCGGTGGCCGTCGGTCGCCACCGAGCGCAGCTTCAGCTTGCCGCCGACCTCATGCGTGTGCAGGTAGATGCCGTTCAGGTAATAGCGCGTCTCCTCGGTGGAGATGGCGAATTGGGTCTTCTCGATCAGGCCTTTCAGGGCAACCGAGTCGAGACGGAAGATATGCGAGAAGGATCCGGCCGAGAGCTCCGGGAAGTCGGATTGCGGCAGACACTGAAGGCGGAAGCTCGAGCGGCCAGACGTCACCGTCATGGCGTTGCCGTCCTCGTCCGTCTTCAGCATCACCTCGGCGCCATCGGCAAGCTTGCGCACGATGTCGTAGAGCAGATGTGCCGGGACTGTCGTCGCCCCGCCGCGCTCCACCTTGGCGGGCGTCGCTTCGGTCACCTCGAGGTCGAGATCGGTCGCCTTCATTTCAAGGCTGGCGCCTTCGGCGCTGAGCAGCACGTTGGACAGGATCGGTATGGTGTTTCGCCGCTCGACCACACGATGGACGTGGTTGAGCGACTTCAGGAGATTTGACCGTTCCAGGATAACACGCATGACGAAACAGGCTCGCTTGAATGAATGACGGGTCACCAGTGGGCGGCGTCCCGCGAAAGGTCTGAACAGGCTCAGAATCTGCGTAAACTGACAGGAAAAAACCAGCAAACGCAAGCCCGCGCCACCGGTTCAGGCCGGCTAGGCGGGCTTTCTGGGGATAACGCGCCCGAAGTCCGCTAGCCAGTGTCGTAAAACCGAAATCCAGATCGCTCCCAGGCGGCGCCACGAGCCCGATCCAGGCCCAGCGCCGCACTGGCAAGCCATTGAATTCCGGTATTGTTCCGGCTCTGCCATCCCCGGAGGATCAGGCCTGGTCGTTGATCAACCGCCTCAGAAGCTCAAGTTCCTGCGCCAGCGTGTTGTCGTTGCCGGAAAGGTCCTCGATCTTGCGCACGGCATGCAGCACCGTGGTGTGATCGCGGCCGCCGAAACGCCGTCCGATCTCAGGCAGCGAGCGCGGCGTCATCACCTTCGACAGGTACATGGCGACCTGCCGCGGCTTGACGATGGTGCGCGTGCGCCGGTTGGACAGCAATTCGGTCTTCGACACATTGTAGTGACGCGCCACGATGCGCTGGATGTCCTCAATACGGACACGCTTCGGCTCGCCGGTGCGATAGATGTGGCCGAGGATTTCGTCGATCCGGTCGATGGTGATCTGCGGCTCGAAGGATTGACGGAACAAAAGCTGATTGAAGGCGCCTTCCAGCTCGCGTCCGCTGCCGGTCACGGTGCGGGCGACGTGATTGAGGATCTCCTCCGAAATGTCGAGCGACGCGTCGTCGCTCCTGGCCGTGGCAAGGCGCAATTTGAGCATGCCGAGGCGCATGGCGAAATCGGGCGCCGACATTTCAAGCGCGACACCGCCATTGAGGCGCGAACGGACCCGCGGTTCGAGCGATTCCAGTTCCGATGGCGGCCGGTCGGCGGCGACGACGACCTGCTTGGCGCTGTCGAGCAGCATGTTGATGAGGTGGCAGAATTCGTGCTGGATCGACTTGCCCTGCAGAAACTGCATGTCGTCGATGATGAGCAGGTCGATGTCGCGCAGCTGTTCCTTGAGCGTCAGCGCGTTGTTGTCGCGGATCGCGGTGGCAAAGCGCCACATGAAATACTCGGCCGTGAGATAGACGACGCGCGACTTGGGGTTCTGCTTCAGCGATTCCGCGGCGATGGCCTGCAGCAAATGTGTCTTGCCGAGCCCGACGGTTGCGTGAAGGAAAAGCGGATTGAAGCGCACCGCGCTCGATTGCGATTCCGCCACTGCCTTGGCGGCGGCGAAGGCCACCCGGTTCGACGGTCCCTCGATGAAGGAGCCGAACGTGTAGCGCGGATCGAGCGGTGATCCCAAAACGTTGTGGCGGAATTCGCTCTCGATCGGTGTGCCCGGACGCGGAGCCGGTGCGCGCTCCACCCGGCTGGGGCTGACTGTGCCGGCGGCAAGCGCCGTCTGCGTCTGCCGTGTCACCTTGCTGCGTGCTGGCGTTACCTCTGGCTCGGCCTGGCTGCGTCCCTGACGGGTTGCCGTGCGCACGACGATGTCGATCTTGAGGAGATCGGGATCCTCCTGCTTCCACAACTCGGAGATGAGGTCGAGATAGTGGCCGTTGATCCATGAGCGCAGGAAGGCAGTAGGCACCGAGATGCGGACGATGCCCTTGGAAGCCTCGGCGACCTTCATGCGGCCAAACCAGCTCGAATAGACTTCGGTTCCCAGGCGCGCCTTCAACTGGGCTTTGACCCGGTCGAATTTCTGTTCCGCGTCGCTGGACACCGCCATGTCGTTTGCTCCGATCAAAGTTCCAGGAAATGGGAGGTCGCCCGTAAGCTCCCTTTCGATGCCGCTCTGCATGATCTTTTCCTTGTTCTTCCGTACCTGTTTCCACCGGGGATGCGCCTCCTGCATCCGGTTCCGGCGACCTAAGTCTTTGCTACGATGTCCGCTGCCGCCGCCGGCAGATGAACGTCGCCCATTATCTGCGGGAACCGGTGCCGGCCCATGGAAGCCAGTCCGCGTTGGGTATGTCAGGGCAATACAACACCGTCCGGCGAAAGGAGCGCCGGCGCGCCGTCTACCTGCCATGTCTAGTTACGCCAGTCCCCTACCGTATCGAAAAAGACAAACCAAACCCGTCCGCGGACTTGATCCGCGTTGCAAATCCCGCCAATTTAAGCTGGCCGATTCAGGCTTGGGTTAAGAGCCAGAGCCCGTCCCTTTCGATAGATCGACACTACCGAAATCGCTGTGGATAGGGCAAGGCCACGTCTAACGGATTTTTAAGGAATCTGGTTACTGGAGGCGGGTTCGAGTGGCGTGCCGTGACGGCACATTTTAACAAAGCCATTGTGATTCAAACCCTTTTCCGGCGAATATGAAAAACCGGACGCTGAGAGAAATATTCTGAAATAATTCGCTTGACAGCGACTTGTCCCCGATCGGGTCGGCCCGGTGTGGACAAGCTGTGGATCACCATCAGTAAGTGTCTGAAAATTATAAGCTATTTCTGACAGTTAAGAATCATTAAGCTGGCCCTTTTCAAGCATGCCGATCAACAGCAGGCATGCATATGCCGGCAAACTATTCCCAATTGTGAAATCCGCCTAAGACGCCGTTTCCGGACATTCTTTTTAAGTGCTTGCCGGCAAACGAAAAAACCCGGCACAAACGGCCGGGTTCGAAGAACGTCAGTCTAGGCAAGTAATGTCAGGCCGACAGTACCTTGACCCGCTGAGCCAGTCGCGACACCTTGCGGGACGCCGTGTTCTTGTGAATCACGCCCTTGGTCGCGGCGCGCATCAATTCCGGCTCCGCGATCTTGAAGGCAGCCTGTGCGGCAGCCTTGTCGCCGGAGGCAAGCGCCTCTTCGACCTGGCGGATATAGGTGCGGACGCGCGAGCGGCGGTTCTTGTTGATCGCTGCGCGGCGGACGATCTTGCGCGTTGCCTTTTTGGCCGAGGATGTATTGGCCATGATGCCTCTCTTCTGATCTGGTCGGCGCATGCGGAATGCCGCAGGGCGCAAAAAACAAACGGGCAGCCACGGGGCCGCCTCGGTTGGTGCGGCTTATAGTTCAGCTTTTCCGGCGCGTCAACGCTGCCCGGTCTTCTTTTTGGCGGCCAACAGCCATCTTCTTCGCGGCCAAGGGATTGGCGTCAGCGGTTGGTGAAATTCGGCTTCCGCTTCTCGGCAAAGGCCGCCATGCCTTCCTTCTGATCGTCCAGTGCAAACAGCGAGTGAAACAGCCGGCGCTCGAACCGCAATCCCTCGGCAAGCGTCGTCTCGAAGGCGCGGTTGACAGCCTCCTTCGCCATCATCACCGATGGTAGTGAGAAAGCGGCGATCTTGGCTGCGGCCTTCAGCGCCTCCTCGACAAGCTCGCCGGCAGGCACGACCCGCGACACCAGACCAGAACGCTCGGCCTCGGCGGCATCCATCATCCGCCCGGTCAGGCACATGTCCATCGCTTTCGACTTGCCGACGAAGCGGGTCAGCCTTTGTGACCCGCCCATGCCTGGAATGACGCCGAGGGTGATCTCGGGCTGGCCGAATTTTGCCGTGTCGGCGGCGATAATGAAATCGCACATCATCGCCAGCTCGCAGCCGCCGCCGAGTGCATAGCCCGCCACCGCCGCGATAATAGGCTTTCGCGCCCGCGTCAGTTCCTCCCAGCCGACGAAGAAGTCTTGAGCGTAGGCGTCCGCGTAGGAGATGGACTGCATCTCCTTGATATCGGCGCCGGCGGCGAAAGCCTTTTCGGAACCCGTGATGACCATGGCGCCGATATCTGGATCGGCGCTGAACCCGTTCACGGCTGCCACCACTTCGGTCAGAATCTGCGAATTCAGCGCGTTGAGCGCCTGCGGCCTGTTCAGCGTGATCAGCCCAACCTTGCCGTGCGTCTCGGTGATGATCGTCTCATAGGCCATGGCTGCTTCTCCTTGCTCACGCTCGTCTAGAGCGGTTCATCGTTTCACGGAAACGCAGAACCGCTCCCATCTCCTTGTCTCGACGCAATTCTCGACGGAAAACCGTTTCACACTTTTCCTGGAATTGCTCAAACTCACCGCTGACATGTCCGGCAATAAAAGGTCGATCGGCCGCTCTGCACGATCCGTTCGATGTGGCCGCCGCAGCCGGGCTTGGAGCAGGCCTCGCCTTCGCGGTCGTAGACGGCGAAGGCGTGCTGGAAATAGCCCAGCGACCCATCGGTCTGCATATAGTCCCGCAGTGAGGAGCCGCCGGCTGCGATCGCATCCGATATCACCGAACGAATGGCTTGCGCGAGGTGTTCGCTTTGGGCTTGGGCTTTCTTTCCGGGCCTGGCGATCGTGCCCGCCTCGCGCAGCGGCGACAGGCCGGCACGCCACAACGCCTCCGACACATAGATGTTGCCGAGCCCGGCGATCAGCCTCTGGTCGAGAAGCGCTGCCTTCAGTGGTGATCGCCGCCCCTTCATCAATGAGGCGAGCAGCGCACCGTCCAATGTGTTGCCCGTAGGCTCGACGCCAAGTCCAGCCAGCATCGGGTGAACGTCCGGCAGTCCCTCCGCAAACAACATGAAGCCGAAGCGGCGCGGATCATTGAAGATCACGCGGGACCGGGCACCGGTTGGAGACTCGACATGGAAGACGACGTGGTCGTGATTGGAGCTTTTCGAGCGGTCGTGCCGGAAGATGCCGGGCATGTCGCTGCCATCGGCCGTCTCGACGCGGAATGAGCCCGACATGCCGAGATGGCAGATCAGCACGGGCCCGCCTTCCAGGTCCATCGTCAGATACTTGGCCCGGCGGCCGAGTGCCGTGATCGTCTTGCCGGTCAGCCGCTGCGCGAATTTCTCGGGAAATGGAAAGCGCAGATCCGGTCGGCGCGCCTCGACGCGGGCGATGGTGGCGCCTTCCAGAACCGGCTGAAGTCCGCGCCGGACGGTTTCGACTTCCGGCAATTCAGGCATGACCGCCGATCGCCGTATAGAAAGAAGTGCCGTAGCGTCCGGGCGCCAGCCCGAGATGCTCGGCCAGGGTCTCGCCAATGTCGGCGAATGTCGTTCTCAGTCCGATGTCGCCGCCCTTGAGACCCGGTCCAGTGCCGATCACCGGAATGCGCTCGCGCGTGTGATCGGTCCCGCCCCAGGTCGGGTCGTTGCCGTGGTCGGCCGTCAGGATGAGAAGATCGCCCTGCCGCAGCCTCGCAAATGCTTCCGGCAGCCGCAGGTCGAAGGCCTCGAGCGCGGCAGCATAGCCTGCGACATCGCGGCGGTGACCGAATTCGGTGTCGAAGTCGACGAAATTGGCGAAGACGAGGTCACCGTCGCCGGCATCATCGATCGCACCCAGCGCCTCGTCGAACATCGCCATGTTGCCTGCCGCCTTGCGCACTTGCGAAATTCCGCGATGGGCGAAGATGTCGCCGATCTTGCCGACGGCGATGACACGGCTGCCACGCGCCGTCAGCCGGTCGAGCAGGGTCGGTTCCGGCGGAGGCACGGCGTAGTCATGACGGTTGTATGTCCGCTCGAAAGTGGCGGTGGTTTCGCCGACGAACGGCCGCGCGATCACCCGTCCAATCCTCAGCGGGTCAACCAGCCTGCGCACCACCTGGCAGAATTCATAAAGCCGGTCGAGGCCGAAATGGACTTCATGCGCGGCGATTTGCAGGACCGAGTCGACCGACGTGTAGCAGATCGGCTTGCCGGTCCGGATGTGCTCCTCACCGAAGCGCTCGATGATCTCGGTGCCCGGCGCATGGCAATTGCCGAGAATGCCCGGCACCTTGCCTTCACGGATGATCGCCTCGGTCAGTTCGGCCGGAAAGGCCGGAACCGTATCCGGGAAATAGCCCCAGTCGAGGCGCACCGGCAGGCCGGCGATTTCCCAATGGCCGGATGGCGTATCCTTGCCGCTCGAAACCTCCTGTGCGGCGCCGTGAAAGGCAGTTGGGAGCATATCCGCCCCGCTGTTGGCAAATCCCAGTCCCGTCGCGGTTTCGGCAGCCTTGCCAAGCCCGAGTGAGGCCATATGAGGGACAAACAGCGGTCCACTACGAGACCCTTCGCGATCCGCACGGCCCTCCGCACAGGCCTCTGCGATGTGCGCGAATGTGTTGGCGCCGGCGTCACCGTAGCGGTCGGCGTCGGCCGCGCCGCCGATGCCGAAGGAATCCAGGACGAAGAGGAAAGCGCGCGCCATCAAGTTGTTGCCAGTTTGACCGACCAGACATAGGGTTCCGCGACTTCATTGGCAATTCGGAAACCAAACGGCAACGGGCAGGCGTGACAATCAGTGCATATCGCCCAAAAGTGCGCAGCGGTTTTGGGGGCAACGACTTGCCCAAAGCAAGCAGTGCGTCGCCCAAAAGTGCGCAGCGGTTTGGGAATGACGATCTGAGCATCGATCCGGGAAAACAGACGGCGGTTCTGTCATGAGGGTTGCGTTAAAGACATATGCCGCTCTGTTGCTGGGGCCGGGCGCGCTCGTCGGGCTCTGGTCCAACCCGGCGCATGCCGACTGGCGCGATGATATCGGCACGTTTCGCATAGGCATCGTTGCCGAGCCAGGTGCCGGCAACGCCGTTCCGGGGCTGGCTGTGTTGACCGACGCCTACACCAAAGCATTGGGCATGAAGGTCGAGTTTGTCGTTGCCCGCAATTATGCCGCGCTGATCGAGGCGCAGGCCGATTCCCGCATCGAATATGCGATCTATTCGGCCACCGCCTATGCAACGGCCTCGCAGCGCTGCTTATGTATCGAACCGCTTGTCGCTCCGGTCGATTCAGACGGCGCGATCGGCATCCGCTCCGTTCTGCTGACGCGGGACGGCAAGCTGCCCGACCTTGCGGCGATGGACCGCCATCGTATCGCCATGGCGCCTTCGGACAGCGTCGGCGGTTCTCTCCTGCCATTGGCGGCGTTGGCCGCGGAAGGCCGCAAGATCGCGGAAGATGCACCGTTTCTGGCCCGTGCCGATTCGGCCGCGGCGGCCGAGACGATGCTGGTCGACGGCAAGGCTGATGGCCTGTTTGGCTGGGTGACGGCCGCTGCCGACGGCCCGCGAGAACCGTCGGGCACGCAGGCCAGGTTGGAGGCGGCAGGGCTCTCGGTGACGGCGCTTCGTGTCGTGTGGACGTCGGGTCTGCTGAGATACGGCCCGCACGCGGTCCGCAGCGATCTCGACCCGGAAGCCAAGCGTCGACTTGCCGTGTTCCTCACCAACCTCAAGTCGACGACGCCCGATATCTACGCCCTCCTGGAATCGGGACATTCCGGCGGCTTCGCTCGCGTGGCGCCAAAAGACTACGAGATGGCCGCTGCTATCGTGCGCTTCGTTTCGGACCGTGAGCCGCAGCAGTAGCGGCCCTGCGCAGGGCCTAGCTGGTTCTGTTCAACAGTCGCTGCAAGGGATCGTCACGCTTCTGCGGGGGCGCAGATAATAGGTTTCGCCCATGGTTATGTTGCTGAAAGCCGAGGTCAGTCCAAGCTTCTGTTGACTGCTCGCGCTCCACGCGATGGCTGGCGTATAGCCGAGGTTGCTTTCGACGCGAATGAGAAACGTGTTGGCGACTCTGAGCGACGTCGGGATCGTTGTCTCGGTGGTGGCGCCGGCGCCACGGCTGGCGACGCCGGCGACCAATTTGCGTGACCAAACCACCAGTGCCCTCGTCGCATCGGGCGTAACCTGTATCGCCGTGATGGTGATGCTAGGGGGCGAGCGGTTGTAGGGCTGAAGGGTGACGCTGCCGATCTGCATGATGGCGTCGACATCCGCCTTGAGGACGCTTGTCTGCTGGGTGACGAGATCGGCCACCATGCTGCCGATACGGCTGACCTTCTTGCTGGTCTCGATGGCTTGCGACGCTTCCATTGTGAGGAAATACATGATCAGCAGAATTGGCATAATCAACGCGAATTCAACCGCCGCGATGCCACGGCGATCGGACCAGAATCGACTTGCTTTCCGCCAAACTCCCGTAATCATAAGATGTGCCCCCGCACGCATCATGCCCTTGCCCTTTTCTTATACTGCTCGTGCATTCCGCTCAGTTGTCGAACGGCTCGTTCTGCCAGGTCACCGATGCGAAATGCAGGGTCTTGTTGCCGCCCATCGACTGCGCCAGCAGATCGGTCATAACAGGCCACTTGTAGAAGACCCGAAGCATGTTCCTCGACTCCGCCGCACCCGCTGTCACTGAGAACGATTGGGTTGCGGTGCCTTTCGTCAGTACGACATCGCCGTTCTGGATCTTGAAGCCAGCCGTGGCCGCATCGGCGAACGACGTATATTGGCGAAGATCCACCAGCAGTTGATTGGGACAATCCTGGGAAACGATGATCTGCAGTTTCGTGCAGATCATGTCCCTCAAATTGGTTCCGGCAACGTCAGCCGCCCTCAACTGGCCGGTGCGCAGCTTGCGCGCCACATCGTCGGTGACGTTGGCCATCACCTCCTGGCCGGCAAACGAGATGCAGCTTTCCAGAATGGCAAAGACAAGCAGCGCGAAGGGGACTGAAAGGATCGCGAATTCGATTGCCGTGGCGCCGTGCCGGTCACGAAGGAAGCGGGCGAAAAACCTTCGGCGTCCCGCTCTGTGGTCGCCTGCGCAGCCGAATTCCGTGCTCATGTCCAATCCTGCCGATCTCTATGCGGTCTCGGAAGGAGCATTAGCGCAAACCGATTGAGGTCCGGTTTGGATGATCGTTAAAGTCGGCGCAGGCCTCTTAACCAGCCAATAACCGGAACGGCAGTCGGCAACGCCACCTATCGGCTGACGCTCATCTCCGCTTCCGAAGACTTCTCCGCTTCGCTCTTGTACGAGCTTTCGCAATAGGGTGTGCACGACATCGTCTGGATTTCGGCGCGCCGATAGATGCGCACGGACGAGGCGGCTTGCCGCACCACGGTAACCTGCTCGTCGACGATGGGGCTGCCGTCCGTATCGAGCACAACCAGATTGGTGACCCCAAAGCCTTTGCCGGTGAGCACGATCGTTGAAGCGTCCTGCACCGAAGCGTCGGCGATTGCCGGGTTGCCGACCACGATGGTGTCGGCGGGACGCGACAGTTTGACGATCTTGGCCTGGTTCATCGTGACCTCGATGCCGGCGCCGGCCATGGCGGGCGCGACGAAGCTCGAGACGGCAAGAAGCGCGGCAATCAGGATTGACGATCTCGGCTGGGCCATTGAGGCGCTCCACGCAGGCGGACTGATCAACGGAACATGAACGAGATTGGTGAACCAACGGTTAAGCATGCGGTGTCGCCAATGATGCGATGGCAGACAAGGACGCCCGCCGGGCGCTGTCCGGAAGTCCACAAACCCGGGGCGAGAAGGCTCAGTGGTATATTAGCCCCAGGTTAACCACGCAATATGTTCGAACCGGGAAAGGAATCGGTAAGGCTGTTTCTTAAGCCGATCGAAAGAGCTTCTCCCTAGATTGGCAGCATCCGATCAACCATCACAGAAGTTGACGGAAGTGCTGTAACACGTGGAGTAGGAGCTCTCGAATGTCTAATCTCATCGCACGTTTTGTGAAGGACGAATCCGGCGCGACCGCTATCGAATATGGTCTGATCGCCGCTCTCATCGCGCTCGCCATCATCACTGGCGCCGGCACGCTCGGCAATGCGCTCAATGCTAAGTTCACCAACATCGGAACCACCTTGAACGGCACGCCGAGCGGCAGCTGATCGGCCTTATCGCCGAGCATTTGGATTGCGTTCTGGAAAAGGGCCGCCACGTGGTGGCCCTTTTTCTATGCCGCCGCCAGTATAGGTCGTCTTTTCGTTCCTGGCCTCATCAATCGTTAATCGAACATACTTAGATTGAGCCCCGTGAAATCGGACAATAGGCATAGCGCCGATGCTTGAAGCCCTGATCTTCGTCGTCTTTCCGTTCTGCATGCTGTTTGCCGCGATCTCCGACATGCTGTCGATGACGATCGCCAATCGCGTGCCGGTGCTGCTCGTCGTCGTTTTCGCGCTGGTCGCGCCGCTGACGGGTATGGACTGGGCGGTCTATGGCGGACATTTCGCCGCCGGCGCCCTGGTCCTGGCTGTGACGTTCGGCCTGTTTGCAATGGGCGGCATGGGCGGCGGCGACGCCAAGCTTCTGGCCGCCAGCGCGATGTGGATGGGCCTCAATATCAATCTCGTCGAATATTTTGTCGCCTCGACAATCATCGGCGGCCTGCTGACGCTCGCCATCATCCTCTACCGGAAGTCGCTGCTTGCGGCCGTTACCGGCCAAAATCCGTTTCTGCGCCATTTCGCCGACGAGGCAAAAGGTGTCCCCTATGGCGTCGCGCTCGGCCTTGGCGGGTTGCTGACCTATCCGGATTCGCCTTTGATGGTATGGGCGCTTGCCAGGCTGGCGGCTTGAGCACGATCTTATTTTTATTGTCTGTCAGCATTGCCGAAACCCCGTTCTCAACAGGGCCGGCCCGGCCATTTTGGCCGTCCAGACCACATTCCGGCTAATTTATGTAAACCTTAAATTAATCACGATCGTAAGCATTACATTAACCTTGTTTTGACGATTGCCGCTGCAAAGTCCGGCTTGGCTACGTGGTTTGCCAGGGCAAGGGTTCGGACAAATGCCAGCATCGCGATTGATAATTCTGAGCGTGGCGGTGGCCGCGGCGGGTGGCGCTGGCTATGTCGCGAAGAACATGGTGGCACCGCCGCCCCAGGTCGTCGTCGATTCCGGTCCCCAGGCCCCGGCAGTGGCACTCCAGGATGTGCTTGTGCTTTCAGGCGACGTTCCGATGGGCAGCCCGATCCAAAACAACATCGCCTGGCAATCCTGGCCCGCCGACGGCGTCAACGCGAATTTCATCACCCGCACCGCCGAGCCCGAGGCACTGGACAAGCTGAAGAGTTCCGTTGCCCGTGTGGCGATGTATGCCGGAGAACCGCTGCGGCGGTCCAAGCTGATCGGCGAGGGGCAGAGCTTCATGTCGTCGATCCTGCCTTCCGGCATGCGGGCGGTCGCCACGGCCATCTCGGCCGATACGTCGGCCGGCGGCTTCATTCTTCCCAACGATTTCGTCGACGTCATCATGACCCGCAGGGCCGATGCCGCCAGCGGCGCCGCCGGCTTCAACACCGAGACCATCCTCAAGAACATCCGCGTCCTGGCCATCGACCAGACCATTCAGGAGGACGAGGAAGGCAAGAAGACCAGGGTAGGTCAGACTGCAACGCTGGAACTGACGCCCAAGCAGGCGGAGATCATCACCGTCGCCCAACAGATGGCGGATCGCCTGACCCTGGCGCTGCGGGCAGTCGCGGACACGCAGGAAAAGAATCTGGGTGAGGCCGACTATCTCGTTTCCGGCAATGGCCGCAGGGGAACGGTGAGGCTGATCAAGTCGGGCGAAGTTTCCGAAGTGGGAGCAAGGAAATGAGGCTAAGCGGTAAACTGCCGGCAATTGTAGCCGCGGCGTTCGGCCTGCTGCTCGTCGGATCGAATTTGCAAGGCAGCGTCGTCGAGGCAAAGAACGCGCAGGTCACGGCATCGACGGCCACCCAGCGCGTCAAGCTCGGCCTCAACAAGTCTGTGGTCATCGACCTGCCGAGCGATGCCTACGACATTCTCGTTGCCAACCCGGCAGTTGCCGATGCGGTGACCCGCACCGCGCGGCGCATCTATCTGTTCGGCAAGGCGGTCGGCGAGACGAACATTTTTGTCTTCGGCCCGAATGGCGAGCAGATCGTCAGCCTGGACCTGGCTGTCGAACGCGATGTTGCCGGCCTTGAGGATTATATCAGGCGCTTCCTGCCGACGTCCACCATCAAGGTGGAACTGCTCAACGACAACGTCGTCCTGACCGGAACGGTCGACACGCCGCTGGACGCAAAACGCGCGGTCGACCTGGCGACGATCTTCGTTTCGGGTGGTGAAGCGACGACGGGACAATATTCGCAGACGGCGGCCGGCGGTTCGGCCCAGAGCGGTGTCGACATCAACAACCCGGACCAGGAGCGCCGCACCAGCAAGATCGTCAACCTGCTGCAGATCATTGGCGACGACCAGGTCACGCTGAAGGTCACGGTCGCCGAAGTCAGCCGTTCGGTGATGAAGCAACTTGGCGTCAACATGGTCGGCAGCGGTGGCAGCAACGGCATCAGCTACGGCTCGATCAGCGACAACTTCACCGGCCTTGGCAAGCAGCTGTCGAATTCGGGCTTCCAGATCGGCGCGTCGGGGCTGCAGGCCTATATCAACGCCATGGAGCAGTCCGGGGTCATGAAGACCTTGGCCGAGCCGACCCTGACCGCCGTATCAGGCGAGAAGGCGACCTTCAAGGTCGGCGGTGAATACAATATGGTGAGCAGCGTCTCCCAGAACGTATCCTCCGACAACCAGACTGGCCTGAAAACCTACACCCTCGACAAGATCGAGTACGGCATCGGCCTGGAATTCCAGCCGGTGGTGTTGTCTCCCGGCCGCATAAGCCTGAAGGTCAGGACGTCGGTTTCCGAGCCGACAACCGAGGGATCCGTATCGCTCTCCTCGGGCGTGACCAGTCCCGGAATGAATGCCCTGTCGCTGCGCAAGCGTCTTGCCGATACGACGGTGGAACTGCCCTCAGGCGGCTCCATGATGATCGCCGGCCTGGTTCGCGACGATGTCAGGCAAGCCGTCAATGGGTTGCCCGGACTGACAAAGATACCGGTGCTCGGCGCGCTCTTCCGCAGCAGGGACTTCGTGCGCAACGAGACCGAGCTCGTGATCATCATCACGCCCTATCTGGTGAAGCCGGTAGCACGCAACGACCTTGCCAAGCCGGACGACAATTTCAACGCCGCCAGCGATGGCGCCGGCATGTTCCTTGGCCGCGTCAATCGCGTCTACGGCACCATGCAGACAGACAAGCCCAACGGCCGCTACCACGGCGTTGTCGGCTTCATCTACAAGTGAGCGGGGAAGCGGACATGTCTCAGTCAGCATTGAAGGCAAGCACCATCGCGGCAGCGATGCGCTTTGGCCGCTCGCGGGTCTGCCGGGGAGCCGTTCCTGTCCTGGCGGTTGCGGTGGCGGCTCTGCTGGCCGGCTGCGCCCAGCGCGACAGCATCACGGTCGGCGCCATTCCGGACGATTACCGCACCAACCATCCGATCGTGATCGCCGAGAAGAATCAAAAGATCGACCTCCCGGTTGGTGCCGGTGACCGCGGCATGACCGGCTCTCAGCGCGATACACTTCTTGGCTTCCTCGATGGCTATGACAGAAGTGCCGCCCCGACGCTGACGATCCAGGTCCCGAGCGGATCGGCCAACGAGGTCGCCGCGACCGCGGCGGCCCGTGATTTCGCCCGGCTCGCGATCGCCAGCGGCGTCAAGCGCAACCGGCTTGTCGTCACCTCTTACCAGGCCGCCTCGAGCGAGATATCCTCGCCGGTCCGCGTCGCTTATGTTGCGGTGAGGGCGCAGACCGACAAATGCGGACGCTGGCCAGCCGACCTCGTCGATACGTCGGAGAATAAGCACTATGCCGACTTCGGCTGCTCCTATCAGAACAATCTTGCCGCCCAGATGGCCAACCCGGCCGATCTGCTCGGCCCGCGCAAGCCGTCCACAATCGATGCTGAAAATCGCGGCGCGGTGATCGATGTCTACCGTGCAAGAGGCCTTTCGGATGAGTTCCTGGGCAATTCGGAAGTAGACTACTAAGCCGCCAGTCTCGGATAGAACAGGCCACGGGAAAGAGCATGACGATGAGCAACCTTGCCTACGACGCCCCGGTGGATGGCAGCGATACCTCGCAGCAGGACATCGCCGCGATGCAGGCGTTGCGGCCGATCCCGCGCATCTCGATCCAGGCATTCTGCGAGACCGAGGGTGTCGCCAACCCGGTCGAGCGCGCCGGCGAGGACCGCCGCATGACGAAGGCGCATCTCAAGGTCCATATGGGCGGCGTCCCCACCGCCATCGAATTCTACCAATCGGCGCCGACGCCCAACCTGATCCTGCTGGAATCGCGCAGCGAGCCCAAGCAATTGCTGGAACAACTCGCCCAGCTTTCGGAATATTGCGATCCGACGTCGAAGGTGGTGGTGATCGGCCACTACAATGATGTCGGCCTTTACCGCGAGCTCATCCGCAACGGCATTTCCGAATATGTGATCGCGCCGGTCTCGATGGCCGACATCGTCAGCGTGGTGTCGTCGATTTTTATCGATCCGGAAGCCGAGCCGCTCGGCCGCTCGATCGCCTTCGTCGGCGCCAAGGGCGGTGTCGGCTCCTCGACGATCGCCCACAATGTGGCTTGGGCGATGTCCTCCCTGTTCAAATCCGAAGTGGTCGTCGCCGATCTCGATCTGGCTTTCGGCACCGCCAACATGAATTTCGACCAGGATCCGGCGCAAGGCATCGCCGAGGCGGTGTTTTCACCGGAACGCATCGATGAAGTCTATCTCGACCGGCTGCTGACCCAGTGCGCCGAGCATCTGTCGCTGCTGGCAGCACCTTCGACGCTCGAACGGGTCTATGATTTCGATCCCGAGGCCTTCGTTCAGCTCATCGACACCGCCCAGCGCAGCGTGCCGCTTCTGGTGCTAGACGTCCCCCATGCCTGGACGGGCTGGACCAAGAACACCCTGGTCAAGGCCGACGAGATCGTCATCACCGCGACACCGGAACTTGCCAATCTGCGCAACACCAAGAACCTCGTCGATATGCTCAAGCGGCTTCGTCCCAATGATCCGCCGCCCAAGCTGATCATCAACCAGGCCGGCGTGCCGAAGCGCCCGGAGATTTCGCCGTCCGACTTCGCCGAGCCGCTCGGCTTGTCGCCAATGTCGGTCATTGCTTTTGATCCGTTGCTGTTCGGCAATGCCGCCAACAACGGACGCATGCTTGGCGAAATGGATGCCAAGAACCCGGTCGTCGCGATGATCAACGAAATGGCGCATGTGCTGACCGGGCGCAGCGAAATCAAGATCAAGAAGAAGGCCGGGCTCGGCAGCCTGCTCGGCAAGCTCTCGCGCAACAAGAAGTGACGCTTCAGCAGTGGAATCGGTAGTCGATCATGTTTGGTAAAAGAGGCAGCGACGACGGCAACCGGTTCACGCCGGAATTTCGCCAGCCAGCACCGGCGCCCGTTGCGCCGCCGGCTGCAGGTTCCATGGACACGGCGGTTCTGACCCGGCCCGCGGCGGCGCCAAGCGCGCCTGTCGCACCGCCGGCGCGCCGTGCGGTCGAGGCACCGCCATTGGCGCCTGAGCCGAAGCGGGCACAGCGCGAAAAGAGCGAAACTTATTACGATACCAAGAGCCAGGTCTTCTCCGCGCTCATCGACACCATCGATCTGTCGCAGCTTTCCAAGCTTGATCCTGAAAGCGCGCGCGAGGAAATCCGCGATATCGTCAACGACATCATCGCGATCAAGAACTTCGCAATGACGATCGCCGAGCAGGAAGAGCTGCTCGAGGACATCTGCAACGACGTGCTCGGTTATGGGCCGCTCGAGCCGCTGCTCGCCCGCGACGACATCGCAGACATCATGGTCAACGGCTCCAGGAACGTCTACATCGAAGTCAACGGCAAGGTCGAACAGACCGGCATCCGCTTTCGTGACAACCAGCAGCTCCTCAACATCTGCCAGCGCATCGTCAGCCAGGTTGGCCGCCGCGTCGACGAATCCAGCCCGATCTGCGACGCGCGCCTTCCCGACGGCTCCCGCGTCAACGTCATCGCGCCGCCACTCTCCATCGATGGCGCCACGCTCACCATCCGCAAATTCAAGAAGGACAAGCTGACGCTCGATCAATTGGTCAAGTTCGGCGCCATCTCGCCGCAGGGCGCCGAAGTCCTCAAGATCATCAGCCGTGTTCGCTGCAACATCGTGATCTCGGGCGGCACCGGTTCGGGCAAGACGACGCTGCTCAATTGCTTGACCAACTATATCGACCGCGAGGAGCGCGTCATCACCTGCGAAGACTCGGCCGAGCTGCAATTGCAGCAGCCGCATGTGGTACGCCTCGAAACCCGCCCGCCCAATCTGGAGGGCGAGGGTGAGGTGACGATGCGTGACCTGGTCAAGAACTGTCTGCGCATGCGGCCCGAGCGCATCATCGTCGGCGAAGTGCGTGGACCCGAAGTGTTCGATCTGCTGCAGGCGATGAACACCGGCCATGACGGCTCGATGGGCACGATCCACTCGAACAGCCCGCGCGAATGCCTGAACCGTATCGAATCCATGATTGCCATGGGCGGTTATTCGCTGCCGCAAAAGACAGTGCGCGAAATCGTCGTCGGCTCCATCGACGTGATCATCCAGGCGGCGCGCTTGCGCGACGGATCGCGCCGCATCACCCACATCACCGAGGTGATCGGGATGGAAGGCGACGTCATCATCACGCAGGACATCGTCCTCTACAACATCAAGGGCGAGGACGCCAACGGCCGGCTGCTGGGTGAGCACGTATCGACCGGCATCGGCCGTCCGCATTTCTGGGAGCGTGCACGCTATTACGGCGAGGAGCAGCGTCTCGCCATTGCGCTCGAGGCGATGGAGAAACGCGCTGACTGACGTATGCTGGGGTGTAAGGGTTCGGGCCAATGTTTGGAATTGACGGCACAGTACTGGCGTTTGTCGTGCTCGCCGGCTTCAGCGCCGGCGCCGTCGCCTATGCATTTCTGTTCACCCGGATCAGCAACGAGAAACAGGCCGGCAAGCGGCTCGAAACGATCAGGACCGCCGAGACGGATCGCTCCGTCGTCAAGGCCTCGCGCGACCGCGTGGCGGAAGCCACCAAGCGGCGCAAATCGGTTCAGGATTCTCTCAACGAACTCGACGCCAAGCAGAAAACCAAGGACAGCCGCGTCAAGAAACCGCCGCTGAAAGCCCAGCTTCGTCAGGCCGGCCTCAAGACCACCATCGAGCGTTTCTATATATATTCCGCAATATGCGGCATCGTTTTGACGATGGTCGCCTTTGTGGCCGGAGCCCCGCTGATCGCCTTGCCGGGCGTGCTGTTGGCCGGGGGGCTGGGCCTGCCGCGCTGGTTCGTCACGTTTCGTCGCGCCCGCCGGGTCAAGGCATTCCTCAACGAATTTCCAAACGCGCTCGACATCATCGTGCGCGCGGTCAAATCCGGCCTGCCGCTGAACGACGCCGTGCGCTTGATCGCCAACGAATCGCCCGAACCCGTGAAGACCGAGTTTCGCCGCATCGTCGATTCACAGCAGATGGGCCTCTCTATCCCCGACGCGACCTTGCGCATGCCCGAAACCATGCCTTGCACCGAGGCAAGCTTCTTCGGCATCGTTATCCAGATTCAATCGCAGGCCGGCGGCAATCTCTCCGAGGCGCTGGGCAATCTTTCGCGCGTGCTTCGCGATCGCAAGAAGATGAAAGCCAAGGTCGCGGCGCTGTCGATGGAAGCGAAGGCGTCCGCCGCGATCATCGGTGCGCTGCCCTTCATCGTCGCCTTTCTCGTCTACCTGTCGAGCCCGGCCTACCTGATGCCGCTCTTCAACACCAGCGTCGGAAACCTGATCCTTGGTTGCTCTGCGGTCTGGATGTCGATCGGCATCCTGGTGATGCGCAAGATGATGAACTTCGAAGTCTAGGATGCTGGCATGACCGAGCAAGTCATCAAGACCCTGACGGATCCGAGCTTCCTGATCGCGATGCTGGTCGCGATAGCGGTGTTTGCGACCGTCCTCACCTTGCTGCCGGCGTTTGGCGGAAACCAGCTCAAGTCACGCATGAAATCCGTTGCGCTGGAACGCGACGAACTGCGTGCGCAACAGCGCGCCCGGCTTGCGGTCGAGGCCGACCGCCGTCGCAAGGGCTTGCGCGAGGAACAGTCGATCGGCATGCGCAACATTGTCGACCGGCTGGATCTGAGACGCGCGCTCGCCGATGAGAGCACATTGCAGAAACTCAAGGTGGCCGGTTTTCGTGGACAGAATCCGCTGACGCGGTTCCTTTTCTTCCGTCTCGTGCTTCCTTTTGTCGGTTTCGCGCTGGCCGCAATCTACATCTTCGTGCTCGGAGGGCTGCCCGACAAGCCACTGGTCATCAGGCTGTTCGTCTGCGTCCTCGTTG
This sequence comes from Mesorhizobium sp. M0518, assembly GCF_040321125.1. NCBI lineage: Bacteria > Pseudomonadati > Pseudomonadota > Alphaproteobacteria > Hyphomicrobiales > Phyllobacteriaceae > Mesorhizobium > Mesorhizobium sp. M0518. Next base: position 73,120 of record NZ_JAMYQY010000023.1, read on the forward strand.
CTTACGGCGGCTTCTACGCACCGGTCATCTACGTCAACAACCGCGCCACCAAGCGCAAGCAGTCGATCCAGATGGCATGGCCGGATGGGCTCGATCTGATGCTGATCTGCGTCGAATCGGGCATGTCGGTGGAAGCGGCACTGCGCAAGGTCGCCGACGAGATCGGTGCGCAATCGGTGGCGCTGGCGGAAGAATTCATCCTCACCAACGCCGAGCTTTCCTATCTGCCGGAGCGCAAGCAGGCCTACGAGAACCTGGCAAGCCGCACCGGCCTGGATTCGGTCAAGTCGGTGTCGCAGGCGCTCGTCCAGGCCGAGCGTTACGGCACGCCGGTGGCGCATGCACTGCGCGTGCTTGCCGCCGAAAGCCGCGACATGCGCATGAATGCGGCCGAGAAGAAGGCGGCCGCCCTGCCGCCAAAACTTACCGTGCCGATGATCCTGTTTTTCCTGCCGGTGCTCTTCGCCATCATTTTGGGTCCCGCCGGCATTCAGGTCAGCCAACGCGGTATCTTCGGCGATCATGCGGCGCCGGCAACAAACGCCCAGTAGCGGCGAGGTAAATTCCTGCATTCCCTCAAACGAAGAAGCCGCGCATGCAGCGCGGCTTCTTCGTTGGGCATCGGGATTGTGGTCTCAGTTGGTCGCGGATTTCGGCTTGTCCTGGTCCTTGAGCTGGCTCCAGGCATTCTGCTGGGCCAACATCTGCCTGAGATAGGCGACGTTTGCCTGCGCCTGTTCGGGCGAGAGCTCCTGCGAGGCGATCTTCTCGGCCTCGTCGAACCGGCCTTGCAGGCCGACGACCAGTGCCAGGTTCTGGCGGACGCGGCTGTCCGCGTTCGGCTGTTGCGCGGCCGAGCGCATGTAGGTTTCGGCGGTGCGCAGGTCACCTTCCAGCACATACGACATGCCAAGATTGGAGAGCACGGAAGGCTCGTTCGGCTTGAGGTCGAGCGCCTTGCGGTAAAGCCTGCGCGCATCGTCCTTCTGACCGGTCTGGTCGAGAATGGCCGCTTCGGCCGACACCAGCTTCCAGTCGGGATATTCCGGTGTCTGAGCGCGGCGCACGGCGTCGAGCGCCGCCTCGAACTGGCCATTGGCGGCCAGCGCCTTGCCATAGGAGGCAAGCACGTCACGATCCTTGGGCAAAGCGATGGCGAGCTTGCGCATCACGGCCAGCGACTGATCGGCGTCGCCATCCATCTGCAATGCCGCCGCATAGTTCGTCGCTATCCGCTTGTCGTTGGGGTTCTTCGCGTAGGATTGGCCAAGTGCGCCGGTGGCATTGTGCAGTTCGCCGGCCGACATGCTTTCCAGCGGTTTGCCGCTGGTGCGTGCGATAGAGCCGGTGGAGAGCTTGTCGGTTCCGCAACCGGCGACGCCCGCCGTCAGCGCCAGCACAAGAGCCGTGGTGATGAGCCGTTTTCCCCTGGCATTCATCCTGCGGTTGGTCGGCATGGCACCCTAAGCCTCCATTCATGCGCGGCCATTGCGTGGCCGTCTTCCCTCCCGCAGAAATATTCTGTTAACCCTAACGGACGGTTAAGAACGGCGACTCACACGGAGAACATCGCATGCCTGTCGAACTCGTCGGGAAGACATTGCCGGGCGCGCTGCCGGTCCATCTGGTCGCCAGGGACGGTCTGGACGCGGCCGGCCTTGCGCCGGCCGCTGTCGCCTGGGCCAGGGCCAACGGCTTTTCCGGCGAGGCAGGCAGGACGCTGGTCGTGCCCAGCGAAAACGGGGCGCTCGGCGGCGCCTTGTTCGGCGTCGGCGATGGCGAAGGCGCGCTCGCCCTCGGCGCACTGTCGAAGGCCTTGCCGGAAGGCGACTGGCATTTCGCCTCGGCGCCGGTCGAGCCCGAACTCGCGGCCACCGCACTGGTGCTCGGCGGCTATGTCTTCACCCGTTACGGCAAGAAGTCAGGCAGGGCGCTACGCTTCGGCCTGCCGGCAGGCGTCGATGCCGGGCGCGTTCGCCGCATTGCCGATGGCGTCTTCCTGACACGCGATCTGGTCAACACGCCGACCAGCGATATGGGCCCGGAAGATTTGGAGGAGGCGGTGCGGACCCTGGCTGCCAGGCACAAGGCCGAAGTCTCGGTGGTCAAGGGTGACGATCTCCTCGACCGGAATTTCCCGATGATCCATGCTGTCGGCCGTGCGTCGGCCGGCGCGCCGCGCCTTATCGATATGCAGTGGGGGCAGCAAGGGGCGCCGAAGGTAACGCTGGTCGGCAAGGGCGTCTGCTTCGACACGGGCGGTCTCGACATCAAGCCATCGTCCGGCATGCTGCTGATGAAAAAGGACATGGGCGGTGCCGCCAATGTCCTTGGCCTTGCCTCGATGATCATGGCTGCCGGGCTGAATGTGCGGCTGCGCGTGCTCATTCCCGCGGTCGAAAATTCGATTGCCGGCAACGCCTTCCGGCCTGGCGACGTGCTGGTGAGCCGCAAGGGCATCACTGTCGAGATCGGCAACACGGATGCCGAGGGACGGCTGGTGCTGGCCGATGCGCTGGCGCTGGCCGACGAGGAGGAGCCGCAGCTTCTGGTCGACATGGCGACGCTGACCGGGGCTGCCCGTGTCGCGCTCGGCCCCGATCTGCCGCCGTTCTACACCGGCGACGAAATGCTGGCATCCGATCTTGCGGCGGCTTCCGTCGCGGTCGAGGATCCGCTGTGGCGCATGCCGCTGTGGCAGCCCTACGATGCAAAACTGTCGTCGAAGATCGCCGACATCAACAATGTCACCCCGGATGGTTTCGCCGGCTCGATCACCGCGGCGCTGTTCCTCAAGCGCTTCGTCGAAAAAACCGCGGGCTGGGCGCATTTCGACATCTTCGCCTGGAACCCGGCTGACCGTCCGCATGGCCCCGCCGGCGGTGAGGCACAAGGCATCCGCGCGCTGGAGCGGATCATCGCGAAACGCTACGGCTGACGGTTGCAGGCGAGAGACGGCAATCGCTTTGACTGAAACGGAACCGAAACAATTTGCCGTCATGCTGGCGCGATGTCGATTGCGATGCGCCCGAGCCAGGCCTTGCGACTGTGGCAGCAGGTGATGCTGTCGCAGGTGCGCGACGACGCGCCCGATCTGACCATGCGCCAGACGGCAATCCTGTTCACCATCTATCTCGACCCGCCGCCGCACACCGTGCGCGGGCTCGCCGCGCGCCTCAATGTCACCAAGCCCGTGATCACCCGCGCGCTCGACACGATGGGCGCTTTGAAACTCGTCTCGCGCCATCGCGACGAACTCGACAAGCGCAATGTTCTGATCAGGCGCACGGTCGAGGGCGCGCTCTTTGTCGAGCGCTTCGGCGATGGTATCATCGCCAAGGCGCTCGAACTGCCGATGTGAGCGGATTACCTTTTCAGCATAGGTGCTCGATTTGACTGCCAGGGATGCCCGCCTTCACGCTTTTCGTTCCGACCTCGCCGATGCAAGGCTGAAGGGCGAGGTCGCCGCCGACCGCTTCGTCGCCGGCCGGCCGGCGCGGGTCATCGCGTCAGTGGCCGATATGCGCAAGGCGCCGCGGCCTGCTGCCGGCGTCAACACGCAAGCGCTGTTCGGCGACGATGTTCTGGTCTTCGATGTCGCTGAAGGCTGGGCCTGGGTCCAGGCCGAACGCGACGGCTATGTCGGCTATGTCGCCGACACGATGCTCGGGGGCCGGGATCACGCGGCCACTCACATCGTCTGCGTGCCGCGCACCTTCCTTTACCCCGGGCCGGATCTGCGCTTTCCGATCGCCGGACAATTGTCGATGGGATCGACGGTGACAGTGACGGAGGCCGCCGAGACGCGCGGTACGCACTATGCGGTCCTGCCTTCCGGCGAGGCGCTGATCGCAGGTCACCTGCGGCCGCTCAGTGAAGCTGCCTCCGACTATGTCGCGGTTGCCGAGGCGTTTCTAGGAACACCTTATCTCTGGGGCGGTACTTCCGGTTTCGGCATCGACTGTTCGGGGCTGGTGCAACTGGCGATGCGCATGGCCGGCAGAGACGTGCTGCGCGATTCCGATATGCAGGCGGCGACACTTGGCGAGCCGCTGGAACCGGCACCTGATTTGTCCGGGTTGCGACGTGGCGATCTGGTGTTCTGGAAGGGCCATGTCGCCGTCATGACCGATGCCGACACGATGATCCACGCCAACGGCCACACCATGCTGGTGTCGCACGAGAGACTGAAAGACGCCGTCGCGCGCATCGGCTATCTCTATGGCAGCCCGACAGGGTTTCGGCGGCCTTAGGGAAGAACGATCCCCTTTTGTTCCGATTCTTCTTGGCGATTGACTGCCGTCGCGCTACCTCTGGCAGGTGACAGAGCAGCCGCGCCTTGCCGAACAGAATGCCGCCGTGGCCCTGCCCGAACCATTCATCAGATGGTTTGGCGAGAAAGGCTGGTCGCCGCGCGCCCATCAGATCGAACTTCTGGCGAAAGCCCAGGCCGGGCAATCAGTCCTGCTGATTGCGCCGACCGGTGCCGGCAAGACGCTGGCCGGGTTCCTGCCTTCGCTGACCGAACTGGCCAACCGGCCCAAGAGAAAGCCGGGCCAGGCGCGTCGCGGTATCCACACGCTCTACATCTCACCGCTGAAGGCGCTTGCCGTCGATATTGAGCGCAATCTCGGCAAGCCGGTGGAAGAGATCGGCCTGCCCGTCACCATCGAAACGCGCACCGGCGACACGCCGGCGCACAAGCGCCAGCGCCAGAAGCTGGTGCCGCCCGACATCCTGCTGACCACGCCCGAGCAACTGGCGCTGCTGATAGCGGCAGGCGATGCAAAACGTTTCTTCGAAGATCTGCGCTACGTCGTGCTCGACGAACTGCACTCGCTGGTGACGTCGAAACGCGGACATCTGCTGGCGCTCGGTCTGGCGCGGTTGCGCAGCTTTGTCCCTGGTCTGCAAACCATCGGGCTGTCGGCGACGGTGGCCGAGCCGGACGAGTTGCGGCGCTGGCTGGTCAGCCAGAATCCGCCCAAGGGTTCGACAGGCCATGACATGGCGGAACTGATCGTCGTCACCGGGGGCGCGAAACCGGAGATTTCCATCCTCGATTCCGAAGAGCGGGTGCCATGGGCGGGACATTCGGCGCGCTACGCCACGCCGGAAATCTATCGCGAGATCAAGCGCCACAAGACGACCCTGTTGTTCGTCAACACGCGCAGCCAGGCGGAGCTGCTGTTCCAGGAATTGTGGCGGGTCAACGAGGATACGTTGCCGATCGCGCTGCATCACGGTTCGCTCGACGTCGCCCAGCGTCGGCGCGTCGAAAAGGCGATGGGGGAAAACGCACTGCGCGCCATCGTCGCCACCTCGACGCTCGACCTCGGCATCGACTGGGGCGATGTCGATCTGGTTGTGCATGTCGGTGCGCCGAAGGGGGCGAGCCGGCTGGCGCAACGCATCGGCCGCGCCAACCACCGCATGGACGAGCCGTCCAAGGCGATCCTCATCCCGGCCAACCGCTTTGAGGTGCTGGAATGCCGGGCCGCCCTCGACGCCAACTATCTCGGCGCGCAGGACACGCCTCCCTTGATCGATGGCGGTCTCGACGTGCTGGCGCAACATGTACTCGGCTGCGCCTGCGGCGCGCCGTTCCGTGCCGATGATCTGTTCGAGGAAGTGCGAACGGCAGCACCCTATGTCAGCCTCGACCGGCCGACTTTCGACCGCGTCATCGATTTTGTCGCCACCGGCGGCTATGCGCTCAAGAATTACGAGCGCTACGCCCGCATACGCCTGAACAAGGATGGATTCTGGCGGGTGTCCAATCCGCGCGTCGCCCAGCAATACAGGCTGAATGTCGGCACCATCATCGAGGTTCCGGCGCTGAATGTGCGCTATATCAAGGCCGGCGGCAAAGGTGCGGCTTCGCGCGGCGGCCGGGTTCTCGGCAAGATCGAGGAGGCCTTCCTCGAAACGTTGACGCATGGCGACACCTTCATGTTCGCCGGCAAGGTTCTGCGCTTCGAAGGCATCCGCGAGAATGAATGCTTCGTGTCGAACGCGCCCGGCAGCGATGCCAAGGTGCCTTACTATGGCGGCGGCAAGTTCCCGCTTTCGACCTATCTCGCCGAACAGGTCCGCATCATGCTGGACGACTCGCAGCGATGGAAGAAGCTGCCCGAGCAGGTCGCCGACTGGCTGCGATTCCAGGCCGACAAATCGGTGCTGCCCAAACGCGATGACCTGCTGATCGAGACTTTTCCACGAGGCAACCGCCATTATCTGGTGGCTTATCCGTTCGAGGGCAGGCTGGCGCACCAGACGCTCGGCATGCTCCTCACCCGCCGTCTCGACAGGGCAGGAGCCAGGCCGCTCGGCTTTGTCGCCACCGATTATGCGCTGGCGATATGGTCATTGGGCGACATGGGCGCGATGTTCAAAGCCAGGAAGCCTTCGCTTGGCGCGCTTTTCGACCAGGATATGCTGGGCGATGACCTCGAAGCCTGGCTGGCCGACAGCTGGCTTCTCAAGCGCACTTTCCGCAATTGTGCACTGATTTCGGGATTGATCGAGAAACGCCACCCCGGCCAGGAAAAGAGCGGCCGCCAGGTCACGGTCTCGACCGACCTGATCTACGATGTGCTGCGCAGCCATGAACCGGACCACATTCTGCTGCAGGCAACACGCGCCGACGCAGCGACCGGTCTGCTCGATGTCAGCAGACTTGCCGACATGCTCTCGCGCATCCAGGGTCGAATCGTGCATAAGGCACTCGAACAGATATCGCCGCTCGCCGTGCCGATCATGCTCGAGATCGGCAAGATGCCGGTCCATGGCGAAGCCGATGAAACGCTTTTGATGGATGCGGCGACATTGGTCGAGGAGGCCATGGGGCCGGGAATGAGTGTGGAATGAAATTTTCGCTGGCGCGCATATCGCTGATCGCCGAGGCCGATCTCGTCGGCATCGCCGGCGAGCGCGCTGTCTGCGACCCGCGCGGCGTGCTCTATTTTCCGGATCTGCGGCTTCTGGCCGTGTCCGATCTGCATCTGGAAAAGGGTTCGTCGCTGGCACGGCGCGGCACGTTGATCCCGCCCTACGACACCGGTGCGACCTTGCTGCGGCTTCAGGCGGTGATATCAGACTACCAGCCTTCGATCGTCATCAGCCTGGGCGACAGCTTTCACGATGGCGGCGGCGCCCAACGTATGCACGCAAGTTTCCGCGAGCGGCTGGAAGCGCTGATATCAGGCCGGCAATGGTTCTGGGTCACCGGCAATCACGACCCGGAAGCGCCAGCCGATCTGCCCGGCGAAACGGTGCGTGAACTTGCTATAGGCTCGCTGCTGTTCCGGCATGAGCCGTCGAAGCAGCGTGTCGAAGGCGAAATAGCGGGCCATCTGCATCCCTGCGCCCGCATAGTCCAGCAGGGCCGCTCGGTGCGGCGCCGCTGCTTTGCCGGCGATGGCGGCCGCATGATCATGCCCGCCTTCGGCGCCTATACCGGCTCGCTCAACGTGCTCGACCGCGCCTATGCCGGGCTGTTCCGGCTGGACACGCTGATGGCTTATATGCTGGGCGCCCAACGCATCTTTGCCATTTCCGGCTCGATGCTGCGGCCGGGCTAAACAAACCTTACCTGCCATAGTAGAGCGTAACCGTGTGCTTCGCTTCGGCGAAGAACAGCCAACGTTCGACCAGCATGCCGGCGAACTGGATTGCAGCAGCAAGTACCGACAGCAACGCTGCCAGCGGCCATGGCAGGGCGAACACAATGGCGAGCAGCCCCAAGGGCAACACGAAAGCCAGAACCTGCGTGATCTGGCGCAGCCGCGCGCTGTGCTTGCGCGCGATGCGAAAACCCATTTCCTTGAGCAGGTAGTTCTCCTCGGTATGCGGCCATTCAAGTGACCGCACCGTGCCGCCAGCCAGCCCGGTCGCGGTGTTGGCGTTGGTCGAGATTTCCAGCCGGTCGTTGTAGCGCCAGGTCGCGAGCTTCCAGCCCCAGCCGAGCAAGGTGAGCAGCGCGGAAGCCACCAGAAGAATTTTCGAGCCGAGAGCAAACCCCTGCAAAAGCGCGTTCAGCAGCACGCTGCCGGTCATCGCCGAAAAGATGAGGTAGCCGGGCAGGGTGAAGCGGCTATGCCATTGGGCGATCGGCTTCAGCGACGCATAGATCATGCCGGTGGTGCAGACGGTAATGATTGCGCCGATGGCGGCCAGAGATCCGGCGATGCCGGCCCAGCCATCTGTCTTGCCGAGAAACACCCAGCCGATGCCGAACAGCCCCGCCGGAATGAAGGTGATGACCGAGGCGACGCCCTCGCGCGACAGCCAGGAACTGCGCCACTGCGAGAACGCCCGCCAGGCGCGTTCGGGGCGGCCGAGATGACCCGTTGAGGACAACAGGCCGGCCACGATCAGGCCGAGTGCCAGCCCCATGCCGATGAAGCCCAGCCAGAAATCGGGCGGGATGATCTGGAAGCCTCCGAGCACGCCCAGCAGCGCGAGCAGGCCATAGCCCGCACCGGTGGCGGTGGTGAAGAAGACGACGGAGAAGGCTGGATGCATGGGTCAGTTCGAAAGCATGCGGTCGACCCAGCCGAGGAAACCGCCTTCGGCCCGCACCGGTTCGAGGGCGGGCGCGGCCACCGAGGCGGCGCGCGTGGTGTGGGCGCGCGGCGGCAAATATTTGTTGGTCGGGCGATAGCCGAGCTCAGGCATCAGGTCGACGCCGCCACGCTCCGCCACCAGTTGCGAAACCGCCGACAGGGGATCGCCGAGATCGCCGAAATGGCGGGCACTGGTCGGGCAAGCGGCGACGCAGGCCGGCACGCGGTCCTCTTCGGCCAGATTGTCATTGTAGATGCGGTCGACGCACAGCGTGCACTTCTTCATCACCCCGACATCAGTATCGAATTCGCGCGCGCCATACGGGCAGGCCCAACTGCACAATTTGCAGCCGATGCATTTGTCCTCGTCGATCAGCACGATGCCGTCCGAGGCCCGCTTGTAGGACGCGCCGGTCGGGCAGACGGTGACGCAGGCCGGCGTCTCGCAATGCAGGCAGGAGCGCGGAAAATTGACGGTGCGCCCGCCCATCTCGGTCGTGTGCTCGTAAGCGTGCACGCGGTTGAACCAGACGCCGTCGACATGGCCGCCATAAGGGTCGATGTCGGTCAGCGGTGCCATGTGGCCGCCGGTGTTCCATTCCTTGCAGGCGGTGACACAGGCCTGGCAGCCGACGCAGGTATCGAGGTCGATCACAAGGCCGAGTTTCTTGCCGCTTTGGCTTGGCAGACAGGTCATTCGGTCGCCTCTCTCGCCCGGCGGAATTCAGCGCCGAAAGTCAGTCTGTCGGGTGAGGGTTCGAAATGCGGTGGCTGCTGGAAACGCTCGAATTGCGGCTCGGTGAAGCCGGCTTCTTCGGCCGCGCATTTGACGATGCGCACGCGTAAATCGAACCATGCCGCCTGGCCGGTCACAGGATCGGAGTTCGAATAGCGTTTGCCCTGAGCGTCAGCCGAGGTCTGGTCGCCGATGATATGGTTGAGCAGGAAGCCGCGGTTGCTCTCGGCCGCGTCGTCCTTCAGCCCCCAGCTGCCGCGCCTTTTGCCGATGGCGTTCCAGGTCCAGACCGTGCTTTCGTTGACCCCGTCGATCAGCTTGATCTGCCCCTTCACCCTGCCGTTGATGCTTTCGATCCACACCCAGTCGTCATCGACAAGGCCAAGGCCGGCTGCCGTCCGGTGATGCACGAACAGCCGGTTCTGGCTGGTGATCTGCCGCAGCCACGCATTCTGCGAGCCCCAGGAATGGTACATGTGCATCGGCCGCTGCGTCAGGGCATGCAGCGGATATTTTTCGAGATCGACGGCCGCTTCCTCGAAGGGCATGTGCCAGAAGGGCAGCGGGTCCATGTAGGTCTCGATGCGCTGGCGATCGCCCTTTGGTGGCAAGACAGAGCCATGCCCACGCGCGGCGAGCCTGAAGCGCTGCAGCGGCTCGGAATAGAGCTGGAAAACGATCGGTTCGGCTTTCGGGATAAAACCCATCTGCACCGCGAAATCGAGATAGGAGCGGTTGGCCATCTTGTAGTAGCGCTGGTCATCCGCGAAATCGTGGTGCCAGAAGCCGCCATTGTCGATGTAGCGCTGCAACTGGTCGGGATTGGCCTCGCCCCTGCCGGTCGAGGTCCCGTCCTTGCCGCGCCAGCCGGCGAGCGGGCCGATGCCTGATGTGCGCTCATGGTTGACGATGTAGTCGGCGTAGTCGGCATACTTGGCCGAGCCGTCGCCGTTGATGAAACCGGGCAGGCCGAGCCGGGCGCCAAGTTCGATCAGCACCGACTGGAACGGCCGGACGTCGCGGTCAGGCTCGACGACGGGATGGCGGATGGCGTCGCCCGGTCCATCGGCATGGCTGATCGGCCGGTCGAGCAGGCTGATGCAGTCGTGGCGCTCGAGATAGGTGGTGTCGGGCAGCACGAGGTCGGCGAACGGCACGGTCTCGGAATAATAGGCATCGGAATAGATGATGAAGGGGATCTTGTAGTTGCCCGCTTCGTCGCTGTCGGTCAGCATGGCAATGGTCTCGACGGTGTTCATCGAGGAATTCCACGCCATGTTCGACATGTACATCATCAGCGTGTCGATCTTGTAGGGATCGCCGGCCCAGGCATTGCGGATAACCGTGTGCATCAGGCCGTGCGCGGCCAGCGGCGCGTCCCAGGAATAAGCCTTGTCGATACGAAGCGGTGTGCCGGCCTCATCAACCAGCAAATCGTCCGGCCCACAGACGAAACCGAGTGGCATGCCGTCAAGCGGCGTCATCGGCTTGACGGTCTTGCCGGCTGGCTTGGGACCGGGCGGAGCGGAGCGGGGGTAGGGCGGCTTGAAACGGAAACCGCCGGGAACATCCACCGTGCCCAGCAACACCTGGAGGAGATGGATGGCGCGGCAGGTGTGAAAGCCGTTCGAATGGGCCGAGATGCCGCGCATGGCGTGCATCGAGACAGGCCGCCCCTTGATCGTCTCGTGCCGGCGCCCGGCCCAATCGGTCCAGGCGATCGGCAGTTCGATCGTCTGTTCGAAGGCGACATGCGCAAGTTCGGCGGCGATCCTGCGGATCGTATCGGCGGCAATGCCGCAGCGCTCGGCGACCGCGTCCGGCGCATAGCTCTCATCGAGGTAGCGGTCGGCGATGAGCTGGAACACCGGGACGCAGTGGCGCCCGCCGATCGTGAAGCTGCCCGTCAGTGCCGGCTTCGCACTGGCATCGGTGGCGCCGACAGGCGTCTTCGCAACCCTGTCCCACGCCAGGGGATTTCCGTCGGCGTCGCGCACGAACAGCCCGTCATCGGCGGCACCCGGCTCCTGCATGACGAGAACATGGGCATTGGTGTAGCGCAGCAGATAATCGAGATCGACGCGGCCCGCCTTGAGCAATTCGTGGATGAGGGCGAACACGAACAGCCCATCGGTGCCGGGCCGAACGCCGATCCAGTCGTCTGCAATGGCATTGTAGCCGGTGCGGCACGGATTGATCGAGACGACCTTGGCGCCGCGCGCCTTGAGTTTGCCGAGGCCGATCTTGATCGGGTTGGAATCATGGTCTTCGGCGACCCCGAACAGCATGAAATACCGGGTGTTGTCCCAGTCGGGCTCGCCGAACTCCCAGAACGAACCGCCGATCGTGTAGAGGCCGCCCGCCGCCATGTTGACCGAGCAGAAGCCGCCATGGGCGGCAAAGTTCGGCGTGCCGAACTGGCTCGCCCACCAGCCGGTCAAGGATTGGGATTGATCGCGGCCGGTGAAGAAGGCGAGTTTCCTGGGGTCGGTCCGGCGGATGGCCGAGAGCCGTTCAGTGGCGATCGAAAACGCCTCCTCCCACTCGATCTCGCGGAACTCCCCCGAGCCGCGCGGCCCGCTGCGCAGCAAGGGCTTCTTGAGCCTAGCCGGGCTGTAGTGCTGCATGATGCCGGAGCTGCCCTTGCCGCAGATCACGCCGCGATTGACCGGGTGGTCCTTGTTGCCGTTGATGTAGCGGACCTTGCCATCCTTGATGTGCACATCGATGCCGCAGCGGCAGGCGCACATGTAGCAGGTCGTCTTGGCGATGCTGTCGGAAACATCAGGCGAGGTGTCGACGCCGTCGCCTTCATCGGGCGCGCGCGTGTCGGCAAGCGGGCGTTGCGATGGTGCCGAATTCGCGCCGCGCGGCGGTCCCTGCATCATGATCCGGTGGCGCCTGTACGACCCATGGACTTGGCCCGCGTCTTCGGTCCGGGGCCGCGCATGTAATGCTCTTCCGGGTGGTAGCGATCGCCGGCCAGCCGCCGTCTTATGCCGCGGGTCCAATGCGCAAGCAGGGATCTGAACCGCCCGACCATTCTGCTCTCTGCGATCTCTCGGCGAATTTTTTCTAACTTCGTTCGAAAACTTAGAATAAAGCTATCGATCTGTCTAATCAGTTGTTCTTGTAAATTCGATCGATATTGGTTCTTAATGCAGACATGACCCTGGACCAGTTGCGGATTTTCGTCGCCGTCGCCGAGCGCGGCCATATGACCAAGGCGGCGGAACTGCTGGGCATTTCGCAGTCGGCCGCATCGGCCGCCATCCGGGCGCTTGAAGAACAGCACGGCGTCCATCTGTTCAACCGCGTCGGCCGCAACATCGAGCTTGCCCAGACCGGCCACCGGTTCCTGCCGGAGGCCAAGGCCGTGCTCGAGCGGGCCGCCGCCGCGCGCAATGTGCTGGAGCATGTCTCACAGACCGTCACCGGCAGCCTCTCGATCGCCGCCAGCCAGACCATCGCCAGCTACTGGCTGCCGCGCCGGCTGGCTTCCTTCCACGAAGCCTATCCGGCCGTCAGGCTGAGCGTCTCCATCGGCAACACCAGGCAGGTCGAGGCCAATGTCCTCGATGGCGCGGCCGATCTCGGCCTGGTCGAAGGCCGGACCGAGTCCGACATACTGCGCCGCACCAAGGTCGACGTCGACAGGCTGATGCTGGTGGTTGCCAGCGCGCATCCGGAGATCCCCGAAGTCGCGCCCGGCCGCCCTGACATCAAGGGCCTGCGCTGGATCATCCGCGAGGGTGGTTCGGGTACGCGCGAGGTGCTGGAGGATCTGGCGCGCCACGAAGGGATTTCGCTCGCCGACCTCCAGATATTCCTGGTGCTGCCGAGTAATGAGGCTATCCGCCAGGCGGTCGAGGCAGGAGCCGGCGCCACCATCATTTCGGAGCTTGTCGTGGCCCGCGCCGTGGCCGAAGGCAGTCTGAGATCGGTGCCGCTCGAACTGCCGAAACGCGACTTCGCCATGATCACTCATCGCGATCGCCAGGCAAGCCTGGCCCAGATGGCGCTCAAGGCGCATCTGGGTACGTCAGCAGACCATGGGTGAGGCAGGCCGGATCAGCCGAACTTCCGCTGGGCGTCCAGCGCCAGGCCAAGTCCGACTGAGCCGAACATGTCGCCCTCGATGACGGACGCCTGCGGCACCAGCGACAGGATTTCTCGCCTTGCCAGCGGGATCGCGGTCGATCCGCCGGTCAGGAACACCGCGGTAATATCGGATGGCTTCACCTCAGCGTCCCGGATGGTCTGCGCCACCGTCGCCGTGATCCGCTCGATGTCCCGGGCAATCGTGGCATCCAGCCCGTTGCGCGTGATTTCGGCGGCGAACTCCGCACCCGGCAGCTTCACCGCGACATCTGCGGACGATCTGTCGGTCAGCTGTATCTTGGCCTTCTCGACAAGAGCCGCCAGCGCATGTCCGTAGCGGTGCTCGACGATGTGGATGAAGCGGTCGACCAGGTCGGCGCGCTCGGCCTCGTAACGGATCTGGCGCAGATGCGTCATCGCCCTGGCGGTGTAGACCAGGTTGATGCGCTGCCATGTCGCGAGGTCGATGAAATAGCTTGCCGGCAGATTGCGCTTGCCGTCCTTGGTTGGCGTCAAATAGCCGAGCTGCGGCATCACATGGGCGATGCTCAGCTGCCGATCGAAATCCGTGCCGCCGATATGGACGCCGCGGCTGGCCAGGATGTCGTCCTTGCGGTCGAGCGACCGGGAGCGCTGCGGCGAGACGCGCACGATCGAGAAGTCCGACGTGCCGCCGCCCATATCGATGATCAGCGCCAGTTCCTCGCGCGTCACCTTCTGCTCGTAGTCGAGCGCCGCCGCGATCGGCTCGAACTGGAAAGCGATGTGCTTGAAGCCCTGGGCACGCGCGGCGTTCTCGAGTTCGCTTTGCGCCTTCGCGTCGGCCTCGGCATCGTCATCGACGAATTGCACCGGCCGGCCAAGCACGACGGTCTCGACCGTATCGCCGGCATCTGCTTCCAGCCTCTTCTTGAGATGGCCGAGGAACATGCCGACGATCTCCATGAAGCCGATCGACCGCGATTTGATGCGGGTCTTTTCATGGGCCAGCGAACTGCCGAGCACGCTCTTCAGAGAGCGCATCAGCCGGCCTTCGATGCTGTCGGTGTAGTTGGCGATGGCGTGGCGGCCGAAGCAGGTGCGGTTGTCCTCGAAGTTGAAGAACACGGCACTGGGCAGCGTGACCTGGCCGTCCTCAAGCACGACGAGGCGCGGCTGCCCGTTGCGGACCACGCCAACGGTGGAGTTCGAAGTCCCGAAGTCGATGCCGCCGAAGGCTGGTCGCATGACAAGTTCCTGTATTTGTCGTCGGCGAGCCAAGAGGCGCCATGAGAAATCGCGCGCTGTCCGGGGACGGCTGCTCTGCCGAACCGAATTGTTTGTGTCTGCCATTTGGCTGGGGAGCGCGGTCTACCGCATGCCTCGGCAAAGGGAAACCACTTTTCGGGAAAAGTTCTGAAGTGCGTCGCGTTTGAGCGGATTCACGCGACGCACTTCAGGTCTTTGGTTCGATGCATGTCGTCTCCCAAAACCGGGGCCACTTTTGGGCGACATGCATTAATCCCGCCGGAAGATCAGCCTTCCGAGCCAGCCGGTCAGCATGGCCAGCGATATCGCGAAGACGCCATAGAGGAAGGAGTAATTGTGCGCGACACGGAAGATCGACTGCTCGAAACCGGATTTGCGGATTTCGAGCTGGGCCGAGCTTTCCTTGATGAACAGGCCGCTCTTGAACAGGAACGCGCGGGCTTTATGGGTTCCAACTGGCACATTCGGTGCCAGCCTGACGGTGGCGCGGAAAAGGTTCTGCGACAAAAATTGCACGCCGCCGACATTCTCGCTGTAGAGGCCGGTCGCCGACTTGCGCTCCCGCAGTGCCGCCGTGAACTCCTCGATCGTCGCCGGGCTGTCGCCGGCATCGGCGGGCTGCATGTAGAGATTGGAGGCGCCGAGCGACAGCTGCTTGTAGCTGTTGGGTTCGGTGATGTCCTGCAGCGGCCGCGTCGTCGCCACCGAATAGGAGACCGGCACGTTCTCGAAGGTCTCGGAGTCCAGATTGACCCAGACGCCGAGCACCCTGTCCTTGCGGCGCACCACCACCGGTTTGGGCGGACCTTCGAGCACGACGATGACGTCGTAGCGGCCCTGGCGCGCGACGAGTGGATCCGGGTTTTCCAGCGAACCGAAGATGGTCAGGTCAGCCCCGGAAAAGCCGGCGGTGATCGAGACGTTGTCGGTGGAGAGACCGATCTGGATGCCTTCGGTCAGCGGGACCTGTGCCTTCGCCGGCACGGCGGCCGCAAGCAGCGTCAGGAGAATGGCGGTTGCGAATGTGTTGCGAGCCTTCATCAGTTGAGGCCTGCGGCAGACAGCGAATAGAGGTTGGGCGGGGTGACGAAAAGATCGATCGCCAATCGTATCGCCACCGCCAGCACCAGCAGCGCCAGCAAGGCCCTGAGCTGCTCGCCGCGCAGCCTCTGGCCTGCCTTGGCGCCGTACTGCGCACCGGCAACGCCGCCCGCCATCAGCAGGAAGGCCAGCACGACATCGACCGTCTGGTTGGTGGTGGCGTGGACCAGCGTCGTATAGGCGGAGGTGAAGATGATCTGGAACAGCGAGGTGCCGATGACGACGTTGGTCGGCACTTTCAGCAGATAGATCAGTGCCGGCACCATGATGAAGCCGCCGCCGACGCCCATGATCGACGACAGGAAGCCGATGCCGGCGCCAAGGCCAAGTACGGGGATGACGCTGACGAACAGTTTTGACGCCCTGAACCGCATCTTCAGCGGCAAGCGGTGGATCCAGTTGTGCTGGCCGGATTTCTTCAGCACCGGCGCCGCACCGCTGCGCGTGGCGCGCAGCGCATTGACGCTTTCGACCAGCATCAGCCCGCCGACGGTGCCGAGCAGCACGACGTAGAGCAGCGAGATGAACAGGTCGAGCTGGCCGAGGCGGCGCAGGAAGGCGAAGACGTAGATGCCGCCGGTGGAGCCGACAATGCCGCCGGCCAGCAACACCCCGCCGAGCTTGAAATCGAGCGTACCCCGCTTCATGTGCGAAAGGACGCCGGAGACGGAGGAGGCGATGACCTGGTTGGCGCCGGTGGCGACAGCGATCGCCGGGGGTATGTTGTAGAAGATCAACAGCGGCGTGATGAGGAAGCCGCCGCCGACGCCGAACATGCCCGACAGGAAACCCACCGCCGCGCCCATGGCCAGCAGGACGAAGATATTGACGGAAATTTCCGCGATCGGGAGATAGATGCCCACCCGTCAGTCTCGATCAGTTCTGCCTGTCGGCGAATGCAACCGTTGCGGGCATCTTGGACCGACAAGCCAATTCGTTCTTGCGCCGGAGGTGCTGCGAAGTCAAACCACGCTACGCCGCCGAAACAAAAAACATCTCAATCAGTTAACAGGCGAATGTGTGGCAGAGGCGTCGTGGAAACGACGCCTCTGCCGTTATTTGCGCGCCAGCAGCGCCTTGACCAGTTTTTCATCGACTTCGCCGGTCGCCGGCATCTTGTTGTCGGTCTGGAAAGCCATGATCGCGGTCTTCGTCTTCTGGCCCATCTTGCCGTCGGCGCCGCCGGCGTCGTAGCCGTTCTTGTTGAGAATGCGCTGGATGTTCTGGACGGCTTTCTTCATGTCGATGCTGGCTGTCGTCTGCGGTGTGCCGTCCTGCCAGGATTCGGGAATGTCGGCCGAATTGGCCGCCGCATCCAGCGGCTTGGCCTTCCACAGTTCGGTCGCGGCGCGGGCGCGTTCGAGTTGCTCGGGCCGCAGCGCATTGGCGATCTCGTCACGCTTGGCCGCCGCATCCTTGTCGCCGGTCTTGGCGACGAGCGCGAACCATTTGTAGGATTCCTCGAGGTTCTGCTTCATGCCGACGCCCTTGGCGGCGAGGATGCCGAGGTTGAACTGGCTGTCCTTGACGCCGACGTCGGCCGCCGCCTGGAACCAGTGCGCGGCCGATTCATTGTCGGTCACGCCGTCTGCCGCCATGGCGAACAGGACGGCCAGATTGTGCATGCCGCTGGCGTTACCCTGTGCTGCGGCAAGCTGGTACCAGGTCTTCGCTTTCTTGATGTCGCGCGCGACGCCGATGCCCTTTTCGTAGAAATTTCCGATGCGGTATTCGGCCGGCGCGAAGCCGAGTTCCGCCGATTTCTCGTACCATTTGGCCGCTGCCGCCATGTCTTCCTTGACGCCGCGCGACTCGGCATAGCGCGAGCCGATTTCGAACAGCGCCTTGGCGTCGCCGCCGGCGGCGGCATCACGCAAGGCGGGCGGGCCGGCGTCAGCGGGAATGTCGAACTTTGCCGTCGTCGCCGGCGAAGCGTCCACCGGCGGAACCGCGCCCGTGGTGTCCTTGGCGATGGTCGGCTCTGCCGCCATAGGCTGGATGCCGGTGTCGGTATCGGCAGCTTCCGGGGCGACCGGAACGGTCGAGGGCGGCGCAGCCGGGGCTGTTGTCTCGGACACCGCTGGGTTCGCATCGGCCGATGTGGCCAAGGCGACGGGCGCCGGAACCGGCTCGGCGGTCGGCGCGGCACCCATCGACGGCTCGGCGCCTGACGGCGTGGCAATCATGCTTTGCGCGGCCATGTCGTCCTTGGTTGCCGGTGCGGACGGCTCGGCCTGTCTGACGGCATGGTCCGGCGCGCTTTCCACTGCCGCGGGCTGCGCGTCCGTCTTTGGCTGGCTCGCGGCATCGAGCGAGGCGGTCTGCACCGGCTGCGAGGCGACGATCGGCGCGACATCGTTGCTCGCCACCTGGGCCGGATCAGCGAAGAAGGCCTTGCCCAGTTGCAGAGCGCCCAGCGCCAGCAGGATCGCGGTTGTCCCCATCAGGATTGGCTTGCGCCGTGCCTTGAGCAGGTCGCCGATCCGCAGCGCCTTCACCGGTCCGGTCACCGTCGACTGGCGCTTCAGCGCATCGGCCTCGGCGGCCGCGGCCGGCGCCGCGCGCCGGGCCGCGGCGATGAAATCCGATTTGGCGGCATCGGTGTCGCTGGGCTTGGCCGGCTGGCCGCGCTCGTCACGCACGCGCTTCATGATGGCATTGAGGTCAGGTGCGCCGGAGCCGGGCTCCAGCGGCCGGTTGGCCATTTTCGGATCGAGCGGCTCGTCGAGATCGACGCTCGGGATCGGGGCACTCGGCGCCGAGCCGGCCAGTGGCGGCATGTCCGCCTCCTTCTTGCCCTTGAAGGCGCGAGCCAGGCCACCGAACAACGACTTGCGGCCGCCTGCCTGTTCGCCTTTCTCGGCGATCGTGTCCGAACCGAGCGCGGCCATGGCAGCCGCCGCCGCAGCCTCGGCCGGCGTGCGCGTGCCGATACCAATACCCAGGTCGCCACGCGTACCCAGGTCGCCACGCGCACTCGGCTCGTTGCGCAGGATGGCGGCGGCACGGCCATCGAGATCGGCCATGTCCCCGGTCAATGGCAGGGGCTGATCGATATCCATCGACGGCGCGTCGACAGCCATCTTGGGCCGCCGGGCGCCGCGCCAGTTGCTCGGCTCGGCCGGTGCCGCATCCAGCAATTCGCTCATCGCCTCGACCGGCTCGCCGGGTTCGAGCGAACCTAGCCGGTCGACGATCTTGAGCAACGTGTCGTGGATGGCCTCGAACGTTCTCGAATTGCGCTCGTCGGAGCGCCGCGTCAGCGTTTCAAGTGTCTTCAAATCCTGGGCGAGGCCGGAAACCGCGGTCGTATTGGCGCTCGAACCGGCCAGCGATTGCACTGCGTTCTCGGCCGCTTCGCGCGCCGCGCCAAGGATGGAATCGCGGGTTCCTGCGAGCGACTTTTCAATTTCGTTGAGACGCGGGCTGATGTCCTCGAATTCCGGCAGCGGGGTGCTGGGCTTGGAAAGATGAGCGGACAGGCCGGCAACCTGTGCTTCCAGGCTGCGGATCAGCGCCGGATCGATGCCGGCGACCTGTGCGGCCGACGCGTCCAGCCGGCTTGAAATGTCTTCGAGCCGGCTCTCCAGGCCGCGGATCGCGGCTTCGCCCGCGGGATCGGGCACACGCGTTTCCATACGCTTGGCGAGCGCCGTAAAGCGGGCATCGATGGCTTCCATGATGCCGGCGCTGTCGACCTGCGGCATGCGCTGGTCGAGCCTGTCGGCAACCTCGTCCAGTCTGCGCTCGAGATCGCGGAACAGCATGTTGCCCTGTTCGATGGCGTCACCCTGGCGGCGTTCCATCATGCTCGACAGCACGTCGAAGCGCTGCTCCAGCCCATGGAAGATGTAGTCGGCGTCAGGCATGGCGGGCGCCTGGTCGATCTTGTCGGCGATGAGTGCGATCTGCTTGGCCAGGCGCTCCATCGCCTGCTCGGGCAGATTGGCGCGACCGCCGAGCTCGTCGACCCGACCGGACAGCGTGCTCAGCCGGTCCATGACCGCGTTGCCTGGACGATCCTGCGCCACTTCCTCGATCTGGCTGGCAAGCGAGTCGATCCGCCTCTCGATGCGCTCGAAAGCCTCGTGGTCGAATGAATTGGCTTGCGCCGCGACCGTGGATGCGACGATGGCGCGGGAGATCTCGTCCAGCCGCTCGTCGATCATGCCAAGTGTGTCGCTGCCGCGATTGTCCTGCTGGCTGGCGAAATGGTCGACAGCGCCGGCAAGCGTGCGCACCTTCTCCTCCAGCGAGCGCAGCGACAACGATTCCGGCAAATTGTTGACGGCATTGCTGATCTGCTCCAGCCGGGCGGTCAGAGCGGACAGGCCCGGGTCGTCCGAGCGCTTGCGCTGGTCGGCGTCGACGCGGTCTTCGAACGCCGTCCAGCGGCGATCGAAATCGTCCCAGCGGCGGTCGACCTTCTGCACACTCTCTTCGCGTGCCAGCGTTTCGAGTGCGGCTTTGACCTGTTCAAGCTCGAGCCGCAGCATGTTGACGCTTCTGTCGTCGCTCTTCTCGGCCAGGGTCTGGATGGCGCCCGAAAGCCGCTCGAACTCAAGGCCGAGTTCAGCACTGCCCTTGGCCGAAGCACCGGGCCTTGCGCCTGACTGGAATGCCCGCTCGATGTCCTTGCGCAGCGCTTCGAATTCCCGCTGCAGACCTGCGGTCATCTGGTGGCGCAGTTCCTCGCGCATGCCGCGCAATTCGCCGGCGATCTTGCCGACCATGGCAACGCCATCCTCCTGGCCGCGCACGCGATCGATATCGCGGGCAATGGCCTGGTAATTCTGCTCGAAAGCGGCGGCTCCCTGCAGCGGGCTCTTCGGACGCGGCGCGGGCTGCGGGTCCTCATACCAGCGCTGCTGGCCAGAGGGCCGGGCGGCGGGATAGCGCGCGTCGGCACCATATTGGCGGGGATCGGGTTGGCGCAGATCTGGTTGGCGGGGATCGGGACGTGCCATCGGATCCTCGCGCGTCCGCTCCAGCCGCTGCTCCAGCGTCTCCAGCGACTGGTTCAACTGCTCGAGCGTGGTCTGCGGCCTGCGCTGCCTGCCGGCATTGAGTGTATCGAGATAGGACCGCTTGCTGTTCATCGGTGCGTCCGTCTTTCAGAATGGCTGGCTCGCGGCCAGTTCCCCCAGGTCCCTATCGGAACGAAGGCGACCGGCGGCGATGCCGCGGCGGAAGACGAGCTTCCCGGGCTCTCGCCCGCGCTCCGAAAAACCGTGAAAAATTCGATACAGGATAAACACGGGTAGCCGACGCGCCCACATTTCCCCCAACGTGGTAAACAACGCGTTAACCAAACTTAAGAAATTGAAAGGATGTCGGCTGCTGGCCTGACGGTGCGGCATAAAGGGCGGCGCGCAGAACGCCCTTGCGTCATCATGCGGCAATCGGTATAGAATTGACGTAAACGTAAAAGGCGCATTGAGCGCATGTTTGCGATTTGTTTGTTGAAACCACGACTGGAAGCAGGCCCCCGCTTCCAGTCAGGCGACGCACGGTCCGGGACCGCGACGCCACCAGACGGGGAAGCCAGTGACCATGAAGCTTATCTCGGCCGGCGAGACCGCGGCCAATACCAATATGTCTGCCGAAGCCGGCGAGGACCTCGTCCGCATCGGCGAGATGGCGAAGAAATATGGAGTGACGCTGCGCACGCTGCGTTTCTACGAAGACAAAGGCCTGCTCAACCCGCAGCGTGACGGGTCGACCCGTCTCTACACGCGCCGCGACAAGGCCCGCCTCAAGCTGATCCTGCTTGGCCGCAAGGTCGGGTTCTCGCTGCGTGACGTCAAGCAGATGATGGATCTCTACGATCCGACCGGTTCAAACACCAAGCAGCTCAAGCTCGCGCTGGACAAGTCGGAAAAGCAGCTTGCCCGCCTGCAGAAGCAAAGGGCGCTGATCGACGACGCCATCAACGAGCTGAGCGGCTCGATGTCGGCGGTGCGCCAGATGCTGAGCGAGCGTTCGGCGCCGCAGGCGAGCGCCGCCAGCTAAAGCAATTCCGTCAGGAGTTGCGCCAGACACCAAGTCGTCCGCTGATTGTCCGAGTTCTGTCGAGCCGCGTGGCCTGCCACGCGGCTTTCGTTGTCCTGGCCCACTCTTATGGCCTTTCGGCGCTGGCTTGCGCAACGTCGCGCCGCTACGCTCATTGCTCCAGTGGGCGGGGAATCTTGTCGCATCGAAAAAATTGACGTTTACGCAAACGTCAATTTTTGCTATCCCACTCCCAATATGGGTCCGCATGCCGCCCTGGCTTGTCTTCGGGGTATTCGGACCGGGTTTGCAGGGTGGAGAAAAAGCATGCCGACATACAGGGCTCCGGTACAGGATACGCTGTTCGTGCTCAACGAGGTTCTGGGTTACCAGCGTTATTCGAACCTTCCCGGATTTGCCGATGCCACGCCCGATGTACTCGAGGCGATCCTCGCCGAAGGCGCCAAGCTCGCCGAAAACGTCATGCATCCGCTGAACCGTGTCGGCGACATGGAAGGCTGTGTGCGTCACGACGATGGCTCGGTGACCACGCCGAAAGGCTTCAAGGAGGCCTTCGACCAGTATCGTGAGGGCGGCTGGATGGGATTGGCCGCACCCGTCGAGTTCGGCGGCCAGGGCCTGCCCTATGCCGTGCACACCGCTGTCGCCGAATATATGGTCTCGGCCAATATGTCCTTGATGATGTATCCGGGCCTGACGCAGGGTGCGATCGCCGCGATCATCACCCACGGCACCGACGAGCAGAAGGCGACATGGTTGCCGAGGATGATCGAGGGTGCCTGGACCGGCACCATGAACCTGACCGAGCCGCATTGCGGCACGGATCTCGGCCTGTTGCGCACCAAGGCGGTGCCGAACGGCGATGGCACCTATAAAATTTCAGGCCAGAAGATCTTCATCTCGGCCGGCGAACACGACATGTCGGACAACATCGTCCATCTGGTTCTGGCCCGCATCGAGGGCGCGCCGGAAGGCGTCAAGGGCATCTCGCTGTTCATCGTGCCGAAGCTCAAGCTCGACCCGTCGGGCAATCCGGGCACCAGGAACACCGTCTCCTGCGGCTCGATCGAGGAGAAGATGGGCATCCATGGCAATTCGACCTGCGTCATGAACTATGACGAGGCTGAGGGCACGCTGCTCGGCGAGGCCAATGGCGGCCTGAAGGCGATGTTCACGATGATGAACGAGGCGCGCCTTGGTGTGGGCCTGCAAGGGCTTTCGCTGTCGGAGATCGCCTACCAGAACGCTGTCGGCTACGCCAAGGACCGTTTGCAGGGCCGCTCATTGTCGGGGCCGAAGGCGCCGGACAAGAAGGCCGACCCGATCATCGTCCATCCCGACATCCGCCGCAGCCTGATGACCATGAAAGCCTTCAACGAGGCCGGCCGCGCGCTGGCGCTGTGGACGGCGATCAAGTCCGATATTGCCCACCGCTCCGGCGACGATAAGGACCGCCAGGCCGCCGACGATTACACCGGCCTGATGACACCGGTGGTCAAGGGCGTGCTCACGGACAAAGGGTTCGACCACGCCGTCATGGCGCAGCAGGTGTTCGGCGGTCACGGCTACATAGAAGAGCATGGCATGAGCCAGTTCGTGCGCGATGCCCGCATCGCCATGATCTATGAAGGCGCCAACGGCATCCAGGCGCTCGACCTCGTCGGCCGCAAGCTCGGCCTGAATGGCGGCCGCGCCGTGCAGGCCTTCTTCAAGGAGGTCGGTGAGTTCTGCGAGGAGAACCGCTCCGACGAGAAGATGGCGCCATTCACCAAGGCGCTGAAGAAAGGTCTCAACGATTTGCAGGCGGCGACCATGTGGCTGGTGCAGAACGGCATGGCCAAGCCCGACAATGCCGGTGCGGCCTCGACCGACTACATGCATCTCTTCGGCCTGGTTGCTCTGGGCTATATGTGGGCGCAGATGGCCAAGGTGGCACTTGGCAAGACTGACGCCAATGGCGCGCAATCCTCTTATGAAAACAACGTGGCTTTCTACGACAACAAGGTCGTGACGGGGCGCTTCTTCATGGAGCGGATCATGCCGGAGACGTCGGCGCATCTCGCCCGCATTTCGAGCGGCGCCGACACATTGATGGCACTGCCGGCGGAAGCGTTCTAAAGATGACCTGCGTCCCCCTCCCTCTCGAGGGGAGGGTGGCCCGAAGGGCCGGGAGGGGTCGTTGCGGCAGTGCGCCGGCTTCAGTTTCGATGATGCATCTCGGGAGGAGTATCATACCAGCATGACCAACCCAGCTGAAATCCTTGGCCTTCCGAAGCCCGCCTGGGCGGCGGACGAGGTCGGCATGCTCTACGACATGGCGCATCGCTTCATGTCGGAGGAGATCGCGCCGCGCTACGACGAGTTCGAGAAGAACGAGATGGTCGATCGCGAAAGCTGGCTGAAGGCAGGTTCCGCCGGCCTGCTCTGCGCCTCGATGCCGGAGGAATATGGCGGTTCCGGCGGCACATTCGCGCATGAGAGCGCTATCATCGAGGCCATCGGCCATGTCGGTGTCGACGGGTTCGGCATCGGCCTGCACAATTCGATCGTCGCCCCTTATATCCTCCACTACGGCTCCGAGGAGCAGAAAAAGAAATGGCTGCCGAAACTGGCGACCGGCGAGCTGATCGGCGCCATCGCCATGACCGAGCCCGGCGCCGGCTCCGACCTGCAGGGCGTCAAGACGCGGGCGCAGAAGGATGGCAACCAGTACAAGATCAACGGTTCCAAGACCTTCATCACCAATGGGCAGCTTGCGAACTTCATCATCGTCGTCACCAAGACCGATCCGGAGAAGGGCGCCAAGGGCACCTCGCTGATCGTCGTCGAGACCGACGAGGTCGAAGGTTTTCAGCGCGGCCGTAACCTCGACAAGATCGGGCTCAAGGCCAACGACACGTCGGAGCTGTTCTTCAACGACATGCGCGTGCCGACCTCCAACCTGCTCGGCCACGAGGAAGGGCAGGGCTTCGTCCAGCTGATGCAGCAACTGCCGCAGGAGCGACTGCAGATCGGCACCGGCGCCATTGCGATGATCGAGCGGGCGCTGGCGCTGACTATTCGTTACGTCAAGGAGCGCAAGGCGTTCGGCAAGGCGATCATCGATTTCCAGAACACCCAGTTCAAGCTGGCCGAACTCAAGACCGAGGCCACCATCGGCCGCGTCTTCTACAATGATTGCGTCACCCGCCACATCGCCGGCGGCCTCGATCCTGTGACCGCGTCGATGGCCAAGTACTGGCTCAGCGACCTGCAGGGAAAAGTAGTCGACGAATGCCTTCAACTGCATGGCGGCTATGGCTACATGAATGAATATCCGATCGCCCGCATGTTCCGCGACGCTCGCGTCCAGCGCATCTACGGCGGCACCAATGAGATCATGAAATTGCTGATCGGCCGCTCTCTCTGAGGGCAACGACCGGCAAACCCAAGGAGCAAGCAAATGGCTGAAGCTTATGTCTATGACGCTGTGCGCACACCGCGCGGCAAGGGCAAGAAGGACGGATCGCTGCACGAGGTGCCGGCGGTGCGGCTTGCCGCCAAGACGCTCGAGGCGCTGCGCGACCGCAATGGGCTCGACACCGGCAATGTCGATGACATCATCTTCGGCTGCGTCGATCCGGTCGGCGAAGCCGGCTCGGTCATTCCGCGCGCCGCCGCCTTCGAGGCCGGCTACGACACCAAGGCGCCCGGCATGCAGATCTCACGCTTCTGCGCTTCCGGGCTCGACGCCATCAATTTCGGCGCCGCCAAGATCGCGCAGGGCGCCGATGAGATCGTCATTGCCGGCGGCGTCGAATCGATGTCGCGTGTCGGCATGGGCGCCTCGGGCGGCGCCTGGTTCATGGATCCTTCGGTCGGCCTGCCCGGCTGGTTCGTGCCGCAAGGCATCTCGGCCGACCTGATCGCCACCAAATACGGCTTCAGCAGAGACGACGTCGACGCCTATGCGGTCGAGAGCCAGAAGCGCGCCGCCAAATCCTGGGCCGATGGCCGCTTCAAGAATTCCGTCGTCCCGATCAAGGACCAGAACGGCCTGACCATCCTCGACCATGACGAACATATGCGCCCGTCCACCGACATGCAGTCGCTGGCCTCGCTCAACCCGTCCTTCGTCATGCCAGGCGAAATGGGCGGCTTCGATGCCGTCGCCGTGCAGAAGCATCCCGAGGTGGAAGAGGTCAATCACGTCCATCATGCCGGCAATTCCTCCGGCATCGTCGATGGCGCCGCCGCCGTGCTGCTCGGTTCGAAGAAGGCGGGCAAGGCGATGGGGCTGAAGCCGCGCGCCCGCATCCGCACCTTCGCCAACATCGGCTCCGAGCCGGTGCTGATGCTGACCGGCCCGGTCGACGTCACCGAGAAGCTGTTGAAGCGCGCCAAGATGAAGCTCTCGGACATCGACCTGTTCGAGCTCAACGAAGCCTTCGCTTCGGTGGTGCTGCGCTACATGCAGGCGTTCGACATCGATCACGACAAGATCAACGTCAATGGCGGTGCTATCGCTATGGGTCATCCGCTCGGCGCCACCGGCGCGATGATCTTCGGCACGGTGCTGGACGAACTCGAGCGCCGCGATCTCAACACCGCTCTGGTGACGCTGTGCATCGGCGCCGGCATGGGAACCGCAACCATCATCGAACGCGTCTGACGGGGAGAGAAACGATGAGCTACACCAATTTCACCCTCGACATCGACGCCGACGGCATTGCGCTGGTCACCTGGGACATGCCTGGCCGCTCGATGAACGTTTTCACCGAAGAGGCGATGCGGGAATTGAACGCCATTGTCGACAAGGTGGCTGGTGATGCCGCCATCAAGGGCGCCGTGATCACTTCCGGCAAGGACACCTTCTCCGGCGGTGCCGACATCACCCTGCTGCAGAAGATGCTGACGACCTTCGCCGCGGAAAAGGGCATGGACGCCGAAAAGGCGACCAAGGCGCTGTTCGACAATGCCGGCATGATGACCGGCCTGTTTCGCAAGCTGGAAACTTGCGGAAAGCCGTGGGTGTCGGCGATCAACGGCACCTGCATGGGCGGCGCCTTCGAATTGTCGCTCGCCTGCCACGGCCGTGTCGCCGCCGACAGCGACAAGGTGAAGATGGCGCTTCCGGAGGTGAAGATCGGCATCTTCCCGGGCGCCGGCGGCACCCAGCGCGTGCCGCGGCTGACCGATCAGCAGCAGGCGCTGCAGATGCTGACCTCCGGCCAGACACTGTCGCCGCAGAAGGCCAAGTCTATGGGCCTGATCCATGAGATCGCCGAGCCGGTCAGATTGGTCGAGACCGCCAAGGCGATGATCAGGAACGGCCTGAAGCCGGTCGCTCCTTGGGACGAGAAGGGTTTCAAGCTGCCCGGCGGCCCGATCTACTCGGTGGCGGGCGCCAATCTGTGGCCACCGGCCATCGCCATCCTGCGTCGCGAGACCTACGGCAACTATCCCGCCGCCGCCGCGATCCTCAAATGCGTCTATGAAGGCCTGCTGGTGCCGTTCGACACCGCCTTGCGCATCGAGCAGCGCTATTTCACCGAGATCATGCAGACCAGGGAAGCGGCGGCGATGATCCGCTCGTTGTTTGTGTCGCTGCAGGAACTGAACAAGGGCGCCCGCCGCCCGGCCGGCGTGCCCGAAACCAAGTTCAAGAAGGTCGGCATTCTCGGGGCCGGCTTCATGGGCGCGGGCATCGCCTATGTCACCGCCAAGGCCGGCGTCCCGGTGGTGCTGCTCGACCGTGATCTGGAGTCGGCTACCAAGGGCAAGGCGCATTCCGACGGCCTGATCTCGGATCAGGTTAAGAAGGGCCGCGCCAAGCCGGAGGACAAGGACAAACTGCTGTCGCTGATCACGCCGACGGCGGACTATGCCGACCTTGCCGGCTGCGATCTGGTGGTCGAGGCCGTTTTCGAGGATTCGAGCGTGAAGAAGAGCGCCACCGAACAGGCGGAAGCCGTGCTGAAGCCATCGGCGATCTTCGCGTCGAACACCTCCACCATCCCGATCTCGTCGCTGGCCAAGAATTCGGCGCGGCCGAAGAATTTCATCGGCATCCATTTCTTCTCGCCGGTCGACAAGATGATGCTGGTCGAGATTATTTTGGGCAAGAAGACCGGCGACAAGGCGCTGGCCACCGCGATCGACTTCGTTCGCGCCATCAAGAAGACGCCGATCGTCGTCAACGACACGCGCGGCTTCTACGTCAATCGCTGCGTGCTGCGCTACATGTCGGAAGCCTACAAGATGCTGATCGAGGGCGTTCCCGCGCCGATGATCGAGAACGCGGCGAAGGCAGCCGGCATGCCGGTCGGCCCCCTGGCGCTGACCGACGAGACCGCCATCGACCTTGCCCAGAAGATCATGAAGCAGACCATCAGGGATTTGGGCGACAAGGCGGTCGATCCCAAGCAGATGGCGCTGATCAACACCATGGTCGACGATCACGGCCGCTTCGGCCGCAAGAACGGCAAGGGTTTTTACGATTACCCGGCAAAGCCCGCCAAGAAGAAGCTGTGGCCGGGCCTTAGGGATCTCTATCCGCAGCTTGCACCCGAGAAGGTCGATTATGGGGAACTGCAGCAGCGGCTGCTGGTCACCATCGCGCTGGAAGCGGCGCGGGTGATGGAAGAAGGCATCGTCACCGACCCGCGCGAGGCCGATGTCGGCTCGATCCTCGCTTTCGGCTTCGCTCCCTACACCGGCGGTGCGCTGTCCTACATCGACGGCATCGGCGCCAAGGCGTTCGTCAAGATCGCCAAGAACCTGCAGAAGAAATACGGCGCCGAGTTCAAGGCGCCCAAGCTGCTGCTCGACATGGCCGAGAAGGGCGAGAGCTTCTACCAGCGCTTCGATCCCTATGCGAAAGGCGACGTGAAGCAGGCAGCCTGACGCATGAGCAAAATCAAGCGTCTTGCAGCGTCCTTTGCGCGTCCAAGAGGACGCGCGGCGCTGTAATGTATGTCTGGGCGCGCATGGTGCGCATGATGGCCACGGCACGCAGCCGTGGCCCCTATGTGATGGGCGGCGAAGGCCGGCTGGCTTTCCGCTGCCTGCCGACCGACATCGATTTCAACATCCATCTCAACAATGCGCGCTACATGATGCTGGCCGATCTCGGCCGCATCGACCTGTTTGTTCGTGCAGGCCTCATCACGCTGGCAAGGAAGAATGGCTGGGCGCCGATGATGGGCGGACTGCAGGCGGTCTATGCACGCGAGATCAGGCTGTGGCGCCGCTTCGAAGTGGTGTCCTCGATCGAGACCTGGGAAGGCACCCAGGTTGTCGGCAAGCACCGCTTCGTCCTCGACAATGGCGAGACGGCCGCGTTGATCCTGACGACGGCCGGCGTCTACGATCGCAAGGCTCGCAACTTCCTTGAGATTGACGAGGTCGTTGCGGCACTTGGTCGTGCCGTGAACCCGCGGCCACCGACGCAAACGGAGCGGATTTTCATGACATCGCACCAGGGTCTGCGCAGCTTGGCCAAGGGCGTCGATCGATCCCGGTAATCGGACTTTCCGCGATCGACGGGAACGTTTGCAACCACTCCACGACCGGTGGACAAAACGACATTCCAAGACTAGAAGGGAAAGGTATTTTTTCCTGCACCGAAGGAGAGCGAGCATGCTCTCGCACGACCGAGTCTGGGCTGCCATCGATGCTCTTGCCAAGCGCTATTCGCTTTCGGCCTCGGGTTTGGCCAAGCGTGCGGGGCTCGATTCCACTGCCTTCAACAAGTCGAAGCGTTTGTCGTCGGATGGCCGGCCGCGCTGGCCCTCGACCGAATCACTGGCCAAGATCATCGAGGCAACGGGCGCCTCACTCGACGAATTCACCGGTCTGATCGAAGGCCGGCCCGGGATAAGCAATGGTGCTTCGACCAGCCATGCCGCTTCGGTCGCCCGCAGAAGCTCCGTGCCGTTGCTCGGCTTTGCCCAAGCCGGCGCCGGCGGCTTCTTCGACGATGCCGGCTTTCCAGTCGGGCAGGGTTGGGATCTGGTCGAACTGCCGGCGCAATCGACCGAGAGCTCCTACGCGCTGCAGGTGCAGGGCGATTCCATGCTGCCGCTCTACCGCAATGGCGACGTCCTCATCGTCGAACCGGGCGCCGTCACCCGCAAGGGCGATCGCGTCGTTGTCAAGACCACATCAGGCGAGGTGATGGCCAAGGTGCTCGAGCGCCAGAGCCTCAAGTCGATTGCGCTGGTCTCGCTCAATCCCGATCATCCCGACCGCGACATTCCCATGCGCGATGTCGAGTGGGTGGCGCGGATTGTCTGGGCAAGCCAATAGGTCAAGCTGGTGCGGCTTCTCCATCATGCGCTGGCGGTTCTGATGGTCCCTGTGATGGCGGCCATGGTCGTCACCGGCGGTCGCACGTTGAAAGGAAGTGAAAGCGTCATTGCCGTGGACCAGCTTGATCCGGGCGCCGATACGATGGCGCAGCAGGCTGCCGGGACGGTGCCGCAGGAGCCGGCCACCTCAGCCATCGCAGCTCCACAGCCGCCGAAGCCGCATTCAAGGGCAATCGATCCCGAAATCGTCGCGCCGCCGGAACTGCCCGCCGACGGGCTTGAACGGGTCGAGCCGCGCGAGCCGTTGAGCAAGCTCGCGCTGGCTGTGCCACCCAAGCCGAAAATGCCTGACGATTGGAACGGCACAAAGCTGTTCCAGCCGGTTGCGCCGGCCGCCGGCCTGATCGAGGCAAAGGGTTACTCGGTCGCGGTTTCCGGCATCGATATCGTCAGGCAGGACGAGACCTGCAGCGAGGACGGCAAGCCCTGGCCGTGCGGCGTCCGGGCGCGGACGGCGTTCCGCGCCTTCCTGCGCGGCCGCGCGGTGGTCTGCACGGTGCCGCCGCAGGGTGGCCGCGACCTGATCGCAGCCGAGTGCCGGATCGGCAAGCAGGATGTCGGTCAGTGGCTGGTCGAAAATGGCTGGGCGCGCGCCGCCAAGGGTGGGCCCTATGTCGAGGCCGGCGACAAGGCACGCACGGCGAAGAAGGGCATTTTTGGGTCGGCGCCGAACCTTTCCGGCCTGCCGGCGATGCCGGCCGCACCGAGCCCGGCGCCTCAGGCGCCGAGTTCGATCCTGGAAGAGGCCGACGGCGTGCTCAAGCCAGCTGACCAGCCAGCGCCCGCTCAATGAGCGCACGTGTCTCGGCAACGCCATAGAGTGCTGCGAACGAGCCGAAGCGCGGGCCGCGCTCCTGGCCGATCAGCACCTGGTAGATCATCTGGAAGAAGGCGCCCGATACGCCGGGGCCGCCTTCCGGGCTCTGCTTGGAATGATCCTGATAGCGCTCGATCCTGCGTGCGACATTGAGCGAGGCGTTCTGGATCGCTTCGCCGCTGGCGTCCGCCGGCAGCGCGCCAAGCGCTTCGTCGAGGGCTGCCAGCGCCTCGCGCTCGACCTCGTCGGCGGGCCGGAAGGTTTTCGTCGGCTTCACGAAATCGTCGAAATAGCGGATCGCATGGCCGACCAGCCGGTCGAGCTCGGGATGCGTCTTTGGCGTCACGCCTTGCGTATGACGTGAAATGAACCCCCACAGCACATCCTTGTTCTGCGCGTTGGAGGCGCTGACCAGATTGAGCAGCAGCGAGAACGGCACCGGCATGTCGATCGCGGGCGGGTTGCCGTCATGCATGTGCCAGACCGGATTGCCCAGCCGTTCCTTCCAGTCCTGCCGGGGATAGGCGGCGAGGAACGTATAGTATTCGTCCACGGCCCGCGGGATGACGTCGAAATACAGCTTCTTGGCCTGCCGCGGCCGCTGGTACATGTAGAGCCCGAGGCTTTCGGTCGGCGCATAGGTCAGCCACTCGTCGATGGTCAGCCCGTTACCTTTCGACTTCGAGATCTTCTGGCCGTTCTCGTCGAGGAACAGTTCGTAGACGAAATGCTCCGGCGCCCGTCCGCCCAGAATGTTGCAGATGCGGTCGTAGACCACCGCATTGGTCTGGTGGTCCTTGCCGAACATTTCGAAATCGACGCCAAGCGCTGCCCAGCGCATGCCGAAATCCGGCTTCCACTGCAGCTTCACGCGGCCGCCGGTGATCGAAAGCGTGGTCTCGGTGCCCTCGTCGTCGAAGGTGATGGTGCCGGCCTTGGCGTCGACATGCTTCATCGGCACGTAAAGCACCCGGCCGCTCTTCGGCGAGATCGGCAGGAACGGGCTGTAGGTCGCCTGCCGCTCGGGCCCGAGCGTCGGCAGCATCACCGCCATGATCTGCTCATAGCGTTCGGCGGCGCGCAGCAGCATCGCATCGAAACGGCCGGCTTTGTAGTATTGCGTCGCGCTGGCGAACTCGTAGTCGAAGCCGAACGTGTCGAGGAAGCGGCAAAGCATCGCGTTGTTGTGGTCGGCGAAGCTCGCATAGTCGCCGCCGAAGGGGTTGGGGACCGACGACAGCGGCTTGTGCAGATGCGGCTCGAGCGCGGCGCGGTCCGGCACACTGTCGGGTATCTTGCGCATGCCGTCCATATCGTCGGAAAAGCACAGCAGCTTGGTCGCGACCTTGTCCTGCGTCAGGACGCGGAAGGCATGGCGCACCATCGAGGTGCGCGCCACCTCGCCGA
This sequence comes from Mesorhizobium sp. M0518, assembly GCF_040321125.1. NCBI lineage: Bacteria > Pseudomonadati > Pseudomonadota > Alphaproteobacteria > Hyphomicrobiales > Phyllobacteriaceae > Mesorhizobium > Mesorhizobium sp. M0518. Next base: position 105,460 of record NZ_JAMYQY010000023.1, read on the forward strand.
ACGTGCCGATATGCGGCAGGCCGGACGGCCCGTAGCCGGTCTCGAACAGGACTGTTTGCGGGAAGTCGGCGCCTTTGTAGCGCTCGATGATCTTTTTGGCCTCCTCGAACGGCCACGCCTTGCTTTCGGTCGCGGCCGCCAGTAGCTCGGGGTTGAGATCGATGATGTTTGATCCCGCCATGTCACAGTTTTCCAAATCATTTGCCGGCCCGAAGGCGGGCCGCAGCAAGGGTTTTTCAACCGGTCTCTAGGCGTGCAGCGCCGGAGCGTCAACGCGTGCGGCGCTTTTTCCTTGCGGTGCAGAATGGGCGTTCCTAACTTCGAGGTCCGGTTCGAGGAGAAAAAATTGCCGACACCTCATGAAGCCCTGATCTATCTGATGGTCATCACCTCGGCCTCCGACCGCGACATGACCGATGTCGAACTGGCGCGGATCGGCGAGGTCGTCCGCTCCTGGCCGGTGTTCGAGGACTTCAACCACGACAGGCTGGTCGGCGTCGCCCAGGACTGCCAGAAGCGCCTGCACGAAAAGCATGGGCTGGAGGGCGTGCTGGCTGAAGTCGCCGAGGTCTTGCCTGAGCGGCTGCGCGATACCGCCTATGCCGCCGCCTTCGAGGTTGCCGCCGTCGACCTCGAAATGCGCATGGAAGAAGTGCGGGTGCTGCAGCTGATCCGTCGTCAGCTCGATCTCGACACGCTGACGGTTGCTGCCATCGGCCGCGCGGCCAAGGCGCGGCTGCGCACGCTGACCTGAAAGTCCTTGGCCGGGCGCTGTTGAGATGCAGCTCAGGCCGGCAAAGCTGACGGAACCGGATCAGAAAAAACTGACCGGAAAGTAGCGCAGATAAAATTCCGCGAACGTGCCTTTCATCGAAATTTCCTGCAGCGCGTAATCGATCGCGGCGGCCAGCGCCGGATTGTCCGCTTTGGTGGCGATGGCCATGCCAGTGCCCAGATATTCGGGCGCCAGATAGGGCCCGCCGGCAAAGCGGCAGCAGCCCGCCGCGTCCGAGCCGCCCAGCCAGAAAGCCAGGCGCATGCCGTCGCCGAAGGCGGCGTCGACCTTGCCGGCCTTGAGATCGGCATAGAGGTCTTCCGGCCTGTCGAAAGGGATGACCTGAACCGTGCTGAAATAGTCGCGCAGCATGCGCTCATGCGCCGAGCCTGATATCACGCCGACACGCTTGCCGTGCAATTTGTCAAAGATGGGCTCGGTCAGTGCCTTGCTCTTCGGCATGATGAAGCGCGCTGGAAACTGTAGATAGGAGCGCGAGAAGGCGTAGGTCGTGCGCGATTCCGGTGTTGCGGCGATGCCGGCGATGATCGCCTCGCCTTCGTCTTTCCGCAGTGCGCCTTCCAGCTCGGCCCAAGGCAGGGCCTGGATCTGGCATTTTTCGACGATGCCAAGCTCGGCGCAGATGGCGCGTGCCAGATCGATATGGAAGCCGGACAGCTTTCCCGCACCGTCGAGGAAGTTGAAGGGCGGGAAGTCCGTGGTGGTCAGGAATCTCAGCCGGGGCAGCGTCGAAAGGTCTGGTTTGGGCAGCCGCTCCTTGGCATCCCACAGCATCGGAACCTGAGGCGCCGCGGCGCGCGCGCCGTCGGCGAACGACAGCAATCCGATCAGCATCGCAAAGGCGAAGGATCTCCACCGGAACGCCAAGATAAAACTCCGCCACAGTCGTGCTCGCACCGGTTTTGGTACGAAAATGGTACAGGCACAATGGTTTTTGATTTCAACCCGCCGATTTCAGGATATGATTCAACCGGTTTGCAAATCAGCTCCGGCCGCCTCGGTGAGGGAAGCCACAAAATAAGTATGCGATTTGCAATCCGTGGTCGGTGGCGAAGTGTAAATCAGGCACGCATCATTGGCCGCAATGCACGAGGCAACATGGGGTTGATGTTGCGATGGGTCAGTTCGATCGCACGCTGGAATACATAGACCAACTGCAGCACGCCGCAACGGCGGCGGCGGTCTGTGAAAGGCTGCTGGGCATAACATCGGATTTCGGTCTCACCGCACTGATGGCTGGAACCGTACCGCAGCCAGGCACGCCGGCCGGCCAGCAAAAGCAGCATGTGCTTCTCTGCGATTGGCCGGGAGAGTGGCTGGAGCGCTATGTCGCGCGCAACTATGTCGATCATGACCCCGTCGTCAGCCATATGAAACAGTTGCAGGCGCCCTTCCAGTGGCACGAGGCGTCGCAGGGCATCCGCATCGACAAGAGCAGCGGCGAAGTGATGGGCGATGCCGGCGCCTTCAAACTGCGTGATGGATTGGCCTTTCCGTTGATCACGCTCGACGGCCAGATCGTCATGGTGTCGCTCGGCGGCGAGGCCGTGGAATTGTCCGTCGCCGAATTCGGCCAGGTGTCGCTGGTCTCGACCTACGCGGTTGGCCGCGCCATGCAACTCCACACCATGGCGAACAGCACCATCGATCATATCGTGCTGACGCCGCGGGAGCGCGAATGCCTGCAATGGGCCGCCGTCGGCAAGTCCGAATGGGAGATTTCGCAAATCCTCGGCATTTCCGAACACACCTCGGAGAAACATCTTCTTAACGCCAAAAGCAAACTAGGTGCCGTCAACAGGGTGCAGGCCGTCGCGGAAGCGATACGGCGCGGCTACATTAGTTAGGTCGGCCGTGCCGACCTGGAATTTTTGCCTACGCGATCACGCAATTTTCTCATCAAAGCACGGCCGTATCTTCCTCTGAACGCAGGAGACGGCGGAATGCTTTTTTCCCTTACAACCCAGGAATTGATGGAACGTCCCGACCTTTGGGAGGCCGTCCATCGGTTGCGCTACAAGATATTCGTCGAAGAGATGGGGTGGGATGACCTCAGGCGGCCTGACGGGCTCGAACTCGACCAGTTCGATCACGACGAGGCGGTCCATCAGATCGTCATCAGGGGCGGTGAAGTGGCAGGTTATCAGAGGATGTTGCCGACGACGCGGCCACATCTGCTGACCGAGGTCTTGACCGATCTTTCCGAAGGAACGCCGCCATCGGGTCCAAACATCTGGGAATTGACCCGCTACGCGGTGGCTCCCGGTTTTCGTGACGGCCGTCGCGGCGTTTCGACCGTCGGCACCGAACTGATTGCCGGTTTCGTCGAGTGGGGGCTGAAGCGCGGCGTCGACAAGGTGATCATCGAGTTCGAGCCGATGTGGGTGCTGCGCGCCTTGCAACTGCATTTCCTGGCGACCCCGCTGGGCTATCAGCGCACCTATGGCAACCAGCAGGTCGTCGCCACTTTGCTGACCTTCAACGAACACACCCTCGATGTGGTGCGGTCGCGCCGCAATCATTTTGCTCCCGTGCTGGCCAGGGGATATCCCGACATGCTCGGGCAAAGGCGTGCGTCATGAGATCGGAGACAGTCATGAGCACACATCCGCAACCTGAACTTCGCAACCACACGCTGGTGGTCACCGTGTCGTCGAGTGACGGCCGGCCGGTGCTGGACAGGAGGGCCTATGAAAGCCTGGCAAGGACCTTCCATGAAGCCGCCGACAATGAGGAGGTTCGCGTCGTCGTGCTGCGCGGCCTGGCAGGCTGTTTCTGCCTGGGCGGCGACTTCTCCGAATTCCTCGACGCCACCAAGCACCAGAAACTGATCGCCGCCGTCACCGACCTGTTCCGCACGCTGGCGACGTTTCCCAAGCCCATCCTTGCCTGCGTCGATGGCGATGCCGTCGGTGTCGGCTGCACCATCCTGTTCCATTGCGATATGGTGATCGCGTCCGATGAGAGCACGTTCAGGGTGCCGTTCGTCGATTTCGGCCTGGTGCCGGACGCGGCGACCAGCATCCTGGCACCGCAGAAGCTCGGCTATGCCGGTGCCTTCCGCTTCTTCTGCCTCGGCGACACGCTTCGCGCCGAAGATGCCAGGGCGCTCGGCCTGGTCGCGGAGATCGTGCCGGGGGGCACCGTCGAGGAGGCAGCCCTTGGCCGGGCAAGACAACTCGTCAAGAAGCCGGTCGCCGCCTTGCTGCAGACGCGCGGCTTGCTGAAGGGGAACACCGAGGCCCTCTGCGACCGCATCGATCAGGAGATTTCGCTTTTCCAGCAGGCGCTGCAGGACGACACCACGCTGCGGCGATTGCAGCGCATCGCCCGGCTCGCGGCCTGAGCGAAAGCATCAAGGAACGCGCCGCCCCGCCAAAGCCCCCCCGCCCGGCACCCTCAATACAGCTTTCCCCAGAAATCACGCCCCTAGCCGCAGATGTTCTTTTGATTCGTTCCCAAGAATTAGAAATAACCCCCCAA
>NZ_JAMYQY010000024.1:0-101801 GCF_040321125.1 Mesorhizobium sp. M0518
TCGCGAGCCGTGTGCGTGGAGAAGAGGTGTACGATCGAAGTATCGATGTCCTAATCATGCGCTTGCGCCGAAAGCTGGAGGCTGATGCGGCCAACCCTCGCCTGGTCAAAACATCCCGTGGCGCAGGCTACTTCTTCAACGCTGACGTAGATGTTAGCTACGGAGGCACGTTGGCCGCGTGACAGTGAGCTATGCTGGAGATTGGGGTGACGAGGCTGATCAAGCCTTCCAACAGTACCAGCCTGATCAATTACGGCGAGAGCTACCGGTCCGGAGATCGCATCAGCGCCTCTGTCGTCAAGAGAGCTGTTCTGCTTGACCCCAGCCATGGAGCTCAACGCCCCGCGTCGGAGCGCTCCCTGCTTCTGAAGGAAGCCACTAGGTCCGCTCGGGCTTGATCGGAGGCTTGGCTGATGGACGTCGTGGTTGCTTCGCTCAGTTGCCGCCCCATGGCGCGGCTTTGCGGATTATCAGTCCTCTGCCTCTTCGCCGGTCTCAACAGCGCTGTGGAATGTTCATTGTTTATGATGACGCCCCCGCTGTTCACGAGGTTGCTCCTGTCAAGTGTACTCGTCAGTCCGTCCTGGGCCTCGCGCTTCTTGCCCAAGTGCCGTTCAAACGGCGCTGGCGCGACTTGTTGAGCTCGAGAGATGGGTCCCTGCTCTCCTGCGTGGCCATGAGCTTGTGCCGCGGTCTGCGCAGCGGCGTCCCCAATGGCACGAGCCTCCATGCCGACTGCGTCTTCCGGACGAGCAGCAAGGGCAATTTCGCGCCCGAGTGCGAACTTCCGGACATGAGTTAGTGCACTGATTTCAGCGGTTTTCATATAGCGCTTGGCATCTTCATCCAGCGACCGCTCGTGAAGCCGATCCGCAATCCCCGGCTTTTTGTTTTCAACCAGGCATTGACTGAAACGTCTAAGAGCAGACCCATAGACCTCAACGGTACGGGGTTTCGGCCCGGTCGGCGCTGCCTCGTACGCTTTGATGAGAGCCGCTGTGTACTCTCTGATGAGCACGGCGTCGGCAGGGTGGGGATTCAGGGCCGGGCGGCCCACCACTGGCGCTCCGCCCGCCCACGTCTTGAGACGACCCAGTGACCCAGCCACGGCCGAGGGGCCGCCACCCCAGATCTCGTACTCCTTGCGATCCCGATCCAGCGACTCCTCGTGAAGCCGATCCGCAATCCCCGGCTTGTTATTTTCAACGAGCCAATGACCAAAGCCGAAAAGAATATCTACATGGCGCTTGACCGTGATCTCCCCGACCTTACCGGCATAGAGTGCTGACCTCAGCCCTTCGACAAGGGTCGCATCGTTGGAATAAAGAGGACCCTTGTCGGGACCGGAGACCACTTTTGGGCGATCTGGCTGCACCGCCGCCGGCACAGAACGAGCATGGTCACGCAACTCGGACGGTGCGGGGGGATTCAGATCAACCACTGACGAATCCGGCGCATGATGATGGCGCGCCGTTGAGTGACCCGGCTGCAGCACCGAGGCACCCAGCATCGACCCACTGCCTCCGGCGTACGGCGCCGCGGCGTGTTCTTGTCCGCTCCCTTGCATCATGGGCTGCGCTTCCCATGGCAATGCACCCACTTGATGGGTGGGGGCCTGCATCAGCACGCGAGCGCCTGAATTGCCGATCTCGCTCAGCTGCGGCTCAGTGGCAACGTCCTGCAGACGACTGTTCGGGGTCCTTTGCCTCTTCGCTGGTCTCAACTCCGCTGTATCATGCTCACGGTTGATGAGGACCTCCTCGCTTGGTAGCTGGTTGCTCCTGTCCTGTGCTGCGATCCGCTCGTCCGGCGCGCGCTGGTCGCCGTCGCGCCAGCTCAGGGGACGAAAGGACCCTGCGGGATCCGAGGCTTGGTGATGGGGCCCAGTTGGCACGAAAGACGATGCCAGTACAGCGTCGTCTTCATTAGCTTTCCCAGGGGGGAGATACTCTGGCCAACTGTATTCCTCCTGCGGCCCGCTGTGCTGCGCAGCGGCGTCCCCCTTGCTCTCAAGACTTTGAAATTTAAATGGGTCCCCGGGAGCAACGTCTGGCGCTGACTGGCCGAGCCGCTTGATCTGCTGGTGAAACGTCCCAACGGGGCTTTCCTTAACCGCGTCTCGGGCCTGTCGGTCCATGAGTTCAAAGTTCGTGAGATTATTTGCCGTTCCGAATGTATCGTCACCCCTGAGGCGGGTTTGTAGTGCCTGCCGATTGACGACGAGGTTGTTGAGGTTCAGGTCATCTGGCTGCGATTGCAATCGCCCAACCAGCGCCCGCGTGCCGTCCACCACGTAGACTCCGCAATCCACCACGTTGCTCTGCTGGGCGATGCGGGATACGCCCACGCGGGTCTCCAGGCTGGCGCCCAGATTTTCTGCGAGCTCTTTTGCAAGCGGGTCATGCCATCCGTTGTAGGAGTCATAATGATAGGCAACCGGCCGTTCCCGGTCGCTGCGATCAACGAACAGCAGCGACCAATGTTTGCCGCGCTCCTCACGAGTCGTACCGGCATCGCTCACTGGCACGAACAGGAAGTCGGCTGTGTCGTTGCCGTTCTTATGGACGATGCGCTGGAATGCGCTTAGCATGACGCTCTTGGAGCCCAAGCGCAGATGATAATTGGCTACGAGGGGATCCACGAACCGCGTCCGGGCGGCGAGATCTGGATTGTTCCCCTGCAACTCCTGCTCCAGGAGTTGGTAATCCCTCTGGATATGTTCGTCGCCTAGCCATTCCAATGCGCCGAGCACCCGCCCGTCTTTAGCTTTCCCAGGGGGCCTCTCTGGCCGACCCAATGCCTCCTGCGGCCCGCTGCGCTGCGCAGCGGCGTCCCCAATGGCACGAGCCTCCATGCCGACTGCGTCTTCCGGACGAGCAGCAAGGGCAATTTCGCGCCCGGGTGCGAACTTCCGGAGATGAGCTAGTGCACTGATCCTCCGGTTACCACCGGAGTTCACATAGCGCTTGGCATCTTCATCCAGCGACCCCTCGTGAAGCCGATCCGCAATCCCCGGCTTTTTGTTTTCATGCAGGTATTCACTGAAACGTATAAGAGTAGATCCATAGACCTGAATGGTACCGCGATTCGGCCCGGTCGCAGGCGCTTCTTTGTACTCTTTGATGAGAGCCGCTGTGTAATCTCTGATGAGCGCGGCGTCGGCAGGGTAGGGATTCCGGACAGGGCGGTCGACCACTGGCGCTCCGCCCGCCAACGTCTTGAGACGACCCAGTGCTCTAGCCACGATCGAGGGGCCACCCCTGCTCTCGTACTCCGAGGGGCCACCCCTGCTCTCGTACTCCTTGCGATCCTGATCCAGCGACGATTCGTCAAGCCGAGCAGCAAATCCCGGCCTGTTATTGTCAAAGAGCCAACGACCAAAGCCGAGAAGAGAATTTACATGGCGCTTGACCGTGCTCTCCTTGACCTTACCCGCGTAAGCTGACCTCAGCCCTTCGACAACGGTCGCATCGTTGGAATAGAGGGGACCCTTGTCGCGACCGGAGACCCCTATTGGAGGATCTGGCTGCACCGCCGCCGGCACAGAACGAGCATGGTCACGCAACTCGGACGGTGCGGGGGGATTCAGATCAACCACTGACGAATCCGGCGCATGATGATGGCGCGCCGTTGAGTGACCCGGCTGCAGCACCGAGGCACCCAGCATCGACCCACTGCCTCCGGCGTACGGCGCCGCGGCGTGTTCTTGTCCGCTCCCTTGCATCATGGGCTGCGCTTCCCATGGCAATGCACCCACTTGATGGGTGGGGGCCTGCATCAGCACGCGAGCGCCTGAATTGCCGATCTCGCTCAGCTGCGGCTCAGTGGCAACGTCCTGCAGACGACTGTTCGGGGTCCTTTGCCTCTTCGCTGGTCTCAACTCCGCTGTATCATGCTCACGGTTGATGAGGACCTCCTCGCTTGGTAGCTGGTTGCTCCTGTCCTGTGCTGCGATCCGCTCGTCCGGCGCGCGCTGGTCGCCGTCGCGCCAGATCAGGGGACGAAAGGACCCTGCGGGATCCGAGGCTTGGTGATGGGGCCCAGTTGGCACGAAAGGCAATGGCAGAACAGCGTCGTCTTCATTAGCTTTCCCAGGGAGCTCGCGCCCGAGTTCGGACTTCCGGAGATGAGCTAGTGCACTGATCCCACCGGAGTTGTTATAGCGCTTGGCATCTTCATCCAGCGACCCCTCGTGAAGCCGAGCCGCAATCCCCGGCTTTTTGTTTTCAACCAGGTATTCACTGAAACGTCTAGGAGCAGATCCATAGGTCTGAATGGTAGCGGGATTCGGCCCGGTCGGCGCTGCCTTGTACTCTTTGATGGGAGCCGCTGTGTAATCTCTGATGAGCGCGGCGTCGGCAGGGTCGGGATTATTCAGGACAGCGGCGCGGTCCAGCACTGGCGCTCCGCCCGCCCACGTCTTGAGATGACCCACTGCTCTAGCCACGTCCGAGGAGCCACTCTTGCTCTCGTACTCCTTGAGATCCGGATCCAGCGACTCCTCGTGAAGCCGAGCAGCAAATCCCGGCCTGTTATTATCAAAGAGCCAACGACCAAAGCCGAGAAGAGAATTTACATGGCGCTTGACCGTGCTCTCCAATGCTGACCTCAGCCCTTCGACAATGGTCGCATCGTTGGAATAGAGAGGACCCTTGTCGCGACCGGAGACCCCTATTGGAGGATCTGGCTGCACCGCCGGCGGCACAGAACGAGCAGGGTCACGCAACTCGGACGGTGCGGGGGGATTCAGATCAACCACTGACGAATCCGGCGCATCATGATGGCGCGCCGTTGAGTGACCCGGCTGCAGCACCGAGGCACCTAGCCTCGACCCACTGTCTCCGGCGTAGGGCGCCGCGGCGTGTTCTTGTCCGCTCCCTTGCACCATGAGTTGCGCCTCCCATGGCGATGTATCCACTTGAGGGCCGGGATCATGCACTGGTTCGTCCATTTGCTTTTGCAACCGAGCCCACCTTTCGGCCACCGCGGCCTCGCCAACCGCGGAGGGCGTCTCCTCAGCCCTGGCGAACGCTGGCCCGGCAGGCGCCGCCGGCACAGAACGAGCATGGTCACGCAACTCGAACGGTGCGGGGGGATTCAGATCAACCACTGACGAATCGCGCGCCGTTGAGTGACCCGGCTGCAGCACCGAGGCACCCAGCATCGACCCACTGCCTCCGGCGTAGGGCGCCGCGGCGTGTTCTTGTCCGCTCCCTTGCGTCATGAGTTGCGCCTCCCATGGCGATCGTAGAAGGTCCGCGTGCGGAATCGAGTCGAAATATCCCGACAAATCAGCGTCGACCTTCTGCTTTTGCAACCGAGCCCACCTTTCGGCCACCGCGGCCTCGCCAACCGCGGAGGACGTCTCCTCAGCCCTGGCGAACGCTGGCCCGGCAGGCGCCGGCGGCACAGAACGAGCAGGGTCACGCAACTCGGACGGTGAGGGGGGATTCAGATCAACCACTGACGAATCCGGCGCATGATGATGGCGCGCCGTTGAGTGATCCGGCTGCAGCACCGAGGCCCCCAGCATCGACCCACTGCCTCCGGCGTAGGGCGCCGCGGCGTGTTCTTGTCCGCTCCCTTGCACCATGAGTTGCGCCTCCCATGGCGATGTATCCACTTGAGGGCCGGGATCATGCACTGGTTCGTCCATTTGCTTTTGCAACCGAGCCCACCTTGCGGCCTCCGCGGCCTCGCCAACCGCGGAGGGCGTCTCCTCAGCCCTGGCGAACGCTGGCCCGGCAGGCGCCGCCGGCACAGAACGAGCATGGTCACGCAACTCGAACGGTGCGGGGGGATTCAGATCAACCACTGACGAATCGCGCGCCGTTGAGTGACCCGGCTGCAGCACCGAGGCACCCAGCATCGACCCACTGCCTCCGGTATGCGGTGCCAGGTGCTCGTCCCCCAGCATCATGGGCTGCGCCTCCCATGCCAATGCACCCACTTGATGGGTGGGGGCCTGCATCAGCACGCGAGCGCCTGAATTGCCGATCTCGCTCAGCTGCTTAGCTTTCCCAGGGGGCTTCTCTGGCCGACCCAATGCCTTCTGCGGCCCGCTGTGCTGCGCAGCGGCGTCCCCAATGGCACGAGCCTCCATGCCGACTGCGTCTTCCGGACGAGCAGCAAGGGCAATTTCGCGCCCGAGTGCGGCGTACGGCGGGAACTTCCGGAGATGAGCTAGTGCACTGATCCACCGGTTACCACTGGAGTCCAAATAACGCCTGGCATCTTCATCCAGCGACCCCTCGTAAAGCCGAGCCGCAATCCCCGGCCTGTTGTTTTCATGCAGGTATTGACTGAAACGTCTAAGAGTAGCCGCATAGTCCTGAGTGGTTTTGGGATTCGGCCCGGTCGCAGGCGCTCCCTTGTACTCTTTGATGAGAGCCGCTTTGTACTCTTTGATGAGCACGGCGTCGGCAGGGTCGGGATTCAGGGCAGCGCGGCCCACCATTGGCGCTCCGCCCGCCGACTCTTTGAGACGACCCAGTGCTCTAGCCACGTTCGAGGAGCCACTCTCGCGCTGGTACTCCTTGAGATCCTGATCCAGCAACGGATCGTCAAGCCGAGTAGCAAATCCCGGCTTGTTATTATCAAAGAGCCAACGACCAAAGCCGAGAAGAGAATTTACATGGTCCGTGACCGTGCGCTCCCCGACCTTACCGGCATAGAGTGCTGACCGCAGCCCTTCGACAACGGTCGCATCGTTGGAATAAAGAGGACGCTTGTCGCGACCGGAGACCACTACTGGAGGATCTGGCTGCACCGCCGCCGGCATAGAACGAGCATGGTCACGCAACTCGAACGGTGCGGGGGGATTCAGATCAACCACTGACGAATCCGGCGCATGATGATGGCGTGTTTCCCCGGGAACAACGTCCCGTACGAACACCGAGTCTGGGTTGCCTTGGTCCGGCGCGACTGGAGCCAGGGCTCTGTCGTGCAACGCTCGCGCTGACTGGCCGAGCCGCTTGATCCGCTGGTGAAACGTCCCAACGGGGCTTTCCTTAACCGCGTCTCGCGCCTGTCGGTCCATGAGTTCAAAGTTCGTGAGATAATTTGCCGTTCCAGATGTATCGTCACCCATGAGTCGGGTTTGTAGTGCCTGCCGATTGACGACGAGGTTGTTGAGGTTCAGGTCTGGAAGGTCTGGCAGGTCTGGCTGCCATCTTTGCAATCGCCCAACCAGCGCCCGCGTGCCGTCCACCACGTAGACTCCGCAATCCCACTCGTTGCTCTGCTGGGCGATGCGGGGTAAGTCCACGCGGGTCTCCAGGCTGGCGCCCAGCCTTTCTGCGAGGTGTTTTGCAAGCTTGTCATGCCATCCGCTGACGGAGTCATAATGATAGGCAACCGGCCGTTCCCGGTCGCTGCGATCAACGAACAGCAGCGACCAATGTTTGCCGCGCTCCGCAAGAGTCTTACCGCCATCGCTCACTGGCACGAACAGGAAGTCGGCTGTGTCGTTACCGTTCTGATTATGGACGATGCGCTGGAATGCGCTTAGCTTGTCGCTCTCGGAGCCCAAGCGCAGATGATAATTGGCTACGAGGGGATCCACGAACCGCGTCCGGGCGGCGAGATCTGGATTGTTCCCCTGCAACTCCTGCTCCAGGAGCTGGTAATCCCTGTGGATATGTTCGTCGCCTAGCAATTGCAATGCGCCGAGCACCCGCCCGCTGGGGTCGCCGAAAACACCGAAAAACCCTTCGACCTCGGGGGACATCCCCTCAGGAAAGAGCTCTGGCGAGGCGGAATTCCCCGCCCGCAAGCTGGGCGGAGCGAATTCCGGTGGCAGTGGCACCTCCTCGCTTGGTAGCAGGTTGCTCCTGTCCTGTGCAGCGATCCGCTCGTCCGGCGCGCGCTGGTCGCCGTCGCGCCAGATCAGGGGACGAAAGGACTCTGCGGGATCCGAGGCTTGGTGATGGTGCCCAGTTGGTACGAAAGACGATGGCAGAACAGCGGCGTCTTCATTAGCTTCCCCAGGGAGCTTCTCTGGCCGACCCAATGCCTTCTGCGGCCCGCTGTGCTGCGCAGCGGCGTCCCCAATGGCACGAGCCTCCATGCCGAGTGCGTCTTCCGGAGGAGCAGCAAGGGCAATTTCGCGCCCGAGTGCGGCGGACGGCAGGAACTTCCGGAGTTGAGCTAGTGCAATGATCCTCCGGTCACCACTGGAGTCCTTATAGCGCTTGGCATCTTCATCCAGCGACTCCTCGTGAAGCCGAGCCGCAATCCCCGGCTTTTTGTTTTTATGCAGGTATTCACTGAAACGTCTAAGAGTAGCTCCATAGTCGTGAATGGTTTGGCGATTCGGCCCGGTCGCAGGCGCTCCCTTGTACTCTTTGATGAGAGCCGCTTTGTACTCTTTGATGAGCACGGCGTCGGCAGGGTCGGGATTCAGGACAGCGCGGCCCACCATTGGCACTCCGCCCGCCGACTCTCTGAGACGACGCAGTGCCACAGCCACAGTCGAGGAGCCACCACTGCTCTCGTACTCCTTGAGATCTTCATCCAGCGACTCCTCGTGAAGCCGAGCAGCAAATCCCGGCTTGTTATTTTTAAAGAGCCAACGACCAAAGCCGTAAAGAGAATTTACATGGCGCTTGACCGTGTCCTCCTTGGCCTTACCCGCGTAGAGTGACCTCAGCCCTTCGACAACGGTCGCATCGTTGGAATAAAGAGGACGCTTGCAGCCGCGACCGTCGGAGACCACTATTGGAGGATCTGGCTGCACCGCCGCCGGCACGGGGGAACGAGCATGGTCACGCAACTCGAACGGTGCGGAAGGATTCAGATCACCCACTGACGAATCCGGCGCATGATGATGGCGCGCCGTTGAGTGACCCGGCTGCAGCACCGAGGCACCTAGCATCGACCCACTGCCTCCGGCGTACGGCGCCGCGGCGTGTTCTTGTCCGCTCCCTTGCATCATGGGCTGCGCTTCCCATGGGGCCGCGCCTTCGATGAGGCTCAGGTCTCCCTGAGACGGATGAGGATGGAACGGGTCTGGCAGAGCCGGAACGCCGGGGGCGGGAATTTGGGCAGCGGCTTGGCGCGCCTCGCCCGAGCGCTGCTCAAAGCCCTCTTGCCCGGCCTGTGCCGCTTGCTCTTGAGATGCCGGGGGCTGCACCTGCCGCCAACCTGTTACATTGGATAGGTCAAATTTGTGCCGGTTCACGCTAGCCTCACGTCCACAGATCAGCTGAGCAACCTACTCGGGCATACTTACGAGAAGCTGACGAGGTCCGCGGTCCCGGAGCGGGTAGGCCTAATTTTCTGCGCGCCGATTGCGCTGGCGCGACGTAGCCCGGCCTTTTGCCAGCTCGGCAGCTACGGCTCGCAAAGAGCGTCGTAAGGCTTGCGGAGCCGCCCCTCAGCTCCCGTCGAGGAGCAATCCACAATTCACATATTTGGAGATGGCTCGCTGTTTACCGGTCTGCGAGCCCTGCAAGCCCATGCTTCAGATGCCGCCCGTGCAGAGGTATTTCATTTCGAGGTAGTCCTCGAGGCAATGGCGGGAACCCTCCCGCCCGATGCCGGACTGCTTCACTCGGCCGAAAGGCGCGGCTTCCGACGACATGCGTCCCGTGTTCATACCACTATGCCATATTCCAAGGCCTCGGCGACACGCCAAACACGCTTCCGTTTGAGGCACAAATGTGGGGGAAGGCCGTAGATCGTGTCGTTGGCCTCATGCACGACCTATCCGCATCGTCGAAGCAATCACAGCCGCCAGCCGCCCGAATGTCTCTTTCTTGCGCGATGGTCATCTCGCTGGAGACAGGACCGATAGTTCGACGTGCCATTCGCGCGATGCGTTTGCCCCCGCATCGAATTCTGCGGCCTTTCGCGACGGCATGGGATTCGATTTTGGCCAGAGCCTGCCTGTCGATCAGCGCACCGATCGCCACTCCGGAGCAAAGCCCTCGCCAAAGATAAGTGGCGGACTTTCTCCACGAACTCTCGACAAACACCTTCGTGAACGCCTGACTGGACGGGGGTAGCCATGCCGAACAGGTCGCATAACCACGCCATCGTTCGGCGACTGCAGCCGCGAAGCGTCTCGAACACATCGGCTCGATGCGGTTGCGTCCAGAATGCATCAGCGAGCGGCGGGAGTCTTCGCTATATTCGCCCCCGACATCCCGAAGTCCACCAGCTTGCCTGCCAAAAAGGGGTGTTGCATGAATAAACCCGCTTTCGTCGCCGTCAGCCGCGTGCCCAGGGAGGACGACAGTCTCCATAGCAAGAATGCGAGATGATCATCGTATTCAGCGGCAGCGTGCCGGCGAAATTGGGTTTTCGGCAAGCCAAATAGCGCGATGCAGAAGGATGGTGAGGATTTCGCGTCCGCCACTGCGATGCATAGAGCCACCCTTCGCAACCGACCAGCGCAACAAAGCTCGTTATGCGGCGCGTAGGTTCGTAGACGCTTATCCAGTATCGAGATAACAAGGCCGCTGCGCAGGAACGAACTCTGAGAGCGCACCCTGCGAGAGGTTGCGCTTGCTGACGCGGCTGTGGAAGAAGCAGGGGCTCGCGCCGAAGCGCATGATCACCGACTAGCTTCGCTCGTATGGAGCGGCAAAGCGACAGATGATGCCGGACGTCGAGCACCGGTCGCACAAGGGATTGAACAACAGAGCGGAGAATTCCCATGTGCCGCCGCGAAAACGGGAGCGGATGATGCAGGGGTCCGATCGCCGGGAGGCCTGCAACGCTTCGTCTCGACCTTGTCAGCCCTCCGCAACCTCTTCGTCCCCCGCCCCAAACGTTCTGCTCTCGCCATACATGTTCATCGCTTGCAAGCCACCGCCGAATGGAAGGCCGTGACTGGAACGCCCGCAACGATGGATTGCTAACGGCGAACTCATGCTGGTCGGCAAGGCGATACTGGCTGGAGCATCAACTCGGCCGACGAGAGTGGCCACACCATCCTAGACAGGATCGGCCGATATGCCCAGCATCGCCGCTCTGCAAAAAGCACAGCGGGCATCCAGACGTTGCCGGGTTGACTATGGGTGTCCGAACCGCGAAAAGAGGCCGCTCTTTATGAGTGCCGTGCGCTGGCAGTCTAACCCCAAGCCCCCCGCCCGGGCTGCCGGCGCGCTTCTAGGAACATCGAGGTAGATGACGAGACTCCGAACTACATTTCCAAAGCTATCGGTGGATTCACATTTCAAGCCCAATCGATTTCCTACAGCCAGGCGCGAACGTTCGATTGGAACGTTCAGAATTCACATCAAGGTGCACCGCTGTTGCGTCCCGAACAGGTGCGGCTGCTCAATGACGAGTACGAAATCGTTCTCATCAAGGTCTGCCACCATTAAAATTGAGGAAGGTGCGATATTTTTCGGATCGCATTCTGAAACGCATCTTTGAAAGCCAGACAGGCGCCCTCCCGGAGCCGGCGCCCTTGACGGGAGCAGAGGAGGCGCTCTCCGCAGAATCTCAACTCGATGACCCGCTGTGTGAATTGGCGCAGGACTTTGACGATACAGTTTGATGTGAGGCTAGTATGAACCCGCGAAATAGTAATCCATCCCGTGTAACAGCTTTGTCGCAGGTGCAGGACGCCGGCTTGGAAGACGGGCAAGCGGTCCAGGCCCGGCGAGTGGGCTTTGAGCAGCACGTGTCCGAGGCGCTCCGGCCGCTGTTCGATGGTCGAGCTGACGAGCCGCCTACCGGTCCAGAGGAGCTTCTGCGACTGGAACAAGGGTTTCGCGAGGTGCTTCAGCGAGGGCAGGATCATCAAGCCGCCTCGTCTTTTTTCAGCGATCCAAGGATGCCCGCTGGACGGGATGACCCCAAGGGAAGCGTGTCGGACGCTTTCGCAGCAGCCGGCTCTAGGCACGCCGGAGTCGAGGCCGCCGCCCCGCCAGTGTTAGCTGCCAGCCAACAGCAGATCCGGCCCTCGCCAGTTGCGTTTGACCGGCCGGTATCATCCTCGGCTGCTGCAGGCGTGCGCTTGTATGCCCCTTCGATGATCTCTCGGAAGACCAGTTCCGAAAACTGCGATCAGTTGCCCGCCTTGTGCTGCCGCCTCGCCGTCGAGGTCGAAACGCCCGCGAATCAATGGAAGGTCAGCGGGCCATGGGGGCAGAGTGCAACGGCGTCTACACCGCCTATTTGAGGGGAGAGGTACACTTGGCTTTCCTGTTCCAGCAGCATCCGGCCGCACACCGACGCGATGGGGAGCTAGAATTCAAATCGGATCTTCGCAAGGCACGCACCGCGGATCAAACGCCGTTCGTTTGGGAAAAATGGCTCAGTACCGACAAAGCTTCTGTAATGGCCCTAGTGGCCTCGGTCGCGCTCTTGGTCGCGATACAGTGGCAAGACCCCCAGATCAACGAGGCGGTCCTAAGCGAACTGCGGACGATTCAGATCAACTACGCATTGCTCCAGCGAGACGTCGCCCGCGCCGACATGGTATTGGACTTCCGTTCCGTTGCTTCTACCGGGCAAGCATTAAAAAGGAACCTTCAAAACTACCAACGCCTTGTTGAGATTTCGCCCAATGAGAGCTCCGGGGTGCACTCCAGGTTGGTTGCACAGCTCAAAAATTCCCTCGGAAACACAGAAGCTGCCATCTCGGCCTCGGCCGCGCAAAATGAGCTTCTGCAAAGCTCTCTCGTACGCTTTGCTCGCTCGGCTAATCGCCTTCGGGGGGGGGTGTCGAACAGGCCTGAATTTTCCAATCTGATCCTTCAATTTTCGGCCAGACCGGGATTCAGCCTCGCATTACAAATCGATCAGTCTCTCCGCCGACTTCCTCCTAGCCAGGACCAAGTCACGGAGGATGTTGCCCGCGAGGGCCGCGCTATCCTGTCCTCAATGTTGAGGTTGGACCGCGCTGTCAATCGGATCCCATCCTTCGACACGTTCGCCAAGGCTGCCGAATTGGAGCGAGAACATCTGAAAGCCTACAGCTTCGCCAGCGCGCAAGCGCAGCGTACACGACTTTTCTTTGGCTTGGTGTCCATATGCCTCTGCTTGTTTGCGACCATTCGAGCCTCCACGCTGCATGTGCGGACGAACCGGTTGGAAAGGCGGTTAGAGCTTGAAGCGGCGATGAGTGAGATCGAAGCTTGTTTCATCGACAGTCAAGCAACGAAGGCTTCGCGGCGCTTCTCCACCGAAGCAGCGCTTAGACTCATTCAATGCGTTTTCGATGCCGATCAATGCGCGCTTGCTCTGGTGGATCCGAGTATCAGCAGGAATACCGAGTACTTTGTCGCGAACAAGCGCATGCGCGTCTGGAACGCCACGCTAATCCATGAAGTCGTCTCACTTGTACACCCGGAACAGCCAGTGTTTCGCGTCGTTCCGGCGTCGGAAGTGGTTCGGACTGCCGTAGGCACTACCGGTGTTTGTCAAATTGTTGGTTGCAGGGCCTCCGATCAGCAGGCTGCGGTTTGTATCCTTGTTTTTGAAGGAGATCGCTCACCACCCTCCACAGACGACCTCCTGGTTCTGGCGAGCGCTACTGTGCGTTTAGGCAACCATCTTGAAATGCAACGTGTACACACGGAACGTAACCTTTTTGAGAGTCGATGGGAGCATGCGGAAAGGCTGACGGCTGTCGGCACAATCGCAAGCGGCGTTACACATGAATTCAATAATGTTCTAGGAGCAATAGTCGGCTACGCAGAGATGGCTAAAGGTCTTGTGCGTCGCCCCTCGAGAATTCGGGGCCACATCGGCCAAATTATCTTGGCCAGCAACCGAGCCAAACTGATTATTGATCAAATTTTGTCACTAAGCCGAAATCGGAAGCGCGTGACGATGCCTTTCGACGTCTCGGAGAGTGTAATGGATCTCGCGCCATTGCTGCGGGTTACACTTCGTGCGGATGTTCAGTTGAACTTCAAGATCAACGAGTGGCAAACGGTGATCGAGGGCAGCCCGACCGAGATACAGCAGATCCTTATGAATCTATGCAAGAACGCGTCGGAGGCTCTCTTGAATCAGGGCCGTGTCGAGATTAGCGTTTCTCGCGCTCACGTCTGTCAAACGAAGCCCGTGGCTAAGGGCAACTTGAAACCGGGAGATTACGTTCTCCTCTCCATCAGCGACGATGGCCAAGGAATCGCAAGTTCGGTGCTTCCGCATATCTTTGAGCCCTTTTTTACCACGCGCTCTCGCGTCGGCGGGACCGGACTGGGTCTTGCTGCAGTGGACCGCCATGTGAGCGCGCTCGCAGGATGCCTTGACGTCACCTCGGCTGTTGGCCGAGGTACACGCTTCGATCTCTACTTACCGGCCTGCGCTGAGGAGCAGGTCAGAGCTGATAGCGCTTTCGGCCCATGCGATGGATCACTTGGCAACGGAGAAATCATTGCAGTCGTTGACCCCGATCCAGCAGCGTTGGAGATCTACAAGGATAAGATCGCCGCGCTGGGTTATAAGCCGGTCGGCTTCGCGACCTTCGAGAGTCTTTGCGACTGGATCGAGAGCGGGAAGGCAGCCGACCTCCTAATTTTCGATAAAGCGACTTTCCTCGGGCCAGGACAGCCCGAAGCCGTACGTACCACCCTGATGACGGTGCCCATCATCGTCGTTGGTGGAAGCGACCCCATGCCGATCACATCTGGTAATCAGACCTTCGTCCTTTGGCTAGCCAAACCGGTCTCGTCCAGGACGATGGAGCATGCAATTCGTAGGATGATAATGGCATGATGCCGCCGACGCGCTCAGGATACCGAGCTACCGAGGCAGTCGGAGGCGGAGCCGGCTGGGATCCGGCAAATACAAGAGCGTCGGACGATCTCTGCGCACCCGGCTCATGGCGAGTTCCCCTCGAACACTGTCGTCGGCTTCCGCTCAAGGAAGGCTCCCCGACCACGGCAAACCTGCCGCCGTGCTCGTGACCGTCAAGGACAAGTCGCCGCGCGATGAGGTCTGCGGGCCTCCATCCTTGACAAGTCACTGCGCGCTGGCGGCGACAGGCGACGGGTAATATAAGGTCGGGACGAGGAGATGGTCGCCAATCGGTCACGCAAGATGGTTGACGAAATGACTCGAGAGCAAAGCTTGACAATCATCGCCCCATTCACGCCAGACTTCTCCTGTGCGTTCATCATCGGCCACGGCTCCTCGCTGCCCCGACAAGGCTATCGCCGCCCGGCCGGGCAAGCGATATCCCAGGTTCCGACGTGTTCCTTTCATGCTTGATGGACCTAGGCCCCGGCAGGCATGTGGCTGGGTTCTTGGTCGCGGATCTGTGAGGCAAGCACGGGGTAAGCGACGGCTCGACCCACCATTGGGAAGGCCGGCTTCGGCACGGAGGTGCGGCCTCGGCGTTGAAAGGCATCGGATCGGGTGTAGCAGGACTTTCGAACTAACTGCCGACAACACACTGGATAGGCCGTTCTCGTCGTTCGGTCCAGTTCACCAACGCCTATGTCGACATTTTACGGCGCTTCACTACTAACCGGGCACCGCACGATGGCAGCTCGTTCTCTCCGGCAAAAGGTACTCCCTGTGTTAGCTTCCGTGTTGTGTGCTTGCCCTCAACTGCGGGATACGTAAGGCCATCCCTAAAAGCATCGAATGCGGCAGCAACAGCGCGAATCCCAAAGCGATGCTCCCGCCGTTCGCGGACAAGACCGTTTTCGAAGTCCACTATTCCGTCCTTGGCCAGCATCGCCAAACGCTCATCTGAACCGCGAAGACGGATCGGATCAGATCCGTGGGCGACACAGATTGCCGGCACGTCAGCCTCGAAATCGCACATTAATCGCTCGATGATTGCGGCTCGCACGCGGTCGTCGTGAGGCGATGGCCCTTCGATGTCGCCAGTCGGCCAACTGCGATGTGCTGGATGTAGATATCCCGTGTAACTTCGTTTTGAACGTACCCCTGGCCGATGCGGCCGATAGCCGACGCGCCGAAACCGATCAGGGTTCTGCAGGTATCGGCAGAGTAGCCCAACGAGTTACGTCGCAGGCGACCGGTTTCCTGTGCCAGCGCGAGCTCGTCGTCCGGCAAGGCGAAATGGTCGAGCCCGATCTCCCGGTAGCCGGCGGCAACCAGCGTCACGGCGACAGCCGCATGCTGTTCAGCGCGGGCAGCGCTGGCAAGCCGGTCGGGGCGCATGGCGACCGCTGCCCTCGCCGTCTCGACCCACGACACCACCGTTTGACGCGGCAGGCGTCCCATGGTGATAACAAACCACCTTGCCGCTGAGCTCGCCTGTGTCTTTGCGTTATGCCAGTCCGTTCCGCTTAGATGTCTTGGCTGTTCCCGCCGAGACCTCACGCGCACCGTTTTGTTCCCACCATCCCTCCCCGTCAGCTCCGCCTGGGAAATTCTGCCAGCTTGCCGGATCCGACGAGATAATGCAGCGCTGGGACGGACTTTGCTCGCCAGCTAGCGACCGTGGTGATCTCTGCCAAAAGGACGAGGCCATGAACGCGATCGGCGCTAACGGTGGGCGTTTGTATAAGACTTGTGGTGGGAACTGGGCCTTCTATGCTGGCGCCACATACAAGCTCAACGAGACAACTTCGTTCTACCTTCGGCTCTCCCGGTGACCAGCTCTCAGTAGCGTCGCGGCAAACGTTGCCTATGGGCTTCTTTTCGATTTCACAGCTACGGCGACTCCAAACTCAGCAGTCGGCAAGATGGAAGCTTCCAACGGGAACTGCCCAATGCGAACAAGAAGAGCAGTGTCGGCAGTAATCCTGCGCTTGGAACGCTCATCCTAACGCCGTGAAGCGTTGAGCTCCGAGGTTGGGCAGACCAAACCCGCAACACGCTCCAAGAGAACGGCGCATAGAAGCCATACGAGATTGCAGCCTAGCCTTCGGGGCCGGACGTTGTTTCATATCAGACCGGTGGGGATGAAGCCTGCCATCCAGCAACCGGTCAGTTTCAGGTCAAACTTGAACTCCCAGTCGGGTCAGAACGCGATCAACTGGCAGTCCGACGCACTTAAAAATGACAAATGGATCGCCTGCTTTTGGGCCATCCATGGGGAATTCGGGCGCGAGAGAACAAGCTCACACAGCATAAGCGAAGCTCCAGGCGAATCTTGCGCTGGCCGAGGCAGAACCATGTTTAAAGCTGCCTGTTTTCCACCTCGAACCTGCCTGAGTCCGGCCGATCGTCATAGATCGGCCAAAGCATCGGCCAGATGGCTCCCCCAATTACGGTTTGTGCATAGTTGTCAGTACGATAGGCCTGCCGAACATCGGCCATGATCATCATCGGCAGCATCGATTTGTGTCCAAGCCTGGCGACGTCGGCTGTTTTGGGCAAAAGCCTGCACTCGCGTACCGCAGCCAACCTCGCCCATCTCGTGCGCATCATGAACACCTACTACAGCAACCTGATCGAAGGCCACGATACGCGCCCGCGCGACATCGAACGGGCGCTGGTCGGAATTTCGATCGAGACGAGAACCGCCGCAATCTGCAGCTCGAGGCGGCCGCGCACGTTCGCGTGCAAGCCGAGATCGACCGCCTGGCTGCCGATGGGCAGTTGCCGGAACCGGCATCGGTAGGTTTTCTTCGATGGCTGCATGCGGAATTCTACCGCGATGCGGAATCGCCCATGCTGACCATCAAGGGTTCCGGCCGTGAGTTCGTCATGGCGCCAGGTGAGTGGCGATCGAAGCCAGAGCATGACGTCGCCATCGGCCGGCATGAAACCGCCTTCGAGCGATCGCGTCAACGATTTCATGCAATACTTTGCCATGCGTTATCGCTTCGATAAGCTGGGCAAGGCCGGACGCATCCTGACCATTCCTGCCGCGCATCACCGCTTCAACTACATTCACCCGTTTCCGGACGGCAACGGACGCATCAGCCGATTGATGAGCCACGCCATGGCCCTCAGGCCGGGGTCGCCGCGCACGGGCTGTGGTCGATCTCACGAGGCTTGGCACGTGGCGTGAAAAGCCGAACGGATTACAAGAGCATGATGGATCATGCCGATATGCCCCGCCAGGGTGATCTCGACGGACGTGGCAACCTCTCCGAACGCGCACTCGGCGATTTTACCTTATGGTTCCTGCAGGCGTGTATCGATCAGGTGAGCTTCATGACCGGACTGTTCGATCTCGACACGTTGGCCAAGCGGCTGTATCGGCATGTGGAGCGCAGTGGTCTGAAGCCCGAAGCCGGCCGCCTCGTGGAGGAAGCGCTCACGCGCGGTGAGTTTGACCGCGGCGAGGCATCCCGTATTAGCGGACTACCCGAACGTACGGCGCGTCGAGTGTTCAATGACGTAATCGCGCTCGGACTATTGGCGTCGGAAACGCCAAAGAGCCTAGTGTCCCTACGCTTTCCGGCGGACGCTCTGGACGCGCTGTTTCCGAAGCTTTTTCCGGAAACGTAAGAGCATAGGGCGCTCACGATCTTAGGTCACTTCTCCTCGGAACCGGAAAGATTTTCACCGGATCACCCGCGGGTTCGTCATTCCGCGTTCTGAGACGTGGGAAAAGCCGGCGCACTAGAGCCGAGGCCGCCGATGCAGACATATTTGGTGTCGAGGTAATCCTCGATGCCCTGATGTCCGCCTTCCTTGCCGAGACCCGATTCCTTGACGCCGCCGAACGGCGCCTCCGGCGTGGTGATGAGGCCTTCATTGACGCCGACCATGCCGTATTTCAGCCCTTCCATGACGCGGAAGGCGCGGCCGAGATCGCCGGTGTAGAAATAGCAGGCGAGGCCGAATTCGGTGTCATTGGCGAGTGCTATCGCCTCCTCTTCGGTCTCGAACTTGAACACCGGTGCGACCGGGCCAAAGATCTCTTCCTTCATGAAGCGCATCTTGGGCGTCGCATTGGCAATGACCGTCGGCTGGAAGAACGAACCGCCGAGCGCATGGCGCTTGCCGCCGGCAACGATCTTGCCGCCCTTGGATGTGGCGTCGGCGATCAGTTCTTCGACCTTCTCGACCGCCTTCTCGTCGATCAGCGGCCCCTGCTGCACGCCGTCCTCGAGGCCGGATCCGACCTTCAGCCCATTGCTCGCGGCAGCGAGCTTCTCGACGAACTTGTCATAGACGCCAGACTGAACCAGGAAGCGGTTGGTGCAGACGCAGGTCTGGCCGGAGTTGCGATACTTGGCGGTGATCGCACCGGCGACCGCACGCTCGAGGTCGGTGTCATCGAAGACAATGAACGGCGCGTTGCCACCGAGCTCCATCGACACCTTCTTGACGGTGACCGACGACTTCTGGATGAGAAGCTTGCCGACTTCGGTCGATCCGGTGAAGGTGATCTTCGACACCAGCGGATTGGCGCAGATCTCGTCGCCGATCTCGCTTGCCGAACCGGTCAGGATGTTGACGACGCCCTTGGGGAAGCCGACCTCCTCTGCGAGCGCACCCCAGGCGAGGCCCGAATATGGCGTCTGCGAGGCCGGCTTGACCACTGCGGTGCAGCCGGCGGCGAGCGCCGGGCCGAGCTTGCGGGCCAGCATCGAGGACGGGAAATTCCACGGCGTGATGGCGGCGATGACGCCGACCGGCTCCTTGGTCACCAGGATGCGGCGATCCGCCCATGGCGAAGGCACGACATCGCCATAGGTGCGGCGACCTTCCTCGGCGAACCACAATATGTAGGCCGCGGCCGAGCCGATCTCGCCCTTCGATTCGAACAGCGACTTGCCCTGCTCGATGGTGAGCAGTTCGGCCAACACGTCCTGATTGTCCATCATCGCGTCATGCAGCTTGCGCAGCAGCTTCGAGCGCTCGAGGGCGGTGGTCTTGCGCCACGACTTGAAGGCGGCGGCGGCGGCTTCAATGGCGCGGCGGGTCTCGGCCCTGCCCGACTTCGGCACGGTGCCGATCTTGAGACCGGTGGCCGGGTTGTTGACGTCGACCGTCAGTCCGCTGTCGGCCTGCACCCACTCGCCGTTGATGAGATTGGCCTGGCGCATGAAATGGCTGGTTTTCTGAAGCATGGTCTGGCCTCCGTTCGGATAAGACAATCAGGATCCTGTATGCTGGCTACGGCTCGCGCTTGCCCAAGCGCCTTTCGCGCGGCCGGCCCCTCCAGCGACGTCTCGCCGCCTCGCCGGGCGGGTTCATGCCGACTGGTCAGTCCGCGCATGGGCCGCCGCGGTCTCATCAAGAGCCGCGCGAATGCCATCAACCATGTAATCGATCTCTTTAGTGGCGATGACGTAGGGCGGGCAGATTGCCAGCACGTCGCCCATGTTGCGGATCATGACTCCGTGCTCGCGGCACCGCCGCTCGACATCGGTGCCAATTCGCAGCTCCGGCGCAAAGGCGCGACGGGTGGCGCGATCCTCGACGATCTGGATCCCCGCTATAAAACCGCGGCCGCGGACCTCGCCGACCAGTGTATGGTCGTTGAGCGCGTCCGCGAGCGCTGCATGCATATAATCGCCGAGACGGCGCGCCTGGCTCAAGAGATCGATCTCACGGTAGATCCTGATCGCCTCGGCGGCGACGGCGGCTGTCACCGGATGGCCGGAATAGGTGAAACCGTGGCCGAACACGCCGACCTTGTGGGCCTCGTCGGCGACGCACTGGTAGACCTTGTCGGAGATAATGACGCCGCCAATGGGCAGATGACCGGATGAAAGCCCCTTGGCGACCGACAGCATGTCCGGTTCCATGCCAAAAGTCTGGCTGCCGAACCAATTTCCGGTGCGTCCGAAACCGCAGACCACCTCGTCGGACAGCATCAGGATGTCGTATTTGCGCAGCACCGCCTGAACCTTTGGAAAATAATTCTCCGGCGGTACCAGCACGCCGCCGGCGCCCATGACTGGCTCTGCGATCATCGCGGCAATCGTCTCTGGCCCCTCCGCCAGGATCAGGGCCTCGAGTTCCTGGGCCAGGCGCGTGGCGTAGTCATGCTCCGCCTCGCCCGGCAGACCGTCGAGATAGTGGAACGGCCGCGCGGCGAATATGACGGGAAGCGGCGGCAGGTTGAAGGACTTGTGCATGTGCGGCAGCCCACTCAGCGCCGCGCCCATGATCGTACTGCCGTGGAAGGCGCCAAACCTGCTGATGATCTTGCGTTTCTCCGGACGTCCCCGCGCGGCCTGGTAATACCAGGCGAGCTTGATCATCGTATCATTGGCTTCCGAACCGGAGCCGACCAGAAAGACGCGCGCGTGGTCGAACGGCGCCAACGCGGTAAGCTGCTCGACGAGTTCGACGGTGGGCTCGTTCGAGCGGTGGTTGAAGGTGTGGTAGACGGCGAGCTTGCGCATCTGGCGGTCAGCAGCGACAGCCAGCCGGCTGTCGCTGAAGCCAAGCGAGGCGCACCAGAGTCCGCCCATGCCCTCGATATAGCGGTTGCCCGCGTCATCCGTGACGGTCGCGCCTTCGCCGGCCACGATCGTCAACGGACCATGATCCTCATGCAGGCGTGGATCCGTTTGGGAATGAAAGTGCCTGGCCATGTCCAGCACGCGCGATTCGTTGTTCATCAAAATTCTCCTTGCGACCAGATAGGCGGTTGCTTCGGCGAGGAATATCTTATAACTTATAAGTTGTCGAGAAAAAATGATCCCGAGAGTGACGTCCAATGGCCAACGCACCCACTCCTTCAAACAACACCCTGCCACCCGACGCGGAGCGGATCGCCCTGTTGCGCGACAGGGCAGAGTTCGTCCGGCTCGAGACGCTGCGCCTCATCCAGATCGCCAAGGTGGGCCACTATTCGTCGGTGTTCTCCTGCGCGGAAATATTCGCCACGCTCTACTACGATGCGATGCGGCTGAGGCGCGGCGAGCCGCAATGGCCGGACCGCGACCGCTTCCTTATGGGCAAAGGGCACGCCGCGGTCGGCCTTTATCCGCTGCTGGTCGACTGGGGCTTCTTCTCCAAGGACGTCCTCGATGGCTATACCCGGCTCGGCAATCCGCTTGGCGATCATCCCGACATGCGCAAGGTGCCCGGCGTCGATTTCAGCTCCGGCTCGATCGGCCATGCCCTGTCCGGCGGCCTCGGCATGGTGCTTGGCGGCCGTGCGGCCAACCGGCGCTTCGATGTCTATGTCCTGCTCGGTGACGGCGAGATGCAGGAGGGCCAGGTCTGGGAAGCGGCGCTCTCCGCCGCCCACCATAAGGCCGGCAATCTGATCGCCATCGTCGACCGCAACGGATACCAGCTCGACGGGCAGGTCGACGACATCATCGGCATCGAACCGTTGGCCGACAAATGGGCGGCGTTCGGCTGGCAGGTGCACGAGGTCGATGGGCACGACGTCGTCGCTCTCGCGACGCTGCTGCGACAGTTGAAGGCCGAGGCAGACCGCACCCGGCCCGTCTGCATCATTGCCAAGACCTCCAAAGGCAAGGGCGTTGGTTACATGGAAACCGAACCCGGCTGGCATCTGGGCTATCTCGCGCCATCGGACGAGGCCTTGGCCGCCGAAGAGATCAAGCGTGGAGGCAAAACACAATGAACGGCCCGATCGATACCAACTCCTGGCAGTACCGCCAGATCAACGCGCGCGCGCCTGGCCTGAGTTACCTGGCCAACGCGCTCATTGAGCTGGTCGAAGACGGTTATCCGGTCGTGGCCGGTACGGCCGACCTTCAATATTCCAACGGGCTGGTGCGGTTCGCGCAACGCTTTCCCGAACGCTTCACGCAATTTGGCATTTCCGAGCAGAACATGGTTTCGGCTGCTGCCGGCATGGCCAGCACCGGCGCCATGCCGTTCGTCGCTACATTCGCTTCTTTCCTGGCGCTGCTGTGCTGCGAACAGATCAGAACCGACGTCGCCTATTCGGCGCTGCCGGTGCGGCTGATCGGTCATCATGCCGGTATTTCACTCGGCTTCTACGGCACCTCCCACCATGCGACGGAAGATCTTGCCATCATGCGAAGCATCGCCGACCTCACGGTCGTCGCGCCGGCTGACGGCCCGCAACTGGCGGCCGCCGTCAAGGCGTCTGTCAATCATGCCCAGCCAATCTACTTCCGCATTGGCCGCGGCCAGGAACCGCTGGTCTATGAAGACGACGGCGTCGAGTTCCAGTTCGGCAAGGCGATCGTTCACGGCGAAGGATCGGAACTGACCATCATCGCCTGTGGCTCGATGGTCCATCCCTCAAGGGAGGCTTACCGGGCGCTGCGCGCGGCGGGCAAGTCCGTCGGACTGATCGACATGCATACGGTGAAGCCAATGGATACGAAGGCAGTGCTCTCGGCCGCGGCTCACTCCCGCTTCATTCTAACCATCGAGGAACACAATATCCTGGGCGGTCTGGGCGGCGCCGTGGCGGAAATCCTGGCGGAGGCGGGCAGCCCGGCACGGTTGATACGCCATGGCATCCGCGACGAATACAGCCTGATTGCGCCGCCAACGCATCTCTACAAGCACTACCGGCTGGACGCGGCGGGAATCGAGGCCACCGTTCTTGAAGCCCTCGGCTGAGCCGGCGGACCATAGCCATGCACGGACATTCCGATGACCGATCAGAATAACACCGCCCGACTCATCGAGCGCGCCGGTGCGGTGATGCCGGGCGGATTGCTCAGCCCGAGCCGCAGGCTCGGCGCGCCGCATGTATTTGCCCGGGCGCAGGGTGCGTTTCTCTACGACGTCGATGGACACCAGTACACCGACTTCCACTGCGGCTTCGGCGCCAATGTGCTTGGCCACTGTCATCCGGCGGTGCGTGAACGCATCGCTGCGGTCTCCCAGGACATCGATCTTGTCGGCGCGGGAACGATGCGGCTAGAGATCGAGGTGGCGGAGGCGCTGGTCGACTGCATCCCTTGCGCGGATCTCGTCGCCTTCTGCAATTCCGGATCGGAGGCGACCTATCACGCCCTGCGCCTTGCCCGTGCCGCCACCGGTCGCAAGCGCATCATCAAGTTCCAAGGCGGCTATCATGGCTGGCACGACTATGTCGCCATGAACGTACAGTCGCACGCGCAGGCGATCGGCAAGTACGATCCCATCAGTGCTGGCATCCTCGAGGATGCCGCCCGTCACACCATCGTGCTGCCTTACAACGATGCCGGCGCCGTCGAGGATTATCTCAAGGCCAATCCCGGCGATGTCGCGGCGATCATCATCGAGCCAATCGCTCACAATATGGGGTCGGTGATCGCGACGGATGTTTTCCTGCGCGAGCTGCGTCGCCTGACCAGCGATCATGGTGTCGTGCTGATCTTCGACGAGGTCATCACCGGCTTTCGCCACGCGCTCGGCGGCTATCAGTCGATCGCCGACGTCACGCCTGATCTCGCGACCTTCGGCAAGGCGGCCTCCTCAGGCTATCCCGTTGGCGTGGTGGCCGGTCGTCGCGATCTCATGGCGCTCGTCGGCCGGACCGGGGAAGGATCCGTGTTCATGGGCGGTACTTTCAACGGCACGCCGTCGACGCTCGCCGCCATGCAGGCGACGATCGAGGAGCTGTCGAAACCAGGCTTCTACGACCGCCTGTTTGCCCTCGGCGCTTTCATGCGCACGCAGCTGGATGGCATTATCGATCGCCTCGGCCTGCCCGCGCAGAGCGCCGGGTTTGGCTCGGTCTGGCTGATCTATTTCCTCAGCGGTCCTTACCGCGACTACCAGGACTTGCTGGGCAACGACGATGTTTTCGATCTTGCGTTCCGCAGAGAGATGGTGGCGAACCGGCTGATCGGCCAGCCGCTTCCGCTCAAGCGTCTCTACCTGTCAGGGAGCCATGACCGGGCGACAGTCGAGAAATCGCTGGATATCATCGAGACAATCCTGCGCAAGCTCTCCGCTGGGAAACCCGCCAGCTCCTAGCCATGTTTCGCAACGGACTTATAGGATATAAGAGCGTCTCGCACTATCCGTTGTCGATTCGGTGCGGCCAAGATTGCAGCGGTGGACCATGAGCACGATGCAGCCAATCGAGCAAGGCAGTCTGTCGGCGAGAACTTATATCTCGCTGCGCGAAGCCCTGATCGCCGGCAATTTCCGGCCCGGCGAAAGACTGTTGATGCAGGATCTGGCGCAACGGCTGGGCACCAGCGTCACGCCTGTGCGCGAGGCCTGTTTCAGGCTCGTCAGCGAGCAGGCGCTGGAACTGCGGTCAGGGCGGTTCATCACCGTTCCAGAGCTGACCCGGTCGCGTTACTGGCAGGTCCGGCTCATTCGCATCGCGCTCGAGGGACTAGCGGCCGAACTCGCCGTTGAGCATGTTTCGGAGAAGGACATTGCAAAACTGGTCGAGATCCATCGCGATTTC
Organism: Mesorhizobium sp. M0518; assembly: GCF_040321125.1. NCBI lineage: Bacteria > Pseudomonadati > Pseudomonadota > Alphaproteobacteria > Hyphomicrobiales > Phyllobacteriaceae > Mesorhizobium > Mesorhizobium sp. M0518. The sequence continues at coordinate 25,172 of NZ_JAMYQY010000024.1, forward strand.
GTGGCCGGCGAAACGTCCGGCGATGCTGACCGCGCCCGTCGCGCCAATCGTGAATTCCACTTCGGGGTCTACCGCCTGTCCAAGATGGATATGCTGATCGCCCAGATCGAAAGCCTGTGGGTCTCGATGGGCCCTATCCTTAACGTGTATTATCTGCAGGCCGAGAACGATTACATCGGCGCGGAGGAGCACGAGACGCTGATCGAAGCGTTCCGGACCCGCAACAAGAAGGTGGCGCGTAAGGCGATCGAACGCGACATCGTGCGCGGTGGCATGAACCTGTTGCGGTATTTCGACGAGCAGGACGCGGCCGCCAAGCGGGCGTGATCGAAGCCGCCGGTCATTTGCTGGCGACCTCTCTTCGCGCTGGCTCAGGCCGCCCGAAGGCGCGCGGTGGCATCCTGGTCGACAACCCAGACGCCCTGCTCGGCGTCCAGCACCAGGGCAACCTTGTAGGACTTGCGAGCCGCTTCGCTTGTTAGCCAGCCGCGGCCAACGCTGGCCGCGACACGGCGGACATCGCGCTTGGTCGGGTCGCCGTAGCCGCCGCCGCCACAGGCAACGAACTCGATGCGCTCGCCGGCGCGGCACGCCTCCTCATGGAAGGCCGGCAATTCCACCAGCTTGCCATCCGTGCCGCGCTTGGCACTGCGACTTGCTTTGGCGTCACCGCCGCCCAGCACGCCACGCGGCGGAAAGGTTGTGCCATCGGCCGAGTAGACCAGTGTCATCTCGTGGTCGACGGGATAGAAGACACCGCCCACCGCGGGAGCGCCCTCGAACTCGCCAATGCCTTGGGTACCCGCCACCACGCCGCGCGATTCAATGATGATGGGATACATGGATTCGTCCACCTCCACGGAATCCAGCGCGATCAGGCCGCCATTCGCCGGCCCGCAATATGTCAACCAGCCGTCATAGCCGTGACGCGCGCCGCCGCCGGCGTAGCCAATGAAGACCTGGTTGACGTAGGGCTGCCCGTCCTTGAACGGATCCTTGCCCGAAATCACCCCGATCCCCGCCGGCAGGTGCGAGCCGCTCTCGGCCTGGCCATAGGGTTCTCCCATCGTCGAGAACACGCAATTGCCGGCGATGATCAACCGGTCGTTGACATTGGTGGTCGCCACCGAGGTGCCTACGGGGTAGCGGGGTTTGCCAACCACGCTTCCCTCCCGCATCAACACCTTGATCCGGCTCTTGGCGCCCTCGTTGTGCGGGATGCCGTCGTCGAGATTGTTGAAGACGCCAATGCGGCACGAGCCCGTGCAGGTGTTTTCCGACAGGTTGAGACCGCCAGGGACGTTATCCATGTTGTCACGCACGTCGACCGTGATCTCGCCGGCTTCAGGGTCGACATCGATGGTGATCCGGACCGGGATCCCCTCCTCCGCCACGCCGGGGACCGGGTCATGGCGGACCTCGTAGGAGAACTTGCCCTTCGGCAATTTGGCGATCTCGGCCATGGCGCGACGCGCACCGTAGTCGAACCAGTCCTCGACGAAATCCAGCAGCGTGTCGCGGCCGTATTTTTCAAGCAGTTCCAAGAGACGGCGTCGACCGGTCCTGCAGGCGCCGATCTGGGCTCGCACGTCGCCCAGCCAGATGTCTGGAACACGGTTGCGCATCATGCCGATGCGCAGGATGTCCTGCTTCTCCCGGTGCTGTTCGACCACACGCACGCAGGGAAAGTGGATCCCTTCCTCATAAACGTTCTTGGCAAATGGCAGATATGTCGAAGGTGTCGGCGCGCCAGTATCGGCGTGATGGGAAAGCGCCACGGCCCAGAACAGCGGCTTGCCGTCGAAAAAGATCGGCATCGCCATGATCAGGTCGGCATGATGGGTGCCGCCCGTGTATGGGCAGTTGTTGAGGAAGATGTCGCCGTCGGCGATATCGTCGAACAACTCCGTTATCGGACGGGTCGCCAGATCCATCGACATGACGTGGATCGGCAGCGCGTCCTCGGTGGAAACCAGGCGGTGATCATAGGTCAGGATCGCACAGCTCAGGTCGCGGGCGTTCTTGATCACCGCTGAGCGGCTGGCCCGCATCACGACCAGCGTCATTTCCCGCACCACCGCCTCGAACCGGCTTTTGAGAACCGACATCAGGAACGGATCGACGCGGCGCGTTGGCGTCTCCAGGCGAATGACAGGTGAATTCATTTTACGATGCCTTGTTCGGGAAGGTTTGAGTCTCAATCGACTGTCACGACAATGTTGCCTTGCGGGTCGACGCGCCCGCGGTGTCCGTCCTTGAGGAAGGCGGTGAACGTCGTCGCCTCCACCAGGCATGGCCCATCAAGCGCCGCCCCCGCGCCCAGCTGGTCCATGTCGTAGACAGGCAGAGAGCTCGTCCGCCGGGTTTCGTGCAAATAAGCTGGCCGATGGGTCTTGGCGACCGGCGCCGTCGCCTGGTCGGCTAGCCTGAAGTCCCTCCAGGCGTCCTGATTAGCCCGCTTGCCCACCGCGCGCAGCTTCCAGTTGGTGAATTCGACGACGTCGCGGTCGGATCTGATTGAATAAATGCGTTCGTGCATCTGATGAAACGCTTCGACGAGACTTGGGAGTTTTTCCGCTTCGGGGCGCGCCTCATTGGCCTCGAAATGGACCTCGATTTCCCAGGACTGGTACTCGTAGCGACCAAGAAAGGAGAACTCGAAACGCCGGAGATCTGGCTCAACGCCGGCCTGTTCGAGGAATGCCTCGCCCGACACCTTCAACCGCGCCAGGATGTCGGAGACGCCCGCGGCGTCGAAGCGCCGGGTCGAGGTCAGAAAAACAGCGCTTTCCTCGCGCGTGATATCCGAGATCAACCCGCCGAACGCGCTCAGCCCGGCCATGAAGCGCGGGATCATGTAGCGTTTCAAGCCCAATATGTCGGCCATCTCGGCGATGTGGATGGCGGTCGCGCCGCCGCCGCAGACAAAGAAACTGTCGCGTGGGTTTATGCCCTCGCGAATGGTGATTTCCTCGATGGCCCCGACCATGTTGTGGTTGCTGGTGGTCTGGATGGCGTAAGCCGCGTCGAGCAGCGGGATGCCGAGCCGCGTCGCGATGCTCGCGACCGCTTTCTCGGCCAGATCGCGGCTGATCTTGATCCGGCCGCCGAGAAAATAATCCGGGTCAATGATGCCGAGCACGACATTGGCGTCGGTGACCGTCGGCGCGGTGCCGCCCGCTCCGTAGCATGCCGGCCCCGGCCGCGCGCCAGCGCTTTGCGGCCCGACACGAAGCAGGCCACCATCGTCGACCCAGGCAATCGACCCGCCGCCGGCGCCAACCGATCTCACATCGACTTTCGCGATCCCCAGCGAGTCGTCGTGGATCATGCTGTCCGGGGTGACGATGATCTGGTGGTCACGCAAAGCCGAGACGTCGAAGGTGGTGCCGCCCATGTCACCGACGATGACGTTGGCTTCGTCGCTCAGCGCCAGCGCGGCCATCGGCGCCAGCGTCGGCCCCGACATGACGCTGTAGATTGGCCGCCGCAGCATCTCGGCGGGAGGCATCATTCCACCGACGCAGTTGGCGAGCAGCAGCTCGCCCTGGAAACCCGCCTGCGAAAGTGCTTGCCGCAAGTCCTCGATGTAGGTGCGCACGATCGGATTGATCGACGCGTCGATAGCGGCCGCGATGATGCGCTTGTACTCGCGCGACATCGGATTGACTTCATGGCTAAGCGTGACCGGGATCTCCGGCCATGCCTGCGCGATGATATCGCGCACCGTTGTTTCATGGATGGGATTGACGACCGACCAAAGCAGACCGACCGCTATCGCTTCGACCCCATAGCGCCGGAAGTCGGCTATCGCCGCCTCGACATCGGATCTCGACAGAGGCGTGAGCTCCCGCCCGCGCGCATCGACGCGGCCCCGCGCCGTCTTCGTCAGGTGGCGCGGGACATAGGGCTCGGGATAGTCGAGCCGCCACTGGAAGGCGCCCTTGCGCGGCCCCTCGCGCAGGACGAGGATGTCCTGATGTCCTTCGTTGAGGATCAATCCGACCTTGACGGTCTTGCGCTCGACCAGCGCGTTGGTCGAGACGGTCGAGCCGTGTACGATCAAGTCGATCTTGGTCATGAACGTCGCGGGATCGAGCCCGTATCCGGCCGCCGCCACGTGCAGCACGTTGATGAATCCCTTCTCGAATTCGCCGGGCGTGGTGGGCGATTTGAAGATCGAGATTTTCCCACCGGGCTCGGAAATCAGGCAATCGGTGAAGGTTCCGCCGATGTCGATGCAGACTTGATAAGCCATTTAAGGTCCGAAGCTGTTAGCGTTTCTTGTAATCGCGGCCCAGTATCAGGCTGGCCAGAATGATGAGGCCCAAAAGAACCTGCTGCAGATAGCCGTCGACCTGCATGAGGTTCATGGCGTTGGAAATGACCGTGATGAACAGGGCACCGAGCAGAGCCGCGGTGACGCCTCCCTCTCCGCCGGTGAGGCGCACGCCACCGACCACCGCCGCCGCTATCGATTCCAGGGTCAGGTTGCCGCCGAGATTGGGCTCGCCCGATCCGGTCCGCGCGGTGAGCAGCATGGCGCCAATCGCGGCCAGCAGCGAGCAGACCACGTAGTCGATCGCAACGACGCGTCCGGTGCGAACGCCCGCCGCCTTCGCCGCGCGAGGGTTGGCGCCGATGAGATACAGGCCGCGCCCGAACACGGTGAAGCGCAGGACCAGGAACAGCAGTGCGAAACACAGCGCGGCGAACAGGATGGGCACCGGAATGCCGATCAGCCGTCCCTCCGCCAAGGCGTCCGTAAAGGCTTCGGGAACGCCCGGCACGGGAAAGCCGCCGCTGACGGTTGACGCCAGTGCCATGACAATGTTGGCCATGCCAAGCGTCGTCACCAGTGGATTGATGCCGATACCGGCGATGAGGACGCCGTTCAGCCCGCCGATCAGCAGCCCGACGCCAAGGCCAGCGGCGATCCCCCACAGGATGGGCATATCGCCGCTTCCGGTCATCACCATCGCCGATATGACGCTGACGAGCGAGACGGTAAAGCCAAGCGACAGGTCGAAGCCGCGCGTCAGCAGCACCATGGTCTGCGCCATGGCAAACAGTGCGAGATAACTCGTCTGGATCGCGATGTTCCAGAGATTGCCGCTTGAAACAATGCGCGGGTCGAGCAGACCGAGACCCAGCAGGGCCAGGAATACGAGCCCCGGCAGCTTGGCCTGCGACGCGAACTGGCGGATGTCCGGGCGAGCGCGGTCAAGAACAACCGGAGCCGCCATGTCTGGACGATCAGACATTGGCCCGCCTCCCCTGAACAATTCGGTCGAAAGCCAGTGCGCCGATGAGCACCGAACCCAGCACCAGCGTCTGGAATTTGCTGTCGATCTGCGTGAGGTTCATCGCATTGGCGATGATCGCCAGGCACAGCGCCGCCATGGCGACGTTCTCGGCGCGGCCTGAGCCGCCGCGCAATGAAACGCCGCCGATCACCGCCGCTGCGATCGTCTCCAGTCCGAGCGTCCCGCCGATCGTCGACTGGCCGGAACCGATACGGGCGGTGATCAGCACGCCGGTGAGTGCGGCCAGGAGACCGGAGAGCACATAGGCGGTAATTAACACACGGTGTGTGCGCACTCCCGACAGTCGGGCGGCGCCGACGTTGCCGCCGACGGCGTAGAAGTGGCGCCCGAGCGCGGTCCGACGCTGCAGAATGATGGCGATGGCGATCACCACGATCGCCAGCAGCAAGGCCGGCGGCAGGCCAAGCACCTGCCCTCGCCCGATGGCATAGACGAAGGCGTCGGAAACGCCATAGATCGGGATACCCTGTGTGTAATAGAGCGTAAGTCCCGCGACGATCGACAACGATGCCAATGTCACCATGAAAGGTGATAGGGAAAGGCGCGCCACCAGCGTGCCGTTTACCAGGCCAACACAGGCGCCGCAGGCCAAGGCCAGCGCTACCGGCATCAGCAGCTGGAGCCCATGCGCGTCGGGCATCGCGGCCATCGCCGCGGCCGTGACCACGGACGCCAAGGCCATGGTGGCGCCGACCGACAGATCAAAACCGCCGGTGGTCATGACGATCATCTGGCCGATCGCCGGAACCGCCAGGAAGGAGAAATTGCGCAGGACGTTGAGGATGTTCAGGCGGTTCAGAAAACGCGGTTCGATGATCGCGGCCGCGGCCGCAACCGCGACCAGAAGCAGGATGACGATCCCGCCGGTTTCCAGAAAACGGCGCCGCAGCGTGTCAGGGCTCATGCTGCCTCCGTGGCGCGGGTTTCGGCGTCGAAATAGTGACGCAGCACAGTGGCCTCGGTGATGCCGTCGGCTTTGAGTTCGGCGACTATGCGCCCTTCGCGCATGACATAGACGCGGTTGGCCAGGTGAACGAGCTCTGGCAGTTCGGACGATGACAGCAGAATAGCCGCGCCATTCTCGACCAGGCTTTTCATAAGCCTGTAGACCTCGCTTTTAGCGCCCACGTCGATGCCGACCGTCGGTTCATCGAAAATATGGACCGAGACAGGACGCATCAGACCGCGCGCCAGCACGAGTTTCTGCTGGTTTCCTCCCGAAAACGACGACGCCGCGCGTTCCGGCGCCATCGGTCGTAGACCCAGTGTCTTCAACGGCGCGGCTATCGCCCGGCGCTCGCGCCAGAACTTGAGCAGTCCGGCCTGGGACAGTCTCGGGTCGTCGAGCGCGGCCATGGTCACATTCTCGCGGCCTGGCCGGCCAAGCGCCAGTCCCTCGGCGCCGCGATCGGCCGGGTAGTAACAAAGTCCAGCACGCAACATGCTGTGCGGCACTGGCGCTCTGACCACCTCGCCATGGAGTTCGATCTCACCGGACGTCACACGCTCCAGGCCGAATACGGCTCGGCAAAGTTCGCTACGACCGCAGCCAACCAGGCCCGCCAGGCCGACGATTTCGCCAGCTCTGACCACGATGGAGGCATCGGATAGGGTGCCGGAGACACTGATCCCCCTGGTCGCCAGCACGATTTCGGCGGGGCGATGGCTAATTGATGGATAAAGTCGTTCGACCGGCTGGCCGACCATCATCTCGATCAGGGTCGCGTCCGATGCCGCGGCGATGGCCACTGTGTCGATCTTGCGCCCTCCTCGCAAGACCGTGACACGGTCCGCGAGCCGACGGATCTCGGCCATGCGATGCGACACATAGATGATGCCGACGCCCCGCGCCTTGAGGCCCGCGATTGCGGCGAACAGTTTTTCCGCTTCACCGTCGGTAAGCGACGCGGTCGGTTCGTCGAGGATGAGTATCTTGGCATCCGAAAGCATGCCCTTGGCAATCTCGACCATCTGCTTTTGCGCCCGGGTCAGCGTTTCGATCTTGCTGTCCAGCTCGACGTGAAAGCCAACGTCGCGGAAGCGTTCTTCCGCGCGGGCACGCATCGCGCGCCGATTTAGGAAAAGCCTTCCCTTGATCTCGCGTCCAAGAAACAGGTTCTCCTCGACCGTGAGGTCGGGGACAAGACTGAATTCCTGGAACACAGCCGCCACCCCGGCATCGCGGGATTTCTGTGGGGTCAGCGCGGAAACGGTTTGGCCGTCGATACGGCAAGAGCCTTCGGTCCAGCCGTAGGTTCCCGCTATCAGATTGATGAGCGTCGACTTTCCGGCGCCGTTTTCGCCGAGAAGGGCATGGACCTCACCGCTCAGCAGCGTGAAATCGACGCCGTCAAGCGCCACCACCCCCCCGAAACGCTTCGTCATACCCGTAAGTTCAAGCATCGCTGACACCACCGAACTCGAAGCAAAACGGGCGGCAGGCCAAGGCCGAGGTCTACCGCCCATCGAAGATGCGACTATTGTACCGAAAATTCAGGCTTCCACCCATCGGGCGCGAAAATCTGCGTCGGGTCGATTTTGTCGACGTTGTCCTTGGTCACGATACCCGGCGCGACCAGCAGAACCTTCTCATAGTCCTTCTTTTCCAAGGCGCGCACCGCGAGGTCGACGCTGATGCGGCCCATCATCACCGGATACTCGGCGGCAAAGCCAAGCACCTTGCCTTCCTTGACCAGCTTCAGCATCGTCTGGTTCTCGTAAGACGACATGATCACGACATCGTCGCGGCCAGCGTCGGCGACGGCGCTGACGGCCGCTTCCGCCGCAGCAGCCCCGCCCCAGATGACATTGAGATCCGGATAGGTCTGCAGGGCGTCCTCGACGAGGCGCAGGCTTTGCGGAACGCCGGGCTCACCATAGAGCTCGGCCGCGAGCTTGATGTTGCCGGTTTTGATGCTGTCGCGAAAGCCCGCCATATAGCTCTCCGCCCAACCCGATCCCTGCGGACCCGGCAGGCCGATTGCGGTCGTCTTTTTGTCGCCGAGATACTTCTTGAGGTACTCACCCTCCTGAAAACCCTTCTGGTAGGTATCGGGCGTGATGCGCGCGGTGATCGGAGTTTCCAGGATGGGATTGGCGACGGCGATCTGGACAAGACCCTTGGCGTCGCCCTCCTTCAGCTTGGCCGCCAGGCCGGCTTCCGAGATGGCGGCGACGAGGATGCCCTGGGCACCGGATGCGACGCAATCGTCATATTGCGACAGCTGCTTGGGCAGCGCGTCATAGCCGCCAGCCTGCAGGACCGTCACTTTGACACCCAGGCGCTTTGCTTCCTCAACGATACCGTAGTCGACCGAGACCCAGTAGCTGTCCTTGAGGTGCGGAAACAAGACGCACAGGTTCCAAGGCTTCTCGGCCTTTTCCAGCGGCACATAGTCGAGTGCCTCGACTTTTTTCAGATCGCCGCCCTTGGCCGAGTTGATCTTGAAGGGCCACCAATCCTTGGCCTGGGCGGCGTTGGGCAGGACGGCCACGCCGGTGACGAAAGCCGCCGCGAGGATGGATCGGAAAGCGTGATTCTTGGTCATGTGATTCCCCATTTTCGTGTGTTCCCGGGTCCGGAGCCGGCGATTTCGCCGGCTCCGCGGTCTGCCTTGGGAGCAGAGGCTTGCTGGCGGATCGTAGTACCGTCTAGGCGAGTCCGCCTTCAGGGCCATCCGCGCCGTTGTTCATTTTCACAGTGCTACCGTACTACTTATAAGTTATAAGTCAATAGGGTTTTCATTAGCCGGTGCTCAGCCGGGAAGGTGTCTTCAATCGCGGTTTCGCTGCCTCGACCGGGATCACAATCCATTTGACGAAAGACGAGGTCGGAGACAGCAGCCATGCAACTGGCCTCGGCGATGTGGGCTTCCTCGCGACCGACCGGTATGCGGCTTGTCGATCGAGTTGCCTGACATCAAGCGCCGGCGAATAAGTCAAAGCCATCAGCGTGGCCTTCGAATACAGAGCCATTGGTCAGCAGCCGCACTTCGCTAGCGACCAAATCGTCTAGGGTCTTTAGGGAGGAGATGTGCCCAGTGCATTCGCGTGCTGCAACAGCCGCGCTGAACCGCACGGCAGCGTGCCATAACACGCTGCGGTCGGATGATTGTTGAAATGACGGTTCCCCGCGCACGACCGTGCGGCTTTCCAACTTCTCTCGTCTGGCGCTTGCCAGCCTGAGTTCTTCCTAGAGGTCGGCGCCCGGATTGCGGGTGTTGTCTTGCGACATCATTCTCCCGGCAGCCGGGCAAAGGCCCGCAACGTGGAGGCTTCTAAATGGAACGCGGGTTCCCGATGCTTAGTGGGTGGTGCTGCTTGAGCAGGGGCAGGGCAGCACAGCCTCCGCCGGCAAGCCGTCGCGGCCGGTTCCCTTGATAGCGTGCCGGCGCAAGTCCCGCGTCACCAGGCTCGCAAATCGCGATGCACGTCCAGCCATTGCGACATGGTTTTGCCAGCTGAGAGGCCGATCCCGTGTGCGGCGAACAGTCGAAACACTGATTGGTCGGTGTGCGTTCTTGGCGTATTGTGCAGCACTTCTGGCATTACTGGCCTTGCGGGGATGACGAGTCGGTCATGCGACAGTATGGATGTCCCTATTGGAATAGCCGGTCCGCCTTATCGGTCGTCACACCCGCATATCGCTCCGCTTCTAGGGAAACCCCATCACGCGAGGAAAGACATGGCCACATGCGCAGTATCGCCAATCTAGCCGTTGGGCCGACGGCCCGGCGCTTGGGCCAGTCCACCGGCTTTAACCTGCGTCACAACTTGATCCACTGATCCTAGGTGACGACAACGTTGTTCGTCATGATTTGATGGGGCGGGGATTGGCCCAAAAGCGAGCCCCCCAAACTGTGCGGTTGCCAAATACGTAATGGAGTGAATTGGAATGATCATCGTAACAGGCGCCACGCACGGGATTGGGCGGGCCTGCGTGGAGAAACTTGCGTCTGCCGGTTCCAGAGTGGTGGCGACCGGCCGAGATGCAGAAGCGGGCGCGGCGCTCGAACGCGCCAATCACGGTGTCACGTTCGTTGCCGGTGACATCATCCGTGAAGACGATTGCCGCCGTGTCGTCGACCGTGCGCTTGAACTTGGCAACAGCCGGCTCGCCGGGCTCGTGAACAATGCCGGCATGTCGAAGCGCATTGCCTTCGCCACCGCCACCCAGGACGATTGGGATGAGGTCCTTGCGGTTAATGCACGCAGCGTCTTTTTCTTCATCCGTCATGCGCTGGACGGCTTGCGGCTCGGGAGGGGTTCAGTCGTCAACATGGCCAGCATCGCCGGAAAGACGGGCGAAGAAGGGCTCGCTGCCTACTGCGCCTCAAAGGCCGCGGTCATCGGGCTGACGCAGGCACTCGCGCTGGAGTTCGGCGAGGAGATCCGCTTCAACGCTGTTTGCCCCGGCCAGATCGAAACACGCATGATGGGCAACATCATAAGCGATGCACTGCGCAAGAAGCAGCTCGAACTGCGGATCCCTGCCAACCGCTTCGGTGCCCCTGAAGAGATCGCTGATGTGGTCGCTTGGTTACTTTCGAATCAATCGAGCTATGTCAACGGCACGGTGGTGACTGTAGACGGCGGGGAAACAGCCGGCCTGCGCACACCCCGCGTCGCGCAGATCGATGGTGCTTAGGGCAATTCAGCTCAGCCGGAGCCGCGCTCGTCGAAATAGCGCAGAAAACCATGTGAGCCTCGCTGGATGTCGCTCTCGATCGCCTCGCGGGCCCTCTTCCTGTCGCCAGCCCTCAAGGCCTCGATGAGATGGTCATGTTCTTCCGCGCCGGTGTACCCGCGCGGAATTTCCCGATCGTAAACGTTAAGGATTGGACCCATCGAGGCCCACATGCTTTCGATCTGTCCGATCAGCATCGGCATACGCGACAGGCGGTAGACGCCGAAGTGGAAAGCGCGATTGGAGGATCGCGCTTCCTTGATATTACCGGCCTTATGGCTCTCTACAAATGAGGCGCGGAAGGTCTCAAGCTGTTCGAGATCGGCGGGGGCAAAATGGTCGGCAGCGTGTTCTGCCGCAAGCCCTTCAAGTGCCACGCGGATCAGCTTGATCTGAATGTAGCGGGCGCGGCTGAGGTCTGGCACCGCGGCGAACCTGCCGGAGCGCAACTCGAGCGCCTGCTCGCTGACGAGCCGCAGACAGGCTTCGCGCACCGGCGTAATGCTGGTTCCGAGCTGCTCGGCAAGATCCTGCATAAGGAGACGATCGCCCGGCGCGAAATTGCCGATGATCAAGCCATCCCGCACCTTGCTGTAAATCCGCGCGGACAGGCTGCCCATCTCCTCGGGCTGCATCTTCATAGGGCCCATGGGACTCCCCTCGTCTGTGCTGCAGCTCTACGGAAATGTCGATTTACGCGTTTCACTACGTTTATAAGTTATAATCGCTGCCTATATTTCGTTATTCAGCGGCAGACAAGTACGTGCACGTTAATTGTCTGCAGCAAACATGTCCGTTTTCATAATTATTTGTGAAATTTTGTTTCATATAAAAACAAGGAGACCCTTCTTTTCCGATTCTGACAATGGAATGTGACGACAGAAAAAGGCGCGATCTCATCTGCGTGGCATGAGTTGGTGTGCGAGAGATGATGACATCTGAAGGAGCCGGGAAGCTTACATGTCCAGTCTGATGGGCAGAACTTTCCGATTCTGAGGCGACTCCGAACCGGCTGGACCGACGATGACGTCGGCACCGTCAAGATGATCCGGCAGGCCAGCACGTCCAAAAGCTGCGTATGGCGTTTGCAGTGCGTTTCGCCGCCGAAGGGCTTCAAGGGCTGTTGCGCGACAAGACGCGGCCCTCGCGCATTGCGGCTCTCGGGCCCGAAAGCCCGCCGAGCGCAGCTCTGACGAGGCCGCGACAGGAATCGAACGACGACTGGCCAGAATTATGAAATCGCTTGCGGCACTCATGCAATTTCAGACATTTCAGTAACAAATAGATTTAACATTCTCTTCACTTGCACTTTGGGGCGCGTTACCCGAATTAGCTGGAGCGGCCGAAACCCCCGCAAGATCAAGCGCGTAGTCGAAATCCAATCTTGCTGGTGCTTGTCGAGGGATGCGACGCGATGGGCCGGCGCAGGTGCGCTGTGAAGCAGCACTGAGCGCGCCGAAAAACGGCTTCCCAACAGGAGATTGATTTGGATTATGTGAAGTATTTCGCCGGAAGAATCGAGCAACTCAAAGGCCGTGGCGGGTATCGTGAATTTGCCGATCTGGAGCGTCAGTCTGGCAACTTCCCAAAGGCCTGGCTCAATAGGCCCGACGGGCGAAAAGAGATAACCATTTGGTGCACTAATGATTATCTCGGTATGGGGCAGCACCCCAAAGTGCTATCGGCAATGAAGCGCGCCATCGATGCCAACGGCGCAGGATCGGGAGGATCCCGCAACATTGGTGGCACCAACCATTATCACGTGTTGCTCGAGCGGGAGCTTGCAGGTCTCCACAATAAGGAAGCAGGATTGATTTTTGTTTCCGGCTTCAGCTCAAACGATTCATCATTGAGTACATTGGCATCTTTGATGCCGGACACAATTATTTTTTCTGACGCGCACAACCACGCTTCAATTATTAGTGGATGCCGCAACAGCCGGGCCGAAAAGCGCGTCTTCCGGCATAACGACGTTGCGCATTTGCGGGAGCTTCTGCGCAGTGTAAATCCTGCAAGACCCAAGATCATTGTTTTTGAATCGGTATATTCAATGGACGGTGACATTTCACCGATCAAAGATATCTGTGACATGGCGGACGAATTTGGCGCAATGACGTTTCTGGATGAAGTTCACGCATCGGGAATGTACGGTCCGAAAGGCGCCGGCATTGCCGCGGAACTTGGCATCATGGATCGTCCAACCATCATCGAAGGGACGCTAGGTAAGGCGTTCGGCTCGATGGGGGGTTATGTGACCGGACCTGCCTCCATTGTTGACAGCATACGAAGCTTCTCGATCGGTTTCATTTTCACCACGGCGCTTGCGCCAGCGCTGGCGGCTGGTGCGCTGGCAGCGCTGCGCCATCTTCGCGATTCAGATTCAGAACGAATTGATCTGCACCGGAAAACGAAACTTTTAATCGGATTGCTGAAAGAGGCGGGCATCCCGGTCATGCCGACCCGAAGCCACATCATTCCTGTGCTTATTGGTGATCCATTCCGTTGCAAGGAAGCGTCCCGCCAGCTTCTGGATCAGCATGGAATATACGTTCAGCCAATTCTGGCGCCGAGTGTTCCGGTGGGAACCGAGCGGTTCAGGGTGACGGTTACGCCTGCCCATAGTACGACAGATATTCGGACGTTCGTCGATGCGCTCAGGCAGGTTCTGCTGCGGGACAATCTTGGCAAGGCTGCCTAATGTAAATGCTGGGAACGAAAGGGCGCGCAGCCTCAGACCTGATTATATTAGCCGGGCTCGCCGAGGTGGAAGCGGCGGTCAGCGATCCGGTTCTGACGCCCGATCGCATCTTCGAATGTCATCGGAAAGCAGTTCCGTAACCCGCAATGACAGCTTTCGCGATCTTAAATGATGTGACTCCATGATTGAATGGGGCCGTTTGACGACTCGCTGCTTACACATCGGGCCGGTTCCAGATTCAGGGCTCACGATGAGCCGGTATGACCAGAGCGCATGTTCTTGTGCTGCGAGTTTGATGTGGCTTGGCCCACGGGATCACACACCAACCCCAGCTAACCTGGTTTGAACGGAGCAAGCCTCCGACGCCGCCCTAATCAAAAACGCTGCAACAGATCCTTCAAATCAATTTGCAAGATTTTTACAACCGTCAGTCGTTGACAATGGTACGGCACCGCGAGTCTGAGGTCCGGCACGGCTACAAAAGTGACGCCGGTACCCTCGGACCGCCGCCAGCACGCAACATCGGGATTAACAGCAATGGTAAGAAGAAGAGCGCTCATATTGGTCGAAGGCCATAGGGGTACTGGTCAGCTATACGTCCAAGCGGCTCAGTGTCTTGGTCTTCATCCAATTACTCTGACGGCTGATCCACCTCGGTACGACTATCTTTCGGCGGAAAACGTTGAGGCAATCCGTGTCGACACTGGCAATCTCGAAGCGTTGGTCCGCGAAAGTTCGCGGCTGCGTGCTACCCACGACATTGCTGGCATTACTGGCTTTGCCGGGGACCATGAATCGATCTATGCGACAGTTGGCAAGCTTTGCCGGCATTTCGATCTACCGGGACCGAACCCTGAATCGATTGAACGAAGCTGCGACAAATTCAAGCAACGCCAACTCCTCGCGCAGGCCGGCGTTCCAATACCGGCTTATCGGTTGGCAACAAATGCGGCGGAGGTAGAAAGCTCGGCTGCAGAGATCGGCCCGCCCGTGATTCTTAAGCCGGCAGTAGGCAGCGGCAGCATGGGTGTCCGATTGTGCCGCAGCCTCGAAGACGTAGCCGAACATACGACCTATCTATTGGGCGGAAAGCACATTTGGCGGTCTACACCGAAAATACTCGTCGAAGAATTCGCACAGGGCCCGTTCTATAGCATTAATGTTATGGGGAATGAGGTCGTTGCGATTTGCGCCAATGACTTTGGTCCCCTCCCCCATTTCGTCATACGTGAGGTGACGTATCCGGCCCTGCTAGCCGATCAGGAGCGTGAGCGCATCGCCGATGTTTCGCTGAGCTGTTTGCGGGCTCTCGGCCTTGGCTGGGGGCCAACTAACATTGAACTCCGGTGCACGAAACGCGGTCCAGTTGTCATTGAAGTCAATCCGCGTCTTAGTGGCGCGCCCGACCCTCAACTGGTCCAGTTAGCTTACGGTGTCGACCTCGTCACCGAGCACATCAAGCTTGTCATTGGCGAGGAATGGGATCTGCGCAAAAAGCATTCGCATACTGCGGCCGCGCGATTCCTGCTTCCTGATCAAGATGGCACCCTGGACTGGATTGGTGGCGACACTCAGGCAGCTGCTATATCAGGTGTGGCCGAGGTCAAATTGAATGTTGAACCCAAGACACCGATCGTCAGGAAGGGGGATTTCCGAGACTGGATTGGACATGTCATTGCCACTTCACCCAGCCGTGCTGAAACCGAGGGCGCCCTTCAGCGAGCGGTCGCCTTGATCGATTGGTCGATCACCCCTTTTCCGGCGACAATAGGAGGTGATCGAGAGCACGATGTTTGTGGGGCGTTCGGGCGGCCCACCAGTTCTGTTCCGATCAGGCATTGACGGCTTAAGATCCTTGAAACGCAGCAGTTCCGTCTATGTCAATGTCACATCAAGTTTGACGAGGCAAATGCAGCTTTGGCCACACCTGCCCTTATCTCCCGCGGAACTTCTCCGCGACCCGTGGCGAGGCCGTCGGCCCAATTTGGGCCCAATTTGATTGCCGCCCACCGCCGCCGCAGGACGAACACGCGCTTGACAAGACAACCCCGGCCCGTTCAACTTGAGGCATTCACCAGGGGAGTCCCGGCAAGGGGCTGAGATACTGCTGGCTTCCGCGGCGCAGTGACCCGTTGAACCTGATCCAGTTCATACTGGCGTAGGGACGGTGCAAGCGCTCTGCGGGAGTTCACGCCCGAGGTCCTGTTTCGGCAGGTAGACAGAAGCGTCTTTTCATCCTTCCGGCACAGAACTGGGTCTCCAATGCATGAGCAAAGGAGCCTCAAGATGAATGCCCTCACCCCCGCCGTGTCGACGGGACCGCTGCCTGCTTCGCGTAAGATCCACAAGCCCGGTGCCATCCACCCGCAGATCAGGGTGCCGATGCGCGAAATCTCCGTCCATCCGACAGCCGGCGAACCGCCCGTCACCGTCTACGACCCGTCGGGCTCCTATACCGATCCGGCTGTCGAAACCAGCATCCAAAAAGGCCTGGCCCGGCTTCGCCACGAATGGATCTTGGCGCGCGGCGATGTCGAGGACTGTGACGGCCGCCACGTCCGGCCGGAGGACAACGGATTCGCGACGGGCGAACGCCTGACGCCAGAATTTCCCATCCGCCACCGACCGCTCAGGGCCAAAGCAGGCAAGGCGGTGACGCAGCTTGCCTATGCACGCGCCGGCATCATCACACCCGAAATGGAGTTCGTCGCCATCCGCGAGAACCTTGGTCGCGAGATCCTGCACGGCAAGCTTGAGCGCGACGGCGAGGCTTTCGGCGCGATGCTGCCCGATTTCGTCACGCCCGAATTCGTGCGTGACGAGGTGGCGCGCGGACGGGCGATCATCCCCGCCAACATCAACCATCCCGAGAGCGAGCCAATGATCATCGGCCGCAATTTCCTGGTCAAGATCAACGCCAATATCGGCAACTCCGCCGTCACATCGTCGATGGCGGAAGAGGTCGAAAAGATGGTGTGGGCGATCCGCTGGGGCGCCGATACGGTGATGGACCTGTCGACCGGCCGCAACATCCACAACATCCGCGACTGGATCGTGCGCAACGCGCCGGTGCCGATCGGCACGGTGCCGCTCTACCAAGCGCTCGAAAAGGTCGGCGGCATTGCCGAGGATCTGACCTGGGAGGTCTACCGCGACACGCTGATCGAACAGGCCGAGCAAGGCGTCGACTATTTCACCATCCACGCCGGCGTGCGGCTGCATTACATCCCGCTGACCGTCGACCGGGTGACGGGTATCGTCTCGCGCGGCGGCTCGATCATGGCCAAATGGTGCCTGCACCATCACCGGGAAAGCTTCCTCTACGAGCACTTCGCGGAGATCTGCGACATCGCCAGAGCCTACGACGTCTCCTTCTCGCTCGGCGACGGCCTTCGTCCGGGCTCGATCGCCGATGCCAACGACGCGGCGCAGTTCGCCGAGTTGGAAACGCTCGGCGAGCTGACGCAGATCGCCTGGGCGAAGGATTGCCAGGTGATGATCGAGGGGCCTGGCCACGTGCCGATGCACAAAATCAAGGCGAACATGGACAAGCAACTCGCCGTCTGCGGCGAGGCGCCGTTCTATACGCTTGGACCGCTGACGACCGACATCGCGCCGGGCTATGACCACATCACCTCAGGCATTGGCGCCGCGATGATCGGCTGGTTCGGCACCGCCATGCTCTGCTACGTCACGCCCAAGGAGCATCTCGGCCTTCCCGATCGCAACGACGTCAAGATCGGCGTGATCACCTACAAGATCGCCGCCCACGCCGCCGACCTGGCGAAGGGCCATCCGGCAGCGAAAGTCAGGGATGATGCGCTTTCCCGCGCGCGCTTCGAGTTCCGCTGGGAGGACCAGTTCAACCTGTCGCTCGATCCGGAAACGGCGCGGTCCTTCCACGACCAGACTTTGCCCAAGGAAGCGCACAAGGTGGCGCATTTCTGCTCGATGTGCGGACCGAAATTCTGCTCGATGCGTATCTCTCACGACATCCGTGCCGAGGCGCAGAAAGAGGGCATGGCGGCGATGGCGGCGAAATACCGCGAGGGCGGTGATCTCTACCTGCCGGCGGACGAGACCGGCGCACCGCTCATACCTCAGCCACGTGAGCCATCATGAAGGTCTTGGTCAAAGGAGCGGGCGTTGCTGGCCTCACCGCCGCCTTCGAGTTCGCCGCACGCGGCGCGGCGGTTACCGTTGCCGAGACAAGGCCTGCCCTTGGGGGCAATGCGTCGTGGTTCGCCGGTGGCATGTTGGCGCCGTGGTGCGAGCGTGAAAGCGCCGAGCAGCCGGTGCTGGATCTCGGAAGCGACGCCGCCGACTGGTGGGACGCCGCAACGCCAGGCTTGGTAGCACGACGGGGAACGCTGGTCTTGGCCGCGCCGCGCGATGCGGGCGAGCTCGACCGGTTCGCCAGCCGCACGACGGGCTATCGGCGTGTCGAGGAAGATGAAATTGCGCTCCTGGAACCCGACCTCGCCGGCCGCTTCCGGCGTGGATTGCTCTTCCCCGACGAGGCTCACCTCGACCCACGCCAGGCGATGGCGGCACTTCATGACAAGCTCGCGGCCACGGGGGTCGAGTTCCGCTTCGGCGCCGACGCCCGGCCTGTTTCGGGTTTCGCCCGTCAGATAGACTGCATGGGAATGGCAGCGGCCTATGACAGGTTGCGTGGCGTTCGCGGCGAAATGCTGATTCTTCGTACGCCTGATGTCTCGCTGTCGCGGCCGGTCCGTTTGCTGCATCCGCGCTTTCCGCTTTATGCCGTGCCGCGCACCGATCACCGTTTCATGGTTGGTGCGACGATGATTGAAAGCCAGTCCGCCGGACCAATCACGGCGCGCTCCATGATGGAGCTTCTGGGTACCGCCTATGCCCTCCACCCGGCCTTTGGCGAGTCCGAGATCGTTGAAACCGGTGTCGGCGTCCGCCCAGCCTTTCCCGACAATTTGCCGCGCGTCGAAACGAACGGTGAAATCATCGCGATCAACGGGCTCTATCGTCACGGTTTTCTCCTGGCTCCCGCCATGGCGCGCCAGGCTGCCGACCTGGTTTTCAGTCAAGACAGAACCAAGGAGCTTGCTCATGAAACTGATGGTCAACGGCGAAGCGCATGAGGTTGCCGCCACCACGCTGGCCGGGCTGCTTGCCGCGCTTGACTACGAGGGCGATTGGCTGGCGACGGCCGTCAACAACGACCTCGTGCACAAAGCCAACCGGGCGGAATTCCAATTGAACGACGGCGACCGGATCGAAATCCTCTCGCCCATGCAGGGAGGCTAGCATGTTCGACCTTCTTGGAACGACGCTTCCCTCCCGACTGCTTCTCGGCACGGCTCAATATCCTTCGCCGGCCATCCTTGCCGATGCGGTCAGGGCATCGGGCACGGCGGTGGTGACCGTCTCGTTGCGCCGTGAGATGGCAGGCGGCAGGGCCGGCGAAAAATTCTGGTCGTTGATCCGATCGCTCGGCGTCAAAATCCTGCCCAACACTGCTGGCTGCCACTCCGTCAAGGAAGCTGTCACGACCGCGAAGATGGCGCGAGAAGTCTTCGGCACGAGCTGGATCAAGCTCGAAGTGATCGGCAACCATGACACGCTGCAGCCGGATGTTTTCGGTCTGGTCGAAGCCGGCCGCATCCTGTGCGAGGACGGTTTTGCTGTATTCCCCTATACCACAGATGACCTTGTCGTCGCCGAGCGGCTGCTGGAGGCGGGCTGCAAGGTCTTGATGCCCTGGTGTGCACCGATCGGTTCCGCCCTCGGGCCGGTCAACATTCCGGCGCTGCGCTCGATGCGCGCACATTTCCCTGAGGTACCTCTGATTGTGGATGCAGGGCTTGGGCGGCCGTCACACGCGGCGACTGTCATGGAACTCGGCTTTGATGCCGTTCTCCTGAACACCGCGGTTGCCAAGGCGGTCGATCCGGTCGGCATGGCGCGCGCGTTCGGCAAGGCGGTCGAGGCCGGTCGTGAAGCTTTCAGCTCGGGAATGCTCGAACCGCGCGACGTCGCCATGCCATCGACACCGACCATCGGCAGGGCAGTATTTTCATGAAGCTCGATCCCTTCTACCTGATCGTCGACAGCGCTGCCTGCATCGAACGGCTGGTGCCGCTCGGCGTCAAGCTGGTGCAGCTGCGCATCAAGGATAGGGACGAGGCCACGCTGCGGACGGAAATCCGCCGCGCGAACGGCGTCTGCGCGGTCCATGGTTGCCAACTGATCGTCAACGACTATTGGCGGCTCGCAATTGAGGAAGGCTGCGACTTTGTCCATCTCGGCCAAGAGGATTTGGCCGCGGCCGACCTGCTGGCGATTAAGTACGCCGGATTGAAGCTCGGGCTTTCCACGCACGATCATCTCGAACTGGAAACGGCCATCGCTGCCGAGCCCGACTATATCGCGCTCGGCCCCATCTATCCCACCATCCTGAAGAAGATGAAGTGGGCGCCGCAAGGGCTCGAACGGATCGGCGAATGGAAGCGCCGGGTCGCGCCGATCCCGTTGGTCGCCGTTGGCGGCCTCAACCCTGATCGGCTCGACGGCGTTTTCGAGGTTGGCGCAGACAGCGCGGCAGTGGTGACCGACATCACGTTGAATGCCGATCCCGAAGCGCGCACGCGGCAATGGATCGAAAAGACAAAGCCATGGCGCTAGGGCGGGAACCGCATGTGCTCGTGGTCGGCGGTTCGGACTCCAGCGGCGGAGCCGGAATAGCACGGGATATCGAGACGATCTCTTCCATTGGCGTGCGCACCTGCCTTGCTGTCACCGCGCTAACGGTGCAGACGCACCATGCGGTCATGGAAATCCACTCTATGCAACCCGGTCTGGTGGCCGGTCAGATGCGTGCGGGGTTGCAGGCCAACAAAGTGGCGGCCATCAAGATCGGGATGCTCGCCACGGTCGAGATCGTCATTGCGGTTGCCGGAGTGCTGCGCGAAAATCCGCAGGTCCCGGCAGTGCTCGACCCGGTGCTGGCGTCGACGTCAGGCCGGGCGCTCCTGGAAGCCGGCGCCATCGCCGCCCTGAAATGGGATCTGATGCCATTTTGCCGTCTGGTCACCCCCAATCTCTTCGAGCTGGCACTCCTTGTTGGCTCGGAGCGGGCAGTGGATGAGGACGGCGTAGTGTGGCAAGGCCAAGAATTGCTGGCGGCCGGCGCGCGGGCTCTGCTGATCAAGGGCGGCCATGCAACGGGACCGCAATCAACCGATATTCTGTTGCGCCCCGATCACGAACCAGTCCGCTTTGACACGCCGCGTCTTACCGCATCGATGCGCGGGACGGGCTGCATGCTGGCCAGCTCGATTGCGGCACATCTGGCGAAGGCGCAATCAATCGAGTACGCCGTGCGCCAGGGCAAGCTCTTTGTGTTAGAAAAGCTTCGGAAAACCCCAGCCGAATAGCCGTAGAGCCGGCTCAAGCGTTCAGCGGCTGACGCTGAAATGGAAGCCGTAGCCCTCCTGCCCTTTTTTCACAGGGCGTGACGGGATGAGGCCGCTTTGCAGATCGGAATTCAGCGGCGCCGAGACAAGCTGCCCTGCCAGGCCGGGAAAGTAACCGAACTCTACCTGCGGCGAAGCGCACTGCCAGTCAGGCATGGGGATGCACTTGTGCGGTCTTATGTAGCAAACGCACCAAGCCGCAGGGTGGACGCTAAAATGGCGACTCCACAACAGGTGTCTTTGCGGGCAAGGTGTACGGCATGGGGAAAATCATCAAACGACTGTTCGGCATTACAGACAAAAACGTCGACCGAATTGGCTACTGGACGCCAGTTTTTCGTTGGCTATTTGGCCTTATCGGCGGGTCATTCATCATGAGTTGGATTGGCTCACGATGGGAAATGCTAGCCGATCATGGATGGGCTGCAGTCGCGTTGTTCGGCATCGCGACTACAGCAACCTTGATCGTTGTATTATCGATGGCGGCAGTTTCTTGGCGCTATTTTCATCCACTTGGCAATCTCCCGGTTGCTGCAGAGCCTAATTCGCCGGAGATGAAGCCAACTTATTCTTCCGATCCACTTGCTGATGCGCTCGATAAACCGGCCTACAATGAGATCTTGGCATTCTGCCTCGACACTCTCCTGCCTGCCTGCAATGGAATTGCAGACCTCCAACGAATGATCATACAGGTAAAATGCGGTGACGAAACAATGGCGCAGCTCGCCTTTGATGGACTCTTCGCTAAATGGAGCGAGACGGGTAAATTCTACGAAAACTACAATGGTTTGTCTGACGGATTAACGTCCAGCCCCGGACCCGACATCACGTTTGAATCTATGATCGATTATATAGATGAATTGGAAAAGGGAGCTAATCACGAAAACTATGTGCAATTTGTCACAATGATCTCGACCATCGACATAGCGATTGAACAAAGGGGTGAGAACGCGATACGAAATGCTTGGGAGCACTTCCGCGAGAGCCACAATCAATTGGTAGACGAATACAATAAGATCAAACGGGACGTGCGATTTGGGAAACTTCTGCGGCCAGCCCGCGAAAGTCGATGGGGCCCTATAATAAATGCTATCCATCCAGTTGAAGGGATGCCGTTCCTATCGCTGCTAAGCATTGAAGGAAAAACGCAGCGGTAAACCCGCCCCGACTTATCTTGTTATTGAGATTCCGCTCCGTCTCGTGAATGTCCATAGCCGCCAGCCTTTCGGCGAGCTGGGCGTAGGTGACGCCCTTCCGCTTCAACTCTGACTTCAAAAGGTTCTTGGCCTTGGTCTCGTATTCGACGGTCTGCGGATCGTCCTTGCGTGCCATATCTTCGCCTCGAGAAATATCATCACATCCGATGATATAGGCCCTTGGATTTGGTGTGCAAGCCCGCATATACGGTGAACAAATATCACCGGATATGATGGCAATGGCCCAACACTTCCTCCTTTCCGCCGAAAGCCCTCTCCATCAAAGAGATTTACAAGGGTGGCGAGGAAAAGGTTTACGACACGTTCAAGCGGCTTCGTTGGGCTTCAACGCAAGGCGTGCCTGTTTGCCCGAAATGCGGGTGCCTGGATCATTACGACATTCCGACCCGTCGCAAGTTCAAGTGCGCCGCCTGCGGTGCGCAGTTCTCCGTTACGTCCGGCTCAATCTTCGCCTCGCGCAAGCTGGCGTTTGTCGATCTGCTCGCCGCGATCTGCCTGTTCGTGAACGGCGCCAAGGGCATGTCGGCGGTCCGGTTCTCCCGCGATCTGGACGTTCAATACAAGACCGCCTTCGTTCTGGCTCACAAGCTGCGCGAAGCCCTGTCGGCCGAAACCAAGAACGAAACCCTCAAAGGCGAGGTCGAGATTGACGGCGCATACTTTGGTGGCGTTGTGCGCCCTGAGAACCGCGTAGAGGACCGCAAGGACCGTCGCATGTAGGAGAACCAGTCAGACCGCCGCCGAGTTGTCATGCCCTGCGCAAGCGCGCTGGCCGCACCCTGACTTTCATCCGTCATCGTGAAGCGGAAGGCGTCGATATTGCCCGCGCTCGCATGCTTGCCGGTACCAAGCTGTTTGCCGACGAAGCCAGCCATTGGGACGCGCTGGAGGCTGATTACGCCTCGACCCGCATCAACCACTCGGAAAGCTACAGCGACGGCCACGGCAAGCATACCAACATGGTGGAAAGCTATTTCAGCCGCCTTCGCCGCATGGTCGCTGGCCAGCACCACCACGTCTCGCACCGCTACCTCTACCAGTACGCCATTCATGCGGCATGGCTGGAAGATCACCGTCGCCGCTCAAACGGCGGCAACGCTTTCGCCATACTAGGTGGCGCGCTCAACCTTCCTGTGAGCCGCGTTTGGGCCGGGTATTGGCAGCGGACAGGAAGTTAGGAACACGGGGTCTAGCAGGCTCCTTATGCACGGGGAGTGGCGGCAAACCGGTGGTGGCAGCCCAATCGAGATTGGCAAAAAGGCTGCGGAAATAGGGATAGCAAGCGAACGGCGCAACCCGATCTAGGAATGCAACCACAGCCTCCTCATTCAAATCAATCAAATTGTCATATGTGACCAGATATTCTGCTTCACAGTAGAGGGTTCGTTTCCGACCGCTCTTTGCCTCAACCTTCAAGGACAGAAAGGCCATCCCGGCCTTCTGGTCTCGCAGGTATTCCATCGTACCTTTGTCAATTGTATAAGAAAGGTTCCTGTGGTCGTCATTCGCAAAAAATTCAGGTTTGACGCTAAATTTCACGCTCGTCATCTGAACTGCGCTCAAATTCGCCAACTCGACTACGTCGCCATATTTTTCGAGGCGATCACGCTTCCGCGCGATCTTTTCATCCACGGCTGAAACTTTTTTCGCCATACTAAGCCGCTTCGTATTCGAGACATTCGGCATAGTTTTCGTTCGCAGGGCCAGTACTCCGGCCCCACGCACGGGTAGCTTCACGCACTTGGCACGCCATCATCGCAAAGCCACGATCGCTATCCGACTTCCCATCCATAACAGGCCGTTTCATTTCCGGCTTTCGGACCGGACAATAGTCAGCCTTGAGGTCGAGGATCGAAAGAGCGCGTCCAACTAGTTTGATCGTCGGATTTGCCTCCGAAGAAAGAAGCTGGCTAACTCTCGCACGAGTTACTCCGAGCCGCTCTGCAAGTTCAACTTGCGAAATGCCCTTCTCTTTCATCGCATCCAACAGAGCAAACTGGAAATCCATCAACGCGTTCTCTTCGACGCCAATGAAATCCATTGCGGTTTTGCTCTCTTTTTTCATTAAGCTATTTCCTCTGCTATCGCAGCCGCGTTTTTCAGTTTAGTTTGGTCGGCTTTGTTCTGCTTTTTGTAAGGATCGCAGGCCGTTCCAACAAAGCATCGCTTCCCACGGAACTGCTTGACCACGCCGTAGATGCGGAACTTCCAAGACTTAAATTCATAAACCTGCGCCTCGTTCCCCTTCGGACCGAAACGCCCGACCGGCTTAAACATCTGGTCGCCAAGCGGCTGATCTGAGGCGTATCTTTCAAAGTAGCGGGGAAGCTGCGTGGCAGAGACGATGCTTTTCTCATCTTTTCGCGCGAGCAGGGCTTCATATTCCTCTCGGGCTTCACCGAACAACCACACATCGGCATAGTCTCCGCAAGCGACCCGAATCCCGCCGCTTGTTTCAGGCACGGCTGCGTGGGTCGGCTTTGTCGGCCTTGCCGGTTGCGCGCGCTTCTTGCCTCGATCGCGATTTCGTCGATCCATATTTCTCTACAAAAGTTAAGTTATGCCTAAACACGAATCAAGGGGGGGCGCAACAGCAATAGCCTAACTATTTTGTAATGCGGTCCCGTTTGCAACCGCGCCTCGCCTCGCCCGCCACCCCTTCGCCGTCTTGATATTATTCATGAGTGGCTTTACCAGCGCAGCGTCCCATCCCTTGGCGCTTACGATGCGCGTCGCCGTCTCTCGGTTTGACGCGCTCCCTTCCGCCTCGTGCTTCAAGATCAGCCGGTGAAGCTCACCCTTGCGGAATCGGCTTGGGGTGCGCCGTAGCGGCACGATAAGCGACGGATCGCCCTTGTAGCCAAGGATGAGCAGCACCGCGTCTATGTGCTGTAGCTGGTGAGCCAGGTTCGCGCCCTTGAACCGGATCGCGCCGGATATCTCGGATCGCTTCGCCACCAGCGTATTGATGGCGTGTTCGTATCGGGTGGAGCGGACGATAGGGGCAACTCTGGGCATCCCCGGATTTTATGGGAACCCACCCTTTAGGTCGTGTGGGAAGTTGGTGCTTTTGCTACATAAGGCCGCACTTGTGCCTCCTGGCGAGTGTGAGGCCGCAGGAGCGAGGCATTTCAGCGCGGCAGGGGCCGCCGGATCTGGCCCCGCAGTGCTGGAGCAAAGCAAAGGCCGGTTTGAGTGGGTGGGGAGAGAGGGCCGCGCGCCTCTCTTCCCGCTACATAGGAAAGGTGCCGCTAGGCACATCCATGTCGGCGCAGCCGTGCCGCGAAGCGGCCCAAGAAAGAAGAGCGTACAAAACGGAAGCACCGAAATGCCCGCCAGCGGGACCAAGTCAGATCGGTGCAGGAGAAAGACCGTGGCCCTGAGACCGGCTCAACAGGGCGGCCGTAGGAGCATCAGCAACGCGCCGCCGTCAGGCGGGATGCGGAACGGACGGCCCCCGGCGAAGGGCGCCGTTCTCTTTGAGCTGCGACCCTGGTGAGCGCCTTCGTGCCTAAAGCTGTGCCGTCGGGCTAAGCTTCAGCTTCAGATCGTTCTGAAAAGCCCAACATGGTTCGTCGAGGTAACCCTTGAGGGAAGGATCCTTGTCGGGTTCCCTGTTTTTCGCCAAAATCGCCCTGCAGAATTATATTGCGATTTGGCGGCATCGCACTGCTGGGTGTCCGCCTTATAGCAAGCGTGGCGTAATCATGCTCGACGTTGTTGGAAGAAAGGTGGGTCTGAATGTCTTGGAGAATGGCAACTCCATGGGACATCCCATCTGCTCCGGAGTAGGTCATTACGAGTTGACCGGGTCGTTCAAAGCCACTTACCGAGCCGCTCCCTGCAACGTTCTCGTAGGTGCCAGACAAATCCGGGGCCGACGTGAATGTCACCTTGAAGGGGGTGCCCCAGGCCGACGGGGGTGACATCCGTAAAGTCGGGACCCTAGTACACCGAGAGATACCACTCGCCCTCTGTAAGAGCGTTGGCGGCTTGCCCGAGCCCAAGGCGCTGCATGCTCTTGTCGATGACAGTACGAACGACGTTGGACGTGCCCTGCTGGATGCCTTAGCCGAAGCCGGTCCAGATGAAGGCGCCTACGGCCAACACAGCCACACCCAGCAGGCCGAACCTCGCACCTGTTGACTTCGTTTCACGCCCGGGCTCGATTTCCGGCTGGTCCTGCATCCGCCCCACGCAACGCTCGTCGGGAACAACTTGGGACCCGATTATGGGCCCCAAGGGATCGGTCAGCAGGCTTCCAGATGAACTTTCTTCTTCATGTGCATTCCTCCTCGACTCAAGGGCACTTGCCGTGCGGAGCCGAACACACGCACTATGGAGATGATAACCCGATTGCGGCTTTCAAGCGTCCTCGCATCCCCCGAGGGCGCCACCTGATCTCTCGGGCAACCTTGTTCGGCGCCGCAGTTATTGAGGCGGTCGGCTTGGAAGCAGTTCCTTATGGCCCTCATGCATAAACCAGAGCACCCGTTTGAGATGACTGCGAAGGGCCTTACGGGCGCGGATTGGCTCTTTGACCGGATCGATACCCAGTACATCCAGCGCCATCTCCTCTTCGCTGGCACTGTCGGCGCAAGCGTCCATGAGCTTCAAATAGAGCTCGAAATGCTTGTCATCATATGCGGTTAGGCTTTCCGACCAGGGGACTTCCGTTGCAATGGTTGGATCAGGCGTTGGGCGCGATCTGCTTTTCATCCATGTCTCGCTTTGGCGATGAACCAGGCCCCCGTTCCGATTCAGAATATCTCCATCTAGCGCACTTTCAACAGTTCTCGGCCTTCTTTCGGACAGTGCCCAATCGTTGCATATGGTCGTGGGTTCCAAATTGGCGCGCGGCTGCTCGCGACCAATACATCCTCCACTTGGCGAGGCGATGTAACGCCCGGCTGAACCAGAATGGCGCGGCTATTGAGCATCGCCGATTGGATCGAACCTCTTATTTTAGCTTCGCGATAATCTTGTATGGATGCTTGCAAGCGTCCATCATGCCGCCGTACATACCTTAAGGATCTCGCCCATCACCGTACGAGCAGCAAACTTTCCAAACTCGATCTTGCAACTTGAGGCTCTGCGTTACTGCACAGCTGCATTGCACAAAGTGTGTTTGCGCATTGCACAATTTTTAGCCATTAAGCTTACAGCTGATGCACGCGATGGTTTCCTCCCATTCCATCGTATCAGCTGTTCCCCTCTGAAGGTTTTGACTTTACACCTAAAGGGCCTCGGTTTTCCGATGGCCCTTTTTTTTGGCGGTCGCCACGTCGTTAATGGAACGCGGCTCGATCGCCGGTTCAGCCATCAGGCTTTCGAACCCGTTCTGCCCGGCCGACCCCTCCCGACAACAGTCTGACCTTCGCCAGCCTTCTACGGGCAAGCGTTCGCGCCAAAAGTTCAAAGCCGCGTCCGTAACATTCGACGATGAAAGCCAATGTCATCAGGTCGAGCAGAAACTCGTCGATCGCATGTGTGAGCGCATCAGACTTTTGTCCGAACTGAAGGAGCAGGGCGCGCGCGTCTTCGATCGCGGCCTGGCAATCGTGTGCATCTATCAGGGAACTGATCCTGTCAAAGATCTGCAAGCGTCCTCACTTTTCGGAAGCCACACTCAGCATCGAACGCCGCTGATGAGTGAGTTTCCAACAAAAGAACAGGGTAACGTCGCGAAAAATCGCTCGGCAGCGCGTCGAACGAGCATGATGCCTCAAATGACATGTGAATTCCGGCTCACCAACATGTCGTCGAAGGCGAGTGAGCCGGCCCATGTCTGCGTCTCGGCCGCCAGACCACTGGTCAGGAGGAACTGTGGCCACATCGTCGGAGACAAATTGGTCCATCTATTCTTCCAGCCGCCACGGTTCAGCCTAGATTACATGGGAAGCGACAATAACGGAAAGCAAAGGATCGCAAAATGAGTAGGGTGGCTGGATCAAACGAAGATTTGGCTGCACCAACGATCTTTGGGCCACTTCTGCAGCCCACCTTTCGCTCGATCTGGCTCGCCACGCAGGTTTCAAGCCTCGGCTGGTTGATGCAGACTGTCGCCATCAGCTGGCTGATGGCAACGATCTCGACTTCCGATCTGATGGTTGCGTTGGTTCAGGCTTCATCGAACCTGCCCGCCTTCGTCTTGTCTGTCTTCGCCGGGGCTCTCGCTGACAATTTCAGCCGGCGCCGGGTCATGTTCGCCGGTCGGTGCCTTATGGTGACTGCCTCCGCGATGCTGACCGCATCGGTGGCGCTGGGCTTTGTCAGTCCGTGGATGATCCTCGGCTTCAGCTTCTTGATCGCAAGCGGCGGTGCTCTCAATGATCCGGCCTGGCAAGCGTCGGTTGGCGATATTGTGGATCGACGAGATGTTCCCGCTGCCGTCACCCTGCTTTCTGTTGGATTCAATACCGTCCGGACTGTGGGCCCGGCGCTCGGCGGCATTGTAGTTGCCTCGTTTGGCCTTATGGCGGCATTCGCGGTGACCACGCTCACCTATTTCGTACCCTTGGCCACTATTTGGCGCTGCAAGTGGAAGGTTCGTTCTTCCCCTCTTCCACGCGAGTCGATGAGGACGGCGATCTATGACGGGCTGCGCTTCACGGCGATGTCATCGGAAATCAAGGCAGCGATCGCGCGCGGAACCCTCTTTGGCTTGGCGAGCATCGCCATACTCGCGCTGCTGCCGGTAGTTGTCCGCGATCAGCTGGGAGGAGGCCCGCTCGCCTATGGCGCGCTCATGGCCGGCTTCGGGACCGGAGCCGTCTTCGCTGGCCTCTCCAACAGCCTGTTCAGACGGAGCTTGTCGCAGGAGCGGCTGATGAGGCTCTCCTGCGCCGCCTGCGCGGCGTGCTCACTTTCCCTGGCACTGACAACTTCGATCGGGGTGGCGGCAATTGCACTCGCTTTGGGCGGCGCGGGCTGGGTCACCGCCTGGTCAGGGGTCGGTGTGAGCGTGCAGCTGGCAAGCCCGCGCTGGGTCGTGGGGCGCACGATCTCGATCTACTATGCTTTGATAGATGGTGGCATCGCGCTCGGCAGCTGGGTGTGGGGCACGGTGGCCGAAAACCATTCGCTGGCCCTGGCGCTGGAGGGTTCCGCTGCCTCCCTGATGTTCGTCGCTGCAGCCGGCGTTCTGTTTCCTCTTCGCGAGCGCCGCGACTCAGAGCCCGATCCTCTGGAGGAATTCGATGCCCCGGCTGTCGCGCTCAACCTGAAGCCGAGAAGCGGCCCGATCGTGGTCAAGGTCGAATATCTGATAGCCGAGAGAGATCTCGAGGCTTTCCTCGACCTCATGCGGCAGCGGCGTCATGTACACAGCCGGGTCGGTGCTCGGAATTGGACGCTCCACCGGAACTTGCAGAAGCCTATGCATTGGACGGAAACGTTCCGCACGCCGACCTGGACGGACTACCTTCGCCTCAATCATCGTCTGACGGAAGTGGACAAGGAACTGGACGAGCGTGTCTTCCAGTTGCACGCGGGAGAGGAAGCGCCTCAGATGACACTTTCCATCGAGCGACCGACAAGCTCGGCCCGCAAGCCCGAGCACTCAGCTTTTCGCCATCCCCGTCATTGAAGCCCGGCCGGCACAGAAACGCGATTCTTGTCTATCGCGCTCAAACCGGTGCGGGAGACGGACAATCCACCAAAATTCGATGTGGGTGGCAGAGAAGAACCACAGGCTGAGAGTGCGGCCGATCGGTCCCACCGTGAAGCGGAGCCTGGGGCTGCAGCGGCACGCGACTATTGCCGCGTGTCACCTTTTGAATTTAAAGGTCTTCCTCAGCCCGCCTCGCTGATCCGGGCCAAGGCTATCTCGACGTTGGCATTTTGTCCCGCCAGCTCGCTGAGACGATCACGTTCGGCGGCGACCACATGCACCCGCGCGGAGCGTGCTGTTGCTGGAAGCAGGAAGGCATGATCGGCCAAAGCCGGGAGAGGTGCTGCCGGCAGTAGCTAACGGGCTGCTGCGTCAGCTTGGTGTCTGGACGCCGTTCGCCGAGGCCGGCTTCGTTGAAAATCGTGCGCTTGTTTCGGTGTGGGCCAATGAAGTTCCCAGCGAGCGGCACGGCATGTTTTCCGCTCAAGGTGCCGGCTGGCAGCTCGACCGGACGCGATTCGACCGGCTGATGGTGCAGGCGGCCAAGGCGGCAGGTGTGGACACGCGGTTTGGCTCGGCCGTGGGTTCGGCAGTGCGCGACGATCAAGGCTGGCTGCTCAAGCTGGCCGATGAAGCTATCGTTGCCCGCGCACGTGGTTTGGGCGACCGGTCGCAGTTGGAGGCCGGCGCGATGTTTCGGCGCCAAGCTCACCATGCACGGACATCTTGCCGCCTACACACGCTTTTTCGACCACGCACCGGGCGATTGCAGCATGGTCGTCGAGGCGCGTCCCGAAGGCTGGTGGTACAGCGCCGACTTGCGCGTGCCTCACCGATCCGGATCTGGGCAGCGAACTGCGCAAAGCCGGACATTGGTACCGCGCTTTAGCCGCAACGCAGTCCATCGCGCCGCTCGTGCCGCCCAACGCAATCGAGACCGCCAGCATGATCAAGGCGGCGGGAACCGCAACGATCGATCCCGCCGCCGGTGACCGCTGGGTCGCGGCGGGCGACTGCCTGTTCTGTGCCGATCCAAGTCATCACGCGGGATCGTGCATGCACTCCGCTCAGGGATCCTGGCGGCCTACGCGGCATCGGACATGCTGGACGGGCGTGGCGATTCGCCTGCGCCCGCTATGCAAAATCGCCACACGCGGCTTTGCCGATTAGCTCCCGGCGCTGGCTACCCACTATGCAGCCGCCGCGCGATGGGACACGCCTTTCTCGCAGCGGCGGCGCAGCCATGTCTTCCACGCGTATAGCATCGAAGGAGGGAGGTCAGAGGTGGTCTCGGGACGGGGTGCTCGGCATTTATGAACCGACCGAGCGCCAGCGAGTGGTCGTCGGCGGGCTCAATGGCGGCATCAGGTAAGGGAACTCGACCTCCATGATCATCTCCGATTTAATTCAAATTTGTCTGTATATATTGACGATTGCACTACCTTCACCTCGTAGACGGCAATGCGGGCGGGTAGAGAGGGTTCTATGATATGATAAGCGATTTTTCCGCCGCCCGAGTGCATTTAGATCGAGCGTATGACTACCTTTGTGGGGATGACCCGATGAGTCAAAGGGGCCGCGAAGCCTTGGACCTGCTAATTGAGGCGGTTGCCGTCGAAGAGTTCAAGCAGCCACGCCAAAGCGCTGAGGTGCTAAGGTTTCCGATCGGGCGCCGCTGCTGAGGTAATCTCCACGGCCGCCATGTAGCCTCGCGGGTGAGGCGCTCACGGCAGGGACTCGCCGCCCCGTGAGGGCCCGGAACGAACGCATTGGCAAACGGAAAGCCACTTGCCAGACCAGCGCCCGGCCGGCGTGGCAAGTAGGCCGGCGGTTCCAAGCGGAGACATTGATGCCGGACTATGTCGTGCTTTGCATCGCATTAAGCTGCTGCGGGATATACGTAACGCCATCCCTAAAAACATCGAATGCGGCAGCGACAGCGCGAATCCCAAAGCGATGCTCCCGCCGTACGCGGACAAAGCCGTTTTCGAAGTCCACTATCCCGTCCTTGGCCAGCATGGCCAAGCGCTCAGCCGAATCGCGAAGACGGATCGGACCAAATCCGTGGGCGACACAGATTGCCGGCACGTCAGCCTCGAAATCGCACATTAATCGCTCGATAATTGCGGCTCGCACGCGGTCGTCGTCTGTGAGGCGATGGCCCTTCGATGTCGCCAGTCGGCCAGCTGCGATGTGCCGGATGTAGGAATCCCGTGTAACTTCGTTTTGAACGTATCCTTGGCCGATGCGGCCGATAGCCGACGCGCCGAAACCGATCAGGGTTCTGCAGGTATCGGCCGAGTAGCCCAACGAGTTACGTCGCAGGCGACCTGTTTCCTGTGCCAGCGCGAGCTCGTCGTCCGGCAAGGCGAAATGGTCGAGCCCGATCTGTCGGTAGCCGGCGGCAATCAGCGTCACGGTGACAGCCGCATACTGTTCAGCGCGGGCAGCGCTGTCGGGAAGAAATTCCGCCTCGATGAGGCGCTGATTCTTTATTTGGGATGGGATGTGCGAGTAGCCGAACAAGGCAAGCCGGTCGGGGCGCATGGCGACCGCCGCCCTCACTGTTTCGACGCACGCCTCCACCGTTTGACGCGGCAGGCCGTAGATGAGGTCGAAGTTGATGCGGCTTACTCCATGCCGGCGCAGCATTTCCACGGCAGCCGACGTCTGGGCCTCGCTCTGGATCCGGTTGATCGCTTTTTGAACAATGGGATCGAAGCTCTGTACGCCCAGGCTCGCGCGGTTCACGCCGGCCGCTCCCAAGCCTTCCGCCATCTCGGGCGTGAGCGTGCGTGGATCGATCTCGATGGCGACCGTAGCTGTTTTCGAGATGGCGAAGCGGCATCGCAGGAATTCCATCAGAGCGAGGAACTCGGCTGGTCCGATGAGAGACGGCGTTCCGCCGCCGAAATGTATGTCGCTCACGGGCAACGTCTTCGGCACTCGCACCGAAACCAGACGGATCTCGTCACGCAGCGCCGCCAGATAGTTGAGGATGGGCGCATCACGGCGGGTGATGGTGGTTGGGAAGCCGCAATACCAGCAGGCTGATCGGCAGAACGGAACGTGCAGATAGAGTGACACCGGATCATCAGCCGGCAGGTTCCTGAGCCATTCCTCATAAGCCTCGGCGCCGACCGCCCCAGAGAACTCCGACACAGCCGGATAGATAGTGTACCAAGGCAGCCGGGCCTCTCGAAATTTCGTGGTCTGCAACGGTCACCGTCCCATGCTGATAACATCCAACCTTACCGCTGCGCTCGCCTGCGTCTTTGCGCTATGTCAGTCCGTTCCGCTTTGGGCTCGAAATTTTTTAGCAATGGGCGCCGTTCAGTCTTGGCTGGACAGCGATGGTCTGAGCGCACTCGGTCAGCGTGGTGTTCCCGCCGCAACCCTCACGCGCACCGTTTTGTTCCACCGTACCTTCCCTTCATCTGCGCGTGGGAGATTCTTCTGAGCGCAGATGCCGCATCCGACGAGACAATACGGTGTTGGGACCAGACTTTGCTCGCCAGCTAGCGCCGCCCCATAGTGATCTCTGCCATCTCGATGAGCTCGTTGTGTGAATTGCTGGCAAGAAGCATTAGCTGTGGCGCGCCGCTTTCAGGACGAGAACCTGCTCGACGCGACCGTCAGGTCCGCCGCACTGCCAAGGCTAGCGCCTACTGATTCAGTGGTGCAAGGCTGCGGCGCGTGGTTATCGACCATCAGCTCGCCAAAGTGACGGCGTCGTACCGGGCGGTGGCCGCCGCATGATGCCTCAACGGCGGGGCTCACAGCAAACAATGCCGTCGCCATTAAGCCAAACTGTCGCGAAGCGAACAGACGAGCCGTAGCCGAAAGATTTGCCGTTCCTGCTTGGGTGGATCCGCAAGGCAAAAAGAACGGAAGCGGGAACCAAGGTCCGCCCGCACATTTGAGCTTCAAGCCGCAGCTGGGTCGTCAGGATGGTACGTTATTTGCAGTAGTACCCTTTGTAAGGCCAACCGCGGAGGTGAAAAGGGGTGATTGTATAAAAATGTTGTATGACCGTCCGGGAGTGATAACTGCTTAATATATCTGACAACAAGTCTCAATCACATTCTAAATTCTCCTGAGCATTAGCACGACAGGTGCAGCAACACTCCTAGAATTCAGCTTGATGCGCTACCAATCGTTTGCTTGGCAAAAATCATTTACCGGTCTCGATTCCTTTTACTATTTAGACGGAGATCAATAATGACCATTGGGAGCCTCCTCCTCGGCTCAACTGCGGCACTGGTCGCCGTTTCCGACGCTCGCGCCGTGATCATCGTCCCCGAGCCTGATCCGACTGAGTACGTCAAGATCTGCGACGTCTACGGCTCGGGCTACGTCTACATTTCAGGCACCGAGACCTGCCTGCGCATCGGCGGCTATCTCAGCTACTACGTGGGCTTGGGCGATGTCGGATTGTTTTACCACGCAAGAACCTCAGATGTGAGGACTGGTGAGGATCAGGGTACATGGCAAAACAACACGCGCTTCACACTGAAAGCTTGGGCCGGCCAGGAGACCGAACTCGGCACGTTGAAGACCTACACCGAAACCCGCGTGAATTTCGGTAACCGCCACACTTCGGTTTCGGACAGTTCTCGGTCCTATGCCTTCAACGGAGACAGCATCTTGACTTTCGCCTGGATTCAGCTTGGTGGCCTCCGAGTTGGTAAGGACTGGTCGGCCTTCGACATGTTTATTGGCGGCGCGGGTGACGTACTCAACCAGACACCGGTTCCGTACGGCGCTTTGGATACCAATGTGGTCCAGTACTACTTCGACGCCGCGAACGGCTTTTCCGCCGTGGTTTCGCTCGAAGAAGGCTCAGGCGCGGTCGGCACAATCGACAACTACGCTCCGCACATAGTCGGCGGCTTGAAATACACACATGGCTGGGGAGCGATCACCGGCGTTGCTGGTTATGATAGCAACTACGAATCGGTAGCCGCCAAGGTCCGTGTCGACATCAATGTCACCAACGAACTGTTGCTGTTCGGAATGTTCGGCTACGGTTCCAATGGCAAGCTCAACGACGACTCCATGAACGCGATCGACGCTCATGGTCGCGGCTTCTATAAGATTTGGGGCGGGAACTGGGCTTTCTGGGCTGGCGCCGCTTACGAGGTCAACGAGACAACTTCGTTCAACCTTCAGCTCTCGGGTGATCAGCTCAAGAACTATGGTGTCGCTGCGAACGTCGCCTATGCGCTTCTTCCAGATTTCACAGTTACGGCTGAACTCGACTATGACCGCTACGGAGGCTCCGCCGTCGGAAAGGTGAAAGCTTCCGAAGTGAACTGGACCAATGCCAACAAGAAGAGCAGTGTCGGCGGTATCCTGCGTTTCGAACGCTCATTCTAATGCGATGAAGCGTTGAGCTCCGAGGTCCAGTTGATGCGCGGACATTTTCCCTACATTCCGTTGATTGTGGATCCACGGCTCGGACGGCCGTCGTACGCGGCGACCGTCATGGAGCTCAGGTTTGACGCCGTGCTCCTGAACACGGCGGTCCCGAGGGCGGCCGATCCGGTCGGCATGGCGCGTGCGTTCGGCAAAGCGGTCGATGCCGGTCGTGAAGCTTTCAGCTCGGGAATGCTCGAACCGCGCTACCCACCGACGATCGGCAGGGCCGTCTTCTCATGAAGTCGTGGACGTGCCGGCGGGATTGACCGGCTGGTGCCGCTCGGCGTGAGTCTGGTGCAGCTCCGGATAAAGGATATGGACGAGAAAGGACTGCAGACGGAAATCCGCTGCGCGAACGACGCCTGCGCGGTCCATGGTTGCCAAGTGAGCGTCAACGACTATTGGCGCACGGCAATCGAGGAAGGCTGCGACTCGTCCATCTTGGTCAAAAGGATTTGGCTGCCGCCGATGCTGACGATGAAATACGCCGGATTGAAGCTCGGCCTTTCGATCCACGATCACACCGAACTGCGCCAGTGGCCGAGCCGGAGTATGTGGCGCTCGGCCCAGTCTATCCAACTAGCCTAAGATGAATGGGCGTCGCAAGGGCTCGAGCGGATCAGCGAGTGGAAGCACCAGGTCGCGCCGATCCCATTGATCTCCATCGACGGCCTCAACCTGACCGGCTCGAAGGCGTTTTTCGAGGCTGGCGCCGAAAGCGCAGCCGTGGTCACCGACCTTGCGATGAACGACGCCCCAGAAGCGCGCACGCGAGAATGGATCGAAAGACAGAGCAATGGCGCTGGGGCGAGAACCGCATCTGCTCGTTGTTGTCGGGTCAGATTCCCGCGGTGGGGCTGGAATTGCCCGCGGATCGAGACGATCGCTTGCCTTGACGTGCGCACCTGCCTTGCTGTCAGCGCGCTGACGGTGCAAACCCATCAAGACGCCTTGGAAATCCAAGTTACGCAACCCGGTCTGGTGGCGGATCAGATGCGCGCTGCGCTTCAGGCTAACAGAGTGGCCGGCACCAAGGTTGGCATGCTCGCAACAGCTGAGATCATCGTCGCTGCGGTTGCCGCTGTGCTGCGCGAATATCGGGCGCATATCGACAGTCCAGATCCGGTGCTGGCTTCCACGTCAGGCGAGCGCTTCTTGAAGCAAGCGCCATCCCGCATCATGAAGTAGCATCTGATGCCGCTTTGCCGTGTCGACACCCAATGTCATTGAACTGGCGCTGCTTACCGGCTCAGAGCTAGCCGCCAATGAGGTCGGCGCGCTTCAAGAAGGACCACAAGCCATCCCGTCTGCTGGACTACTCCTCCACCATTCGAGACACGGATGGTTCCTATCCAGACAATTGATTTTATCAATCTGCGACAATACTGCATAGCGGCGCCGGCGGAATGATCACCGGTAGCAAGACGAGCTGTTTTCAGTGGCCTGCAGGACGCGCACCGCGACCGAGGTACAAGCCAGCTCGTCTGCAGCCATGTTCGGATCGGCCCGCATCGGTGCGCCGAATGAGATTGCCGGCGGAACGCTCTATTCGTGCAGCTATGACGGCAGTCATCTCACCGGGGCCATCCTGCCGATGGATGGCCGGCAGTCGGTGCAGCATGGGCTGACACTGTTCACGGAATGAAGCCGCTCGCGCTTCGGATGGTTGAAATGGACGACATTAGCTTGGAACCGATCAGTCTCAACGAGCTTCTGGCCAGCGTCGGCAAGGAAGTCGGCGTGTCGCCGTGGCGGGTGGTCTCGCAGCGGATGATCGACCAGTTCGCCGAGTCCACCGATGACCACCAGTTCATCCACTGCGATCCGGAGCGCGCCAAGCGCGAGACGCCGTTCGGCGGCACCATCGCACATGGCTTCCTGTCGCTTTCGCTTTTGTCGGCGATGACTTTCGAGACCATGCGGCCGCTCGAAAACTGCAAGATGGGTGTCAACTATGGCTTCGAATCGCTGCGCTTCCTGGCGCCGGTGAAAACCGGATCGCGCATCCGCACCCGTTTCGTACTGGCCGACGTCAAGGTCAGGCCGTCGGGCTGGGTGCAGACGGCGCTGGGCGTGACGATTGAGATCGAGGGCTCGAAAAAGCCGGCGCTGACCGCGCGCTGGTTGACGCTGACGCTGATCAAACGCCAGCCGGAGGCGGCCTGAATTGTCAACGAGCGTCAGCAGAGACGATCTTCACGTGCCGGGGCGATGTAGGCGACCAGTGCGCACCGATCGGCAACGCGGCCACGGGGGTCGGCTAGATAGAGTGGCAGGAATGCCTAATCGGGGCTCGCATCGATGTATCGGAAGCGCTTCGGCTTTCGGCGCTGCATTCCTTCTTCACGAAGGTCCATGCAGAATTCCCGACCACGGGGTCGAAAGATCGGCTTGTGATCGGAGTGGGCAGATCCTCCCCGACTGAATCTGCCAATAGGGTGTTATCGAGTCAACCGGGTCGAACTTGAGGTCGCGGGTGTCGCTGATCGGCTGCTCGTCGAGCTCGAGAGCTGCCAGCTAAAGGCAGAACACGGCGATGCCAAGAGCTCCGCAGTTGATGTGGACGCCCAGAGCTGGGAGTACAGACCAACGAGTTCCCGGCGGGCGAATTTGCCATTGGTAGCGCGCCAGACCAGTCGCGAGAAAGCCTCGATGAGAAGGCCCCCGAGCCGCACGCGGGATCGACTACAGTGGCGTTGGCGAGAGGCCTTCGAAGACAAGATCGAGTGTAAGATGGACGAGCTCGACACGCGTATCGCGCAGTCCCTGCGATCGCGCCTTGTCCGCGGCGCTCGTGCGTGCGAACTGTTGGTAGATCGAGCTGACTAGATGAACCGGGATGGCATTAAAGCGGAACTGGAAGAGACGTCCCTGGCCGAACTAAGCAAGATCAATCCAGCCATCGCTAGAGGTAGGCGAACACGAGACGTTCGGACTCCGTGCCGCTGAAATCCTCAAATTAAATCGGCCGGACCGTTGGAGCTATCATCACCCGCTTGGCTTCCAGAGCTAAGGAGCGGGTTGATTATCTGAACGTCCTCGAAGTCCTTTTCATTGTCGGTCACTACGACACACTCGTTGGCTTCAGCTATAGCGGCAATGATTGTGTCTAGGGCGCTCCGCGAACGGCCTCTGGCTTTGCCGTTGGCCATCAGCCGCGCCCACACGAGGCCAGCTTTCTCGTCGAACGATAGCACGCGGCCAGCGAACAGCGCTGGCGGGCCTTCGGAGCCCTCGAACCAAGTTTCAAGGCTGCTGCGCTTTTTCCCCTTCGGCTTCTCTAGGATGCCTCGGCGAATTTCGGCGACAGTAAGCGAAGCAATGAAGAGGTCTTCGTCCTTCTGCGCGCCCATCCAGGCCAGCAACGAGCCCGAAGGCTCCGGCTTTATGACGTTGCTGATGATATTGGTATGAAGAAGGTAGCGCGTCACAGGTCGATCTTGCGCCCCTCTTCGCGCGGCCGGCTGAGATCGAGACTGGAGCCAACCAGAGGCGAGCGACGCAACGCGGCGAGAATGCTGCCCGCTTTCGGTGGCTCACCCGCCACCGCTTGCTGTATGGTCCGACGAAGCTGTCGGGCATCCGGCCCGCTCTCCGTTAATTTTCGGGCAAGAGTTCGCAGTAGATCGCGGTCTGCGTCGAACGCCTGGATCTCGAACCGCGCGATGCCGCGCTCAGCCAGGCGAGAGCGATAATTCTCGATCGCTCTCTTCTGTGCAGTGTTGCCCATCGCGTGCCTCCGTTCTCTATCCGGATACATAGCCATGGCTTCTTCGGAGCACAAGGTGCCCCGTCATCGGCCAGCACTGGCTCCTGCGCGACGCGCGTTATTGATCACAAGAATTTCCAGCTTGTCGAAGCACTGTGACTTGGCATCATTGTGTCGCGAAACGGAGTATTTCGCGTCAGGACAGGAGCGCGATCATAGCGCGCCGAAACGGCAACAGCCGAAAAGCTTCGTGTGGTCGCCGGCGTGGCCCGCGAATCGGCTGTGCCTGCATCGCCGAAGCCCGATCGACGCTTCGTCAATCTGGTCCGGCTGCTGGCGCGACAGGCCGCACGGGATTTCGTTCAAGCCGAAACGGATAGCCAGACGCGAGACCGCGTCCCGGAGTAAGGGGCCGCCTCATGAAGGTCGCGCTTGGCGCTCGCTACTCAACTGACAATCACCGAGACGCCTCGATCGAGCATCAGTTGCGGCTCTGCTGCTTGCGTGCTGAAAAGCAAGGCTGGACAGTCGTCGACAGCAATACCTACCGCGCGATCTGCGGCGCGTCGCTGTTGCGTCCCGGCTTTCAGGAGCTGATCAGCGATGCGATGCAGGGCAATTCCGTGCTCGCAGAGGCGATGGATCGCCTGACGATGACCGCTGCAAACCGGGAGCAGGCCAGGCTGGGCAAACGTTGCAACAGATCCTTCAAGGAAATTCGTAGACTCTTAGCAACTTCGGCTCGCTGTGAATGATAGGCTTATTGCAACGTCTGAGCTCAGTGGTTCCAAACCGTGGCCCCGCTTATCTTCGACTCGCCGAACTGCTTGCAATTTCGGCTAAAGGCAAGAAGAGCGCCGATTTGTTTGTTCGACACAGGATATCGACGGTCGTCACGGCCACCGAGATTTGTCCGGTCGTTGGACAACCTTCGAAATCTGCAACTTCTGTGGAGAACGCGAAATGAGAAATTCGGTAGGACGTGGTTCTGAGCCATGATGACACTGATTAGTCGCCTACGCATGGCAGCGCATCCTGACCGTCTTCGAATCCTGGGCCTTTGTGCGCATGCGGACCTAACTGTCTGCGAGCTAGCGGAGATTCTGGGCGTGTGTCGAGAGCGGGTTGCGCGACACGTCCGGCTGCTCGCCAGAGCCGACTTTCTTTGCTGCAACGAACAGCCTCCGTGGCGCTCGTACCATCTCAACGCAGGATCCAACGACGGCGGGCTGGTTCAA
Source organism: Mesorhizobium sp. M0518 (assembly GCF_040321125.1). Taxonomy (NCBI): domain Bacteria; kingdom Pseudomonadati; phylum Pseudomonadota; class Alphaproteobacteria; order Hyphomicrobiales; family Phyllobacteriaceae; genus Mesorhizobium; species Mesorhizobium sp. M0518. The sequence goes on from NZ_JAMYQY010000024.1 coordinate 65,534, forward strand.
TTATTGGTTGATCTCCTGCCCCATCGCGACGGCTATCATAAACAGGACCTGCAGCGGCTCGAAGCGGTACGAGACACGCGGCCGAAGGGGACCGCGTGCTTGATCGTGAAATAGGTCAATCCAATTGGAGCGCGAAGCTACCATGGACAACTCCGCCGACGGCACGATCGCACAGCCCGACACCTACGGGCGGTCTTCCTTGGCCGCAGTTGATTGCCGCGTTCACGAGCTGCTTCTGAGACAGGAGCGGCAGGAGCGAACGACGCTTAAGCTCATCGCCTCAGAGAACTTTGCGTCCTCGGCCGTGCTGGAAGCGAACGGCTCGATTTTCACGAACAAGTACGCCGAGGGGTACCCCGGTGCGCGCTACTACGCTGGAAACGAGATCGTTGATGAGCTTGAGAATCTAGCCATTGAGCGCCTGAAAACACTATTTGGCAGCGAGCATGCCAACGTCCAGCCTTATTCCGGCTCGCCGGCCAACCAGGCTGTCTATCGTGCGCTTTTGAGTCCCGGTGACATAGTCATGGGCTTGCCCCTTCCGGAAGGGGGCCATCTGACTCATGGTTGGGCCATCAACTTTTCCGGTACTGACTATCAACGCGTGCCCTATGGGTTGGATGAAACGACACAGCAGATTGACTATGACCGCTTGCGCGAGACAGCCAAGCGGGAACGGCCGCGGCTCATTTGGGTCGGCGGAACTGCTTACCCGCGTGTCTTTGACTACGCGGCAATGGCAGAAATTGCCCTGGAAGCGAACTCCTATCTCGTAGCCGACATTGCGCACATCAGCGGCCTGATTGCCGCGGGAGCGCACCCGAATCCCGTGGGCCATTGCGACGTGGTCAGCAGCACGTCCCACAAGTCGATCCGCGGTCCCCGCGGTGGCTTCATTTTGTCAAGGAACGAAGATCGCTATCAGGCCCTGTATCATACAAAGAGCAAATACAATCTCGCCAGACGAATAGACCGGGCGGTCTTCCCTCACCTGCAAGGCGGGCCTCACATGAATGCCATCGCTGCGCTAGCGGTTGCCTTGCACGAAGCCGCGAACCCGTCCTTCCGAAGCTACGGCCAACAGACGGTCAAGAACGCCAAGGCTCTGGCACATGCACTGCTTGAGCGAGGTCATGACCTGGTGACCGGGGGGACGGACAATCACATGCTGATCCTTGATCTTCGCAATCGGCCACTATCGGGCAAGGCCTATGCCGAGCGACTAGCAAAGGCAGGAATCATCACAAACTTCAATATGGTGCCTGGCGACCCGCGGGATCCGGCGGTCACAAGCGGAATTCGCCTGGGGGCACCAGCAGTGACGTCAATGGGCATGCGCGATGTGGAAATGGAGCAAATTGCTGGCTTCATTGACTCCGTCCTCCAGCGGCCAGACGACGAAGATCTCCATGCCTGCGTGCGAAGAGACGTTGCCGACTTGTGCGCTGCGTTCGAGGTCCCGGGCATCTCCGACAAGTAAGGTGGGCCAAGCAAAATGCCCATACCACATCCAACACCCGAAGCGAGGTATTCATGGCTAGGCAGTTCGTGTTCTCTTCCGAATCGGTTGGCGCGGGGCACCCGGATAAGTTGGCCGACAACATCTCGGATGCCATCCTCGATGCCATCCTCCGCACAGATCCCAAGGCGCGCGTCGCCTGTGAAGCGTTGGTAAAATCAGGGATAGTCGTTCTGGCTGGCGAGATTACCAGCGATGCCCAGGTGGATTACAGCCAAGTTGCGCGCGATACGATTCTCGACATTGGGTACGACGACGAGGCCGTCGGCTTCGACGGCCGGCGTTGCTCCGTCGTCCATGCCCTCACCGAGCAGTCGCCCGACATCAGCCAAGGCGTTGACGAGGGAAGAGGGCAAGACCTCCAGCAGGGAGCGGGAGATCAGGGCCTCATGTTCGGCTACGCATGCCGCGAAACCGATACCCTGATGCCTTTGCCGATCCAGCTCGCTCATCGCTTGACGAAACGGCAGGCGTATGTCCGGAAGGCACAGCTTGGCTGGTTGCGTCCTGACATGAAGTCCCAAGTCTCAGTGCGCTATGAGGGGTTGCGCCCGGTCGCCCTGGATACGATCGTCGTGTCGACGCAACATGACGAGCAGGTCTCGCAAGAGACTGTCCGCGAGGGCGTCATTGAGGAAATCATAAAGCCTGTCCTGCCGACCCACCTGGAGACGGAAGGCATCAGAATTCTGGTCAACCCGACGGGGCGGTTCGTAGTCGGCGGGCCGCGCGGCGACTGCGGTCTCACTGGACGCAAGATCATCGTCGATTCCTATGGCGGGATGGGTCGTCATGGCGGCGGCGCCTTCTCGGGCAAGGACCCGTCCAAGGTTGACCGCTCGGCTGCCTACGCGGCCCGCTATGTCGCAAAGAACATCGTCGCCAGCGGACTTGCGGACGTGTGCGAGGTGCAGCTTGCTTACGCAATCGGCGTGGCCAGTCCGGTTTCCGTCATGGTCAACACGTTCGGGACAGCCAGGGTTGAGGAAAGCAGGATCGAGCGCCTCATTCTTGAGTTGTTCGATCTCAGACCGAAAGGCATTATCAAGATGCTTGATCTCTTGCGCCCTATATACCGCAATACAGCCACCTATGGCCATTTCGGCCGTGAAGAGCCTGATTTCACCTGGGAGAAGACAGACAGGGCGGACGAATTGCGTCGCGAGGCAGGACTCGCCGCCCCGTGAGAGCCGCCGGCGAACGGATTGGCAAGCGGAAAGCCCATTCCCACCGGGCGGACCCGCGCCTGGCAGGTGGCGAGAAGCCGGCTCGGGTTTTTTGGCGGAGATTTTGATGCCGGATTATGACGTGCTTTGCATCGGCAATGCCATTGTCGACATCATCGCCCAGTGCGACGAGGAATTCCTCCAGACCAACGGCATCATCAAGGGCGCGATGAACCTCATCGACACAAGGCGCGCCGAGCTGCTGTACAGCCGCATGGGCCCGGCGATCGAGGCCTCCGGCGGCAGTGCCGGCAACACGGCGGCCGGCGTCGCCAGCTTCGGCGGACGCGCCGCCTTCTTCGGCAAGGTCTCCAATGATGCGCTGGGCGAAATCTATGCGCACGACATCCATGCGCAGGGCGTCGCCTTCGACACCAAACCGCTCAAGGGCGAGCCGCCGACGGCGCGCTCGATGATCTTCGTCACCCCCGACGGCGAGCGCTCGATGAACACCTATCTCGGCGCCTGCGTCGAGCTTGGGCCGGAGGATGTCGAGGCCGACAAGGCGTCCGGTGCCAAGGTCACCTATTTCGAAGGCTATCTGTGGGATCCGCCGCGCGCCAAGGAAGCGATCCGGCAGACGGCCAAGCTGGCGCACGCGGCGGGCCGCGAAGTCTCCATGACACTGTCGGATTCGTTCTGCGTCGACCGCTACCGAGACGAGTTCCTCGACCTGATGCGTTCGGGCACGGTCGATATCGTCTTTGCCAACAGCCATGAGATCAAGTCGCTCTACCAGACATCGTCGTTCGACGAAGCGCTGGCGCAGATCCGCAAGGATTGCCGGATCGCCGCCGTCACCCGCTCGGAAAAGGGCTCGGTCATCGTGCGCGGCGACGAGACCGTGGTCATCAAGGCGACCTCGATCAAGGAACTGGTCGACACGACAGGTGCCGGCGATCTCTATGCCGCCGGGTTCCTGCATGGCTACACGCAAGGCCGCCACCTGCAGACCTGCGGCGACCTTGGCTCACTGGCGGCCGGATTGGTGATCCAGCAGATCGGCCCCAGGCCAAGGCAGAATTTGCGCCGCGAGGCGGAACGGGCTGGGTTGCTGTAGATGCGCGGGCAACTAACCAGCTGCCCAACCGACGCGATCATCGCAGTGGCGGAACTGTGTCAAAGCTCGCTGATAACGACAGCCATTCGCTTCGGAGAACTGACCGATGCTGCTGCCGTGAAGCTCGCTGGAAGGGGGTGCAAGGCGGGCATGCCTTGACGGCATTCACCGTCATCGAGATCGCCACCGGCATTTTCCAGAAGCTCAGCTTGGGGAAGGCCAGTAAGGTTCCTGAGGTAACGGAGAACCGCGGCGTCCGTCGGAGCACTTGACTTGCGATCACGTCCCACGATTCCGAATGCGGGCAGACTGGTTAGCCATTGGTCTGGGACCAGCGGAATTGGCAGCAAGGCTTCATCTTCGTCATCTCGACGAGGCGCCGGATATGAAGCCCGGCATTCCGCGGATATTAGGAAGTGCTCGCCTAGCTGGTATTTCACACATCCGAACCTAGGCATCGCGGTCTGGCTTCCACGATTTTGGGATCGTCGAGGGCAACGAGGAAGGGATTGCGATAAAAACGGACCCTGACGGGCGGAAAGGGACTACCCCGCCCTCTCCGATCTCCGTGTCAAAGCTCTTCGGCAGACGCAGAATCGCATCACGGGCCGGGCAGCCTTGGCGGCAGCGACATAGTTTCAGTTCATTTCAACAGGTGCTGGCACCTACTGGGTGTATCTCTTATCCGAACAATCGACAATTACCGCAAGCACGGTCCGCTCGATCGCGTCGCCAGCTATTTTTCGCGATAAGCAGGTTCTTGAGGGCGCCGAAGCGGAAACACGACAATCCGTCGCCATTTGCTCCCACGCTCGTCAGATTCTCGTCAGCAGGGGGTGTGCGAATTTGGAATTCCAGTTGCTCCATCTGGGGGAAATATTCAACGGAGGCATGAAATGGATGCATTGAACAACGCCAACTCGCCGCGCCGGAACCTCACATGGCAAACTGGGGCTGTTCGCGAACTAATCACTTTTGAACAACCCATGAGAGACTTGCCACAGGAGCCAGAACAACAAGCCGAAGTTGGCCCGTCCCGTCCTGTTGTCTCAGCCGCAGACCAGCGCTTCAACACGGCGGCCCAGCAGCCACATAGGAGTTGCTTATCGCAATTTCCAATCGCGGTGCGACTGTCAATTCTGATCAGCCCAAGACAGGCGGGCTTTCGGCGGCCCTGGAGTGCGTTGTGGAGCGTTCCGGCGCGGTCTGGGTAGGTTTTTCCGAGCATCTGGGCGACGGCGATAAGCAACAGGTGCCCCTCGTACAGCGTGGCAAAGGTCAAATCGGGTGGCTCGCTGGGCCGGCAGCGGACTATCCTCGGTACTATCAAGGTTTTGCAAATTCAATATTGTGGCCGGCGCTCCACTCGCTGCCGGACCGGATCTCAGGCTCGGAAGAGGATTATAAAAGTTATCGCGACGTCAATGCCTTCATGGCGCGCGCGGTGTCCGAATTGGGAGATAACGCAGTCTACTGGGTTCATGACTATCATTTCCTGCCGCTCGGCGCTGATTTGCACAGACTCGGTATTGACCGGCCGATCGGCCATTTCCTGCATACGCCATGGCCCGAGTCTGACATGATGGAGCGCGTGCCCAATTCTGGCGAGCTAATGAAATGTATGCTCGAGTATGATCTGCTCGGTTTCCAGACCGACCGTGATGTGAGCAATTTCCTCGCCTGTGTCCAATCTCATTTGGGGCTGGAGAGCAAGGACGGGGTCGTTTTCTCGGACCATGGCCAGACGCAATGCCAAAAGTTTCCTATAGGTATCGATCCGAAGCAATTCGAACAGTGTGCCGCAGATTCGCTTGAGGCGCAGAAAGCCTACATTTCGCAGTTGAAACTTGGTGGAGCAAAGCTAGTTATCGGCGTCGATCGGCTCGACTACACCAAGGGCATCGACAATCGGATTAAAGCTTTCGATCTGCTGGCAGTCGAGCCGCAACGTGTCTCGCTCTTGCAAATCGCAACTCCCTCACGTGGCGACATCCAAGCGTACAGCGAATATCGGCGCGACGTCGAAAGACTCGTCAATCAAGTCAACAACCGGCATGGCACGGACGAGTGGATGCCGATTATCTATGAGAACAGGTCGTTCACCCAAGCTGAGATCGCGGGTCTTTACAGAGCCGCGCGTGTTTGCGTTGTGACGCCGTTGCGCGATGGCATGAATCTTGTGGCGAAAGAATACATTGCTGCACAAGATCCGAGCGACCCTGGCGTTCTGGTGTTATCGAAGTTTGCCGGCGCGGCCGAAGACTTCGGCGAGGACGCCCTGCTGGTAAATCCGAGGCTCTCCGACGAGATAGCTACCGCGATCTCAAGAGCGGCCAGCATGCCGCGCGAAGAACGCATCCAACGCTGGCGGAGGATGATGGACAAACTTGAAGCGTATACGATCCACCATTGGTCAGCGGACTTCGTTCGGCAACTGGACAGCAGCCGGGTTACGGTCCCTGCGGATCACTTCCACTATGTTGGCTTGGGCTGGATCAGCGAGGCCCAAATGCCTTCGTATCGGACCGAGCCAGAATTGCACACCGCGCTGACGCGTGCACTTTATAAAAACTGGGTCCTGCCGATCGTATGATGCAGAATATGAAGCACGCGAGCTTTGCCTGCATTTGCGCATCCCTCAATGCCGAGCGCTTGGAGAGAGAGATACTTATCCTGACCGCCTGAATGCGGCTTAAGCGGCTTATCGGGACCACAGTCGGGCTTTGCATCAGACCCTTGAGCCAGGCTCCGTCAGTGTGGTCTCTTGCCGCCGAGCGGAGTCATCACGATTGCCTAGTCACCCGTGATGACGACTGGCGTGCCAATTCCCGCGGTTTGGCGCTCACTCCGAGAAAACCGCTTCTACCACGCACGCACGACTTGCCGCCGCATCGTTAGACATCGCCACCAATGCGATCTTCTGCATTCTAATGACGTTGTCACGCGCTTGAAGTCTCGTCCGAAATCCTTCATCGGCGACCTGCGAGGGATGTCGCAGCCCGACAGGGATCCATTAGTTGGACAATGGTGGCAGCGGAGCAGCGCCGCCAATGCGACTGAATATTTCACAATGTTAGACAAGCGTAAAAGCGAAATCACATAACGACATAAACATTTCGTTATGCGTCATTGACAAAAGAGCGGACTGCTGTGATTGTCTGCGTGTCGTGGTTCTCGCGTGCGGCGCTGCCGCAGCGGAGCTAAGAGGGAAGCCGGTGCAATGCCGGCGCTGCCCCCGCAACTGTTAGCGGCGAGCCAACCCCACTCATGTCACTGAGGCGAATACCCTCAGGAAGACGGGTAGAGGCTATGACCCCGCGAGCCAGGAGACCTGCCACGGCGAATTACGTCCACGGGCGGGGTGTCTCGGTGGCCGCTGCAAGCCGGCGTTCGTGCCGGCCTGCTAGCGCCTTCCTTGTCATCGGCGCCCCAACCATCGGGGTATGACATGACTGACTCTCAGGAAATTCCTGTAGCAACGCTCGGCGTGCCGCGCTTCGGTCGTCGGCGAGAACTGAAATTCGCGCTTGAAAGCTACTGGTCCGGAACATCGTCCGCTGGCGACCTTCTCACGACGTCGAAGGCGCTCCGTGCCGCTAGCTGGGAAGAGCAGCGCGATCGCGGCGTGTCGAAAATCCCGTCGAACGACTTCTCGCTTTACGACCATGTGCTCGACGCCGCAGCCATGGTCGGGGCCGTTCCATCCCGTTACGGCTGGAATAGCGGCGAGGTCCCACTTGACATCTACTTCGCAATGGCGCGCGGCAACCAGGGTCAGACGGAGGATTGTGGACACGCTGGTCACCAGGAGCAGGCTCATGGACCTGGTGTAACCGCGATGGAAATGACCAAGTGGTTTGACACCAACTACCACTACATTGTGCCGGAACTCGATGATGATCAGGCGTTCGCCCTCTCGTCATCGAAGCCGGTCGATTACTTCCTCGAGGCTAAAGCTCTCGGCATTCACACACGCCCAGTCATCCTTGGACCCATCACCTTCCTCAAGCTGGCGAAATCGCCTGCCGAGGGGTTCGGTCCCATCGCGCTCCTACCGCGGCTGCTGCCCGTTTACGAGCAAGTCCTGCAGAAGCTGAAGCTGTCGGGAGCCGACTGGGTGCAGATCGATGAGCCAGCGCTTGTCCTCGATCTGAACCCGAACGAACGAGCTGCGTTCGAATTCGCCTATGGCCAGCTGTCGAAAGCCGCGCCCGAGCTGAAGATCATGCTGGCTACGTATTTCGGGTCGCTGGGAGACAATCTCGAAACCGCGGTTTCTCTGCCCTTGGCCGGGCTGCATATTGATCTCGTGCGCGCTCCCGAGCAGCTGGAAACGGTGGGTCGGCTCGCTCCGAAGGATCTGGTGCTCTCGCTTGGCTTGATCGATGGCCGCAACGTCTGGCGTGCGAACCTGCCCGCCATTCTCGACCGCATCAAACCGATCGTCGCCGGCTGGCCCTTGGACCGCGTCGAGATCGCGCCTTCTTGCTCGATGATGCATGTGCCGATCGACCTGCGCATGGAGACGGAACTCGAGGCGGACATCAGGTCGTGGCTCGCCTTCGCGGCCCAGAAGACCGACGAGCTGGTCTTGCTGGCCCGGGCCCTGTCCCAAGGCAGGGATGCGGTGGCAGGCGCGTTGAAAGCGTCTGCCGAGGCTGCCGCCACGCGCGTGACATCCACGAGGATCCATGACCCGCTTGTTCAGGGGCGGATCGCTAGCATTGAGGACAGCGCGAAGCGACGAGAGAGCGCTTTTGGCGAGCGCTCCAGAGTCCAAGCCGGCTCACTCGGGCTGCCGCCGTTCCCGACGACGACCATCGGGTCCTTCCCGCAGACGCCGCAGGTACGCAAGGCGCGGGCCGCTCATGCGAAGGGCCAGCTGAGCTATGTCGACTATGAGACGTTCCTGAAGAAGGAGATCGAGGCTGCAATTCGCTGGCAGGAAGAGATCGGGCTGGACGTGCTGGTGCACGGTGAGTTCGAGCGAAACGACATGGTACAGCATTTCGGCGAGCAGTTGTCCGGCTTCGCGCTCACCCAGCATGCCTGGGTACAAAGCTATGGGTCGCGCTACGTGCGTCCCCCCATCATTTTCGGCGACGTATCGAGGCGCAATCCGATGACAGTGCGCTGGTGGCAATTCGCCCAGTCGCTTACGGAAAAGCCCGTGAAGGGAATGCTCACAGGCCCAGTCACCATTCTCAACTGGTCTTTTGTTCGCGACGACGTACCCCGCTCCGAAGCCTGCCGCCAGATCGCGCTCGCCATCCGCGACGAAGTGACGGATCTCGAAAGGTCCGGCGCAAGGATGGTCCAGATCGATGAGGCCGCCTTTCGCGAAGGATTGCCACTGCGCCAATCTGACTGGAAAGTCTATCTCGACTGGGCTGTCGAATGCTTCCGGATCGCTTCAACGGGTGTAAAGGACGCGACTCAAATTCATACCCACATGTGCTATTCGGAGTTCAACGAGATCATTCACGCGATCGCTGAAATGGATGCGGATGTCATTTCGATTGAGACGTCGCGCTCGAAGATGGAACTGTTGGACGCCTTCACGAGCTCCAAATATCCGAACGAAATCGGTCCCGGCGTTTATGATATTCACTCACCACGCGTCCCGGAAGCCGGCGAGATTTCGGACTTAGTCATGCTTGCCCGCGAGCGACTGTCCGACGGCCAACTGTGGATAAACCCGGACTGTGGCCTCAAAACACGCAAATGGGAGGAGGTCCGCCCTGCCCTCATTAACATGGTCGCTGCAGCACGCGCGCTCCGGCAGAAAGTGCAGGCGTGAGGCTTCTCTTCCTCACCGTGTGGGGAGTTGCCGACTGGCGGATGTCGGCCGGGAATATGCCAAACCGATCACACTCTTGGAAATAAGCCACTCGGCGAAAATGTGCGATTTTTCTTCGGCACGTGTCCTCATCCCGCAGAAATATGAATGTGACACTACGCTATAGTATTGGTCCTTGGGAACATACAGGCCCCGCGCCTCGAACAAATCGTACACACGTCGTTTCTCAAAGTAGACTGCTTGGCACGTTCGCTCAGGCGGCGACAATATATGGTGCTGCGCGTCTGTCCGCTTCCCCAGTTGATTCGCGCAGACTACGGGCGAAGTGGCAGGTTTCGGGTATTGCTAGCCTCCCGCCAATTCGGAGATGGATGTGGCAATTCGTGTGGCACAAGTAAAAGCCGCAATCATTTTCGATTGCGACGTCCGCAGCCAGTTAGCCCTTTATTTTCCTGAGATCTGCGTTACAGGCCGGGGCGTTGTCGCCGTTTCGGAGGGTAAGATGGGATAGGCGACCTCGGGTGCCTCTCCGGTCAGCGAGTTGAGGAAGGCAACAAGCAGGTCAACTTCTTCGTCCGCCAGTACTACGCCAAGCTGGGTGGTCCCCATGATGGCGACGGCCTGTTTCAGATCCCAAACCTTGCCCGAATGAAAGTATGGCGCGGTGAGTGCAACGTTGCGCAGCGGCGCCACGCGGAAAACATAGTAGTCATCGGCTGCATTGGTGACCGCAAATCGGCCCTTGTCTTTGTCCGGCAGGACCTCGGCGCTGGGCTGTTCCACGAGGCCGAATGGGAAATAGGCTTGCCCACCAACGTTGATGCCGGCATGGCAGGACGAGCAGCCTTTATCCATGAAAAGCGCCAGGCCCTGTTTCTGTTCGGAAGTCATGGCAAGCTCATCACCATTCAGGAAGCTGTCGAACGGGGCCGGTGTGACCAGTGTCGCCTCGAAGGCTTCGATCGCCTTGGCGAAGTTGTCGAAGGTGACCCGATCGGCTTCAGCCGGAAAAGCTGCATCGAACCACTCGACATATTGCGGCATGGACTTGAGCGTGGCGATGACTTGGTCCGGTGTATTGGCCATTTCGATGCCGGCTTGGACCGGTCCCTTCGCCTGAGCCTTCAGGTCTGCGGCACGACCATCCCAGAACTGAGCGATGTTGAAGACAGCGTTCAGTACAGTCGGCGCGTTGCGCTGTCCCTTCTGCCAACCATGGCCGATCGAGGTTTCGTGATTGTCGTCGCCGCCGGTGGCCAGGTTGTGGCACGAGTTGCACGACAAGACGCCTGACGCCGAGACGCGTGGATCGAAGAACAGTGCCTTGCCGAGAGCGATCTTTTCCGGGGTGATCGGGTTGTTGGCGACTGTCGGCGTGGTGGATGGCAAAGCCCTGAAGGTGGCCAATGCCGTATCTCTGAGGCCGGTGGGGATCGAATCCGCAGCAAAGGCGGTGGGTGCCAGCAAGGTGACAGCCATCGTTCTGAATAGGATTTTCATAAATGGTCTTCCTGCGTCGTGCACGCAGCCACTATGCGATCTGCGGCTCATGAACGCCCTGAGCTAGATCAGTTGAGGGAGAGGATCGGGGTCTGGCACCTGTTTTCGCGGCTGAGCTGGGACCCTCTTGGAAGTGATCGCTCTTCTCGATTGGACTTCAGGGAGGAGGAGTATCCCTGCTCGGCAACCGTTTGTATGCATCAAAGCACGTCCTGAGGGCGGCTTCGTAGATTCGGTCACTGCGATCTTCCCGCCATCGTTGAGAAAGTCGATAGCATCCGCAAGAATGGCAATCTCTTGCACGATGTGCGCTGCACGCCTTGCGAAAAGTGACCTTCTGAAACCTCAGGGTTCATTCGTTCCTCCTGACCGGCTGATTGCGTGAATCGACCTTATCGACACCCGCCGACTGCACATTGTGATGTCACCAGCGATGGCGGTTTCAATACCTAAGCAGCGATGGTCTATGCGACAGTATGGATGTCCTATCGGAATAGCCGGTCCGCCTTGTCGACCGTCACACCGGCATATAGTTCCGCTTCTACGAACATCCCATCACGCGAGGAAAGACATGGCCAATACGCGCAGTATCGCCAATCTAGCCCTTGTGCCGGCGCGGCGCTTGAGCAGGTCCACCGGCTGTAACTGCCTCACACCTCGATCCACAGATCCTAGGCGATGACCACGTTGTCGTCGTCATTTGACGGACGCGGGGCAGTGGCCCATAAGCGAGCCACCGCAAACTGTGCGGTTGCCAATGCGTAATGAAGTGAATTGGAATGATCTTCGGTTTGCGAAACACGCACGTCCGACGCAGCTTGCGTTGACAGAGGCGGTTTTACGCGCAATAGCACTTCCGCCGGCCTATTTTTGTGGAGTTCAATTGTGGTTCGGCCAAGGGAGCTGGGCGCCGGACCGGCCCCGTGTAAACCTCATCAAAGAGAGAGAGACCCTGCATGGATGAATTCTTACCGCGCATCGCCACTGGTGCCGGCATCGGCCCGGCTCTCGCAGAGAAGGGCGTTGGGTTAATGCTGGGTTTCCTGCAAAGCCACGCGGCCGACGGTCCCGTTGCGCGCATGATCGAGGCCATTCCGGGAGCTTCGGAATTAGTAGCGAAGTATCATGGCGACGACCCAGAGGGTGGCGGCCTTATGGGGCTCGGCCAGCAATTGATGAGTGAGGGTCTCAGCATGGCAAAGATCGCCGGCCTCGCCAACGAGACGATCGCCTGCGCCAAGGAACATGCCGGCGACGAACTCGTGGACGAGGTCCTCAATTCCGTTCCTGGCCTTCCCCAGTTCGTCTGATCAGCGGCAGCCGGGGGCGCATGACCTCGTGCGCCCGTGCCGGCCCGTCTGCGCAGCAGGCATTCTCCGCCGAGCGTTCCGTACCGATCTCGCCAGACCACCGACCGCCGGGCACGCGAAGCGAGCGTTGGAGTACTTCATTCGTCTATTCCAAAATCGACCTCAGGCGAATCGATGTGTATAATTTCCGGCGGTAAGGGTTTATCCTGAACGCTTTCGATGAAGCGCGCGAGATAAGCAAACGTATTGTATTTCTCAAGGACCAACCGCTTCGCCTCTCTTATTGCGCCGCGACGTTCCTTCCAGAGGTCCGAGTCGATGATTTCTTGAATTTTTGGGATTACGTTCTTGTCCTCTGGGTCAATCAGAACCATAGAGTCCGAAGGGAAGAACCTCGTGATTGCCGGGCTGCCGTAATAGATCGGCATTGTTTCAGCAACGAAGCAGTCCATAAGCTTCTCTGTAAAATAGTAATCAGCACGAGTATTCTCGAACGCTATACTGTAACGGTAAGGTGCGAGTGCGTTCCATTTATCTCCAATCAGCCGAAAACCTCGGCCGAACAGGTCAAAATCGAGCTCCTTTCTCAGCCGTTCCAGAAACCCCAGCCGATATCGATGTCCTTTAAGCAGGGCGATGTCACTGGTAATCCATGAGAGCCGAAGCGGCTTATCCACGACTTCGCTGACCAGAAGTTGGTCATATGTCTTGTTTACAGACCAAGACCGAGTGATAGGTGGAGACAAAACGAATCGGCGCGCTGCATTCTGCCGAGCAGCCAGCTCTGCGTCACACGTCAGGACGATAGTATTTTTCCCCTGCCCTTCATGAAACGCGCGATGAGCTTTCGTCGGCGGTTCGCCGATTGCAAAAATTGTCCTGTTTGGGCTCGCCTCGATATCAACAGGGAGCCCAAAAAGAGAAGCAGAGTTAAAGACGATATGCCAATCGGGCACGAAGGATGTCGTGCGAACAAAAGCGACATTGTTCCAGATTCCACTGCCCTTTGGAGTGAGATGGTGGATTGCATCATCCAAAACGCCCCAAGAATCTAGACATGTAGCAACAATGGGCGCCGGGCGTTCCGTCAACAATTTGGCCGACAAAGAAGTTTCACTCCCTTCACTCGTGAAGGTATTCAATCGCCATTCCGGATTGCGGTAACATTGGCCAGCATAAACCTTCCGGGACCCGCTGTCGAGGCGATTGTCGCTTTGCACTTGACTAGGTTCTTCCTCGCTTTGTGTGGTGATCAGGCCGGCTGAGTGGCAGCATGCGTGCCCTAATGAGTTCGCAGCCCGCTCTGCCCAATGGTACGTTTTCGTCTTCAGGCGGTTGATCAGCCCTTCCGCCTGGCCGTTGCTCCACGGTAGTTCAATGGCATCGCGAACGGCGTCAGCGTCACGGCGTAGGACCCGACCGCAACGCGTGATGGCGACGGACCCGGAGTTGACGCCACATCGATCGAAGTGTCGAGCTTGCCCAATTCACAGGCCCCGCAAAATGCCGCGGAAGCGCATGGCAAGCCTGCGCATAGTGGCAAACTCATGTGATCCCTGCTTCAGGACGTCGACCTTTGCGGCCTGGTTGATCATCAGCACATCCCGAGGCTTCGTGCAGAGGGCCGGGGCGACTACCGGCGAGATCACACGGCCAGTCGCGGGATTCCGTATCGGGACAGCGTCGCTGGCTGGTTGATGCGCATGATTGAAGCAGGCGACGCACTGTCCTTGCCCGGCCTCTCGGTGCGGCGCCAACTTGCGAGAAGCCGCTCCAGATTCGAGAAGCTGCCTGTGTCGCCGCGCTGTTCGATATCGTGGAACAGGTGTCGTCCGCAGCGATTGCCGTCTCTCGAGGACCGGCTAAGAAACGCCCCGAAATACATTGATGTCCTTTGTTACCAGCGGCGGTTCCCAGCCCCTTGGAAGAGTGGCTCACCGGGCGATGAACTTACATTTGGCCATGGCCAATGAACGTCCATCGTCCCTGACGCCACCAGCAAGCGATCACGATCCCTGATTTCACAGTCAAAAGAAGTAATACCGAGACAAAAAAACCGCGCTTAGGCTCAAGACTACTAGCAAGTTCGACGCAAAGTTACAGCCGGGACGCGCCACGCACCTCGGCAGGGTCGCCAACAACGAGTGGCTCAGCGTCACGACGGGAAATATGGCGCATCGATGTCGCTTCTGGACGAGCATTGGCAATAACGCTGTCGAGCATTGTTGCTTTCAGCGGCAACCGGCCCTATGAAGCGACGCTTCGCTGACTATGTTTCACCGCCTGGAGAGTTTCATGACAGAAGAAGCCGGAAAAAACGTCGACACCCTCATTGAGCTTGCCGCCGATGTCGTGTCGGCCTATGTCTCCAACAATCCGATCCCGGTGGGGGATCTCCCTGCCCTCATCGGCCAAGTGCATGCGGCTCTGAGAGCGACGGCCGGAGGTGTCTCTGCGCAAGAGCCGGTTGCCCTTACGCCTGCAGTCCCGATCAGGAAATCGGTGACACCGGACTACATCATCTCCCTTGAGGACGGGAAGAAATTCAAATCGCTAAAGCGCCATCTGTCGACCCACTATGGGCTGACGCCGGATGGATATCGGGCCAAATGGGGCCTGCCGGCGGATTATCCCATGGTCGCGCCGAACTACGCCGCGGCGCGCTCGACATTGGCCAAGACGATGGGGCTCGGCCGCAAACCGAAGGCGCCGGAAGCGCCGGAGCCTGCGCCGACGAAGCGAACCCGCAAGAAGGTCGCGGCTTGATTTCGGCAATCGAGATTCGTTCTGGAGCGTTTTAGCCATCGGCTTAATCTGCGCGGTCATATAAAAAGGCGGGGCCAACCCCGCCTTCCTTTCAAACAACTTTGTTTCATGAGGAATTCGCGACGCCTGCAGCAATCTGCTGCCCTCAGTTTTTGCTCGGTCCCATCGAGCGGCCGTGAGGACCTACGTGCCTACTCTTGCCAGGACGCAGGAGAAAATTTCAACCAGCTTTGCTGAGGCTGCCAGCGGAGGACTTGCCAGTGCGGCGATCCTGCTCGATCTCATAGTTGATCTTCTGGCCGTCAGCGAGGGTCGAGAGGCCCGCGCGTTCGACAGCGGAAATGTGGACGAAAACATCCGGACCGCCATTGTCGGGCTGGATAAATCCAAACCCCTTGGTGCTGTTGAACCACTTTACCGTTCCAGTCGGCATATACTTGTTCCTTCTTTTACAATGCAACGTGGGCAGGCCATTAGGCCTGTCCGAGTCATAGCCGAGAGTTGGGCGCAGCAAAAAGCGAAAAATTGTTAAGCCCCGATCAGCTGGCGCACTCCATTGTGGGCGTAGCCGCCAGCAAGCACTGTCCTACACTACCGCTCGAGCGTGGCCGGAAGCGCCCAATTTCTTCCAACGCTCCTCAGCGCCACGTCGATGGCTCGTGTTTGGAGGCACGGGACGTAAGGCCGACCGCTGCTCGTGCCGCAGGTCAAAGGCCGGGTAGTTCACGGAACTGCCTTCGAGCATAACGGCTTGGCAAGCGCATGAAGGAGTTTCGATTTGGATTGTTTCAAGAGGGTCGAGGGGTTGATCGATGCGACCAGCGTGGAAGCGATCGATAGCGCGCGCGTTTTGCTGGACCAGTTCAAGGGCAAGTCAGAAACAATCGCCCAAGCGATTGACGACTTCCTGCTTGATTTCATGACCTTGCTGTTTGTGGTAGAAGCCACCCGCGAGCAGTTCCACAATCCGGCGAGGCGGTTAGCGCGCATCAGATTGAGCAAGGTCAGGCTGTTACTCACCCGATGCCCTTGACCTAAAGCGACCACTCCGCCAGGCATGCATTTGCAGCCGAGCGCACCAGGCGGTATTTTACGCACATGAAATCAATCGCGACCGCTAAATTCTGCTGTTTGGTTCTCAGGGACGACGGCAAGCGCGGACAGCTTCCGTGCTGCTGTCCTGCAGCGGCAAATGTGCTGCATGCCCCATCCAAGGCGAGCTCGACGTTTGTTTCTTACGTTGACCAAGGTCCCGCGAAAACACTCCCCTTCCCGCAGCAACTCATCACGTTCAACGGACTCGCGGCAGGCCATCACGCCAGAAGAGAGCAACGGCATCGTTTTTCCCGCCCAGTCCTACGACCTCGTTTTCCAGCGCCTCGCGAATGTCGCCACTCGCCGTTTTTTTCAGGTCCGTCTTCGCGCGCGAGCTGGGTCCGCGCTCCACTTAGCTACGCTGCTCACGCCTCTACCCTTCAGCACCGCCCGGTCTGACTGTCGAGGACATCGGTCCGCTGGAGCGACAACATTTCAATTCTGAGCGTCGGTGCAGCGGCCTTCGAAGCGCATCCTGTACCCCTCCCCGGCAGCGCGCCTAATCGTCTTCCGAAGGAAGAAAATATTCTCAGCCGTGCTCGCGTCGCCTTCAGCCCTGTTCAATCGCCCACAATGTCGGATGCGCAACATGGCAGAGCCCGATTTGTCAACAGCCTCCAATGGTTTTCTGATCTGGCACGGTGCATGCCTGGTCGTCCGCAAGACGTCGCGGACCAAGGAAAATCCCTCCAATGGCCACCTCCCCAAGAACACCGCCGCAGGTCTCCTGGGTCCATCCGAAGGTGAGGCTCGAGTGAGCCCTGGGCCCATGATTCATCTGGCTCGGCGCTGCCCGCCGATCCTCCCACGGGGAGGCGAAGACGCAGCGCGTTCATCAAAATGAGGAACAAATCACTTTTGCCTCGAACCCTTTTCCTTGCCAAACGCAGCCATCGATCGCCCCACTGGCTGCGCAAGGCGTTCACTGCCACCGCCCTGGCCCTGGTGACGACCGCTCCGGCTCTGGCCGCCACCGACGGCGGCAAGATCGCGGATTTCCTGCTCGACCATGGCATGGAAGGGTCGACATCCGCGATCACCGCGCGCCAGTCGTCACTCACATGGTCTGGTACAAGGTCAGCAGCGCCGACGAGCCACCCGGCAAAACCGGACTTGCCCATTTCCTTGAACGTCTGATCTTCAAGGCGACCACCAACCGCGCCGGCAGCGAGTTCGACCGAGCCGTCTCAGTCAGCGGCGGCTACAATAACGCCCCCACCGCTATGACTAGCTTTGGGCGACATGATTGGCTTCGAGGCCGATCGCATGTTCAACCTCATCCTCAAGGAGGATGATATCAAGACCGAGCGAAATGTGATCCTGGAGGAGCGCCGTTGGCGCAGAGAGACGAACCCGCAGGTCTGCTGGACGAGGAGGTCAACACGACATTGCGGCCGAACCAGCCCTACCGCATTCCGGTCAAACGGCTGGATGCAGGAGATGGAAAAGCTGAACGGCACCGAAGCATTCACGATACAACAAATATTGCCGACCGAACGACGCGGTGGCCGGCACGTAGAACCAGGCGCTGGCCGCCAAGACCTTTGGCAGGGTTGTGCGTGGGCCGGATCTGCCCGCGCGCAACCGCCGGTCGAGCCCGGCTAGTAGAACCGCGACTCATCTTCTAGCGAATTCAGGTATTCTCCCTTTCCAGTTGGCAACTGTGGTCTGCTAGCTGTCTGGCCGAGGTCCTATGAGGAGCTTGGACGTCCGGACTACACACCGAACCTGCTATATACGCCTGGCGTTGAGGAGGAAACCATTGCCCCTGTGCCCGCCGATGATCCGTCACCTGAGATCCCCTGACCTGTTTGGACCCATCGATCGCCTGACGGCACTTGGCACGCGGATTAGAGAGCGGACATTCGAGGTCCTCAACCCGTCGACCGGCGAAGTGCTGGCAGAACTACCTGACATGGGAGTCGAAGAGACATGCGCTGGAATCGAGAAGGCCTATGTCGCGCAGCCTGGATGGGCAGGGCTTACCGCACGTGAGCGCAGCGATGTTCTATGGCGATGGCATGAGTTGATCATCGACCACACCGACGATCTCGCTGCAATTCTCACCGCGGAGATGGGCAAGCCGCTTGCCGAGGCCAAATCGGAGATATCGCATGCTGCGGCGTATCTGCAATGGTACGCCGAGGAGGCAAATCGCGTCTATGGCGAGACGATCTCCGCACCATCGACGGACCGCCGAATGCTAGTGATCAAGCAGCCCATCGGGGTGGTCGGCACGATAACCCCATGGAATTTCCCGGCCTCGATGGTGGCGCGCAAAATCTCGCCAGCCTTGGCGGCGGGCTGCACGATTGTCCTCAAGCCCGCTGAACAGACGCCGCTCGTGGCTGGAGCAATGTTCGCCCTCGCCCATCAGGCAGGCTTCCCCGAAGGCGTCGTCAACCTGATCTATGCGTCCGAAGGTGACGCGGTCGGCCGCGAACTTTGCACAAATCCCAAGGTCCGCAAGATCAGCTTCACCGGGTCTACTGAGATCGGGCGCTTACTTATGCGCCAGTGCTCGGACCAGATCAAAAAAGTCAGCCTAGAGCTCGGCGGCAATGCACCCTTCATCGTCTTCGATGATGCCGATATCGATGCCGCGGTTGACGGTGCGATCCAGGCGAAGTACCGCAATGCCGGCCAGACCTGCGTTTCAGCGAACCGCCTTTACGTCCAGTCGCGCGTTCACGACGAGTTCGTCGAGAAATTCGTGGAACGGGCTCGCCAACTTCAAGTTGGTGACGGTTTCGCTCCCGGAGTGGACATCGGGCCTCTCATCGACAAGCAGGCTTTGACCAAGATTGAATCCCATATTGCCGATGCCGTAGCTAAAGGCGGCGCAATTCGATGCGGGGGCAAACGCGTCGGCACGAATGGCACGTTTTTCCAACCAACGGTCCTGACCGGTGTCACCAGCGAGATGACCGTGGCGCAAGAAGAGACATTCGGGCCGCTCGCACCGATTATTCGCTTCAACGATGCGGATCAGGTCGTGCGTGATGCCAATGAAACGATCTACGGCCTCGCGGCGTATTTTTATGCCTCTAACCTGAAGCGTGTCTGGCGTGTCGCCGAGGCCTTGGAATATGGAATGGTCGGGGTAAATACCGGCCGGATGTCTTCGGAAGCGGCGCCGTTCGGTGGGATAAAACAGTCCGGCATCGGGCGGGAGGGATCCCGCCATGGCCTCGAGGACTACCTCGAAATGAAATACCTCTGCATGGGCGGCATCTGAAGCATCGGCTTGCAGGGTTCACAGACGGGTTACCTAGCGGGCGATCTCCAAACATGTGAATTGTAGAATCGCTCCTCGATTGGGAACTGAGGGGCGATCCGCACCCGAGCAAACACGCAATCCTGAGGAGCCTCCTAAAATAGCTGGATGTATTTCTCGACGAGACAAGCGTCTGCATTTTCGGCGAAGACGGCGCGCATGCGACGGAGGATACGCTTGCGATTTGGCGGCCCTCGCCGACTATCCTCAGGCGACGGGCTGTCGTTGCGCGGTCTGGTTGGAAGCTTGTGCACCAAGCCATCGTAATCAGTAGCTCAGCTGTTCTTCGGCTGACTGCCGCGCCGGTACATGCTCGGACAGAATCGAAGGTACCATCACGCGGCATTCCGCATCCACATTGGTGATCGGCGCACGGTCCAGGGCGCGCCAGGTTGACCGAGCGGGTCGAACCGAATGACAGCCTTGACCGGCTGGAGGACGGAAATCCCGATGCCGAAGAGGTTGGTCAGCCCAGTCGAGCCCACACGCATTTTCGGCACGAACAGCAAGGGCTGGGAAGCGATCGGCCGAGCGGTCCTTGAAGGGGCGGGCCAGGGTCGTTTGACGACGCGTTGGTTCAGGTCAGTTAATCTAGTCTCTACCGTTCAGAGCGGCTTCTCTTGCCAGTGACAGCGAGTCAAGATATTTGGCATCGTCGGCTTTGATTGCCGCGCAGATCTGGTCGAGATGGGGACAGCTCACTGGTGCACCTTTGGGCTCATAGTGTTTCCTCGTCATCGAGATGAGGATTGCCGGATTTGGCGTAGAACACCAACACGGGTCCGAGATCAAAGCGCGTCCCAGGCGCAAGGCGCTGGACGGATCGGGGCCATGTTTCGGTTGAGGCGCCATCCATGCCTCGCGCCAGCGTTCTGGCGAAGCGGGGCATCAGCGGAGCGAGTGTCGGTGCCAGGATCGCAGCGGCCGTCGTCTGAAGGGCTAGCGAAGTCCGATTGCGGGCGGGATAGAAACGTCGCGCCGCCGCAAAGTCTCGCGCCCCGCGGTAGATCACGCAATCGCGCACGAATTCGCAGACCTGAGTGGCCGCGCGCCGAACCGAGAAGCCTTCGTCCGAATAGGCGCGCTCCATCGCAGCACGATAGATCTCTATGCGAGCAAAGAAGGCGCGGTCGGCCGGGCTCCAGTCGCCTGCATCGGGTACACGGCCGGCAAAATCCTGCTTGATTTCCTGGTTCAACGCCTCAAGCCAGTTCAGCCAGATGCTTTGGAACACCTCTTTCTCGGTGCGGCGCAGCGCGTCCAGCGTGAAATCCGTCCGCTCACCTTCCGGGCGTGTCAGGCCCAAATGAAGGCGCACGACGTCGACTGTCTTTGGGCTCAGAACCTCCTTGCCCCAGACCGCATGGCGGCAGCTGGTTGAGAACTTCTTGCCGTTGAGCAGGTAGAACTCGTTGACGTGATAGCGGATGCGTGGCGTCCAGTGGGAGAAGACCTCGGCGTAAAGAGCGGGGTAGAGTAGCGCGTGGTAGAACGAATTGTCGAAGCCGAAGAAATGGACAATCTGCCAGTCGTTGCCGGGCATCTCCGCCTTCCAGTCGCGACCCATCGAGCGGCCGAGCGCCTGGATGTTGTACAGAAAACCGAATGCCATCTCCGGCCACACCCAGATCACTTGCCCCGGGAACCCCTCCGCCGGCAGGCCCCAGTCCGAGGGGTGGGTAATGGGCACTGAAAAGTCGCCGCGTTGGCGTAGGCGCGCGAAGAGATCCAAGATCCGTAGCGGGACGCCCGACGCCCTTAGATGCCGGTCGATATTGTCGTAGCATTGGTCCATGGCAAGTTCTGGACGGCGGAGGGAGCCGACCACCGGCGCCTCGGCAGACTGCCGTGACCGCGCTGCACCTAAGTCGTGGCAAAGGTTTGGGGCACCGCATTCCTCGCAGATGTTGCCAGCGGCGGAGCCGCCGCAATCGGGGCAGAGGCCGCCAACATCCGGCTCGTAAAGATAGTGGCCTGTCACAGCATCAAAAAGCGCAGGGCTCTGGCGCAAATCTACCGCCGCGCTGCTCAGAAGACTCCGGAAACACGCGGTTTGGAACTCGCCGTAACCGTCATCGTCCATTGTGGCTTGGAAGCTGTGGATCTCACAATCGAGATGTGCAAGCGTGGCGCGAATCTCGTCGGCGTAGTAGCGCGCCACATTTGCAGGCGTCGATTGATCGGCATCGGCGCGTGTCGCGACGTAGCTCTGGTAATCGTCGCTTCCGGTCAGGTGATAGGCCTCCACTCCTTTCATGCGCAGGAAACGAGTATAGACGTCAGCGCCGAAATAAGGGCCAGAAAGATGCCCCAGATGCAGATCGCCATTTGGCGTTGGCGGCGTGGAGAAGACGAAGATTGGGCCGCGTGGAGTCGTGGTCTTTGCAGCGGCATCAAGGGCGGCCTCGCCGTCTCGCCAGTAGACAGCGACGAAATCTAGGTCTTTGTTTCCGTCATTGCGCAGCACATGCGCTTCAAAAGGATGGAACAGAACGACATCGCCCGCCTCGACCGAGATTTCCCCCCGGTCGGTGGTGACATTGCCCGATCCTGACAGGATCACGAACGCCTCGATTTCGTCGTGCCGATGGGGCTCGGATGTGACGCCGGGTCCAACCTTTCCGAATGAAAACCCCGTGCGAGCGCTGCCCGTTCCAAGCGTGGCCGTGTCGATACCGAACGCCCGCGACAGCTCCGTTCGAGAAAACGTGTATTTGCGCATGACAACCAACCTAAGCTGTTGAAGCAGTGGGACCTTTGGCTGCCAACGCAACAGCCTCCCGTGCAATTCGTGGAAAGAAACGGCAGTCCGAACATTGGCGGCCCGGCCAGGGATAGTGCAGCTCTGGGCCGGCAAGCGGGCAACCAAGGGGGGGGCACTAGTCGGGCTGTAGGCGCACAGAAGACCGCCTGCGACCACCTCCACAATCCACGTGCCAAAGCGTCGTAACGGGCTGCGGTCGATGCTCCGCGAGCCCGCAAATCAGACGGCGATACCGTCCGCGCATTTTTGAGCGGTCGATCAGTCGTGTGCATGCCTCCGCCTGGCCTGCGTGAGCTCAATCGCGATAGAAGATGCCATTTGGGGGCTTGAGATTGTCGAGATCGGCCACTTTGCCCTCGGGTGGGTTAAGGGCGCGCTTAAGCACGTTATATTCAGCGCGGGTCGGCCCGCCGGTTGAAGCACGCTGGAACACCAAGTAGAGCGTCCGCCGAGAACGATTGCTTTTGTTCGGTCGTGAGTAGTGCGGTGCGTAATCGTCGAAGATGAAGATGTCGCCAGCCTTCCATACTACGGGTTCCCAGGAGAACTTTTCGGCAACTTGAGGGTCGATCACCCCACCGGCATCCATGGGAAACACCCCCTTCTTGTGGTTGCCGGGGCTGAAGAAAAGCCCGCCGTTTTCCTCGTCGGAGTCGTCGATGCCTATGGCAACCACCGCATGGACCATCCGATCCGGGAGTTTGTGTGGAATATGATAAATGTCCTGATGCGGGAGATAGCCGCCGCTGTCGGGGTAGTGGAAAATCAGCAACTCCTTGAGCCTGCGCGAATCTTCGCCAAGCAACTCCTCGACCGCTGACTTTATGCGCTGATCTTCTAAGAGCAAACGACGCAATGGATCATGGAAGTCGAGAAAATTCTCCATCTTGGAGGTGATCTTTCGATTGTCCGTCGTCTTCTCGAACCACATGAGCCATTTATCATCGCTGACGGCCCAGCGTGACATATCTTCGACAAAGGTAGAGATATCTTCCTGAGCCGCTGGATCGAAGAACCTTTCGAGCCTGACGTATCCGTCCTTCTGCCACTTTTCTCTTTGTGCATCAGTCAACATGCGAAAAGCCTCCTCTTGGAAACACTGGTTTGGTTGGACATGCCAATTAGGGCGGTCGGGCGCTGATCAAGTTGCGGGTCCACAGAGACGGACTCACGTGATGAGGGAGGCGATGCTAAGTGCGTTCCGCTCCGGCGGATATTGTCCGCAGAAGCTCGGCGCGAGACTGCCTATGTCAGGCTCAGCCGGGTCTAGGGGTTCCGCAAACTGGGCCGGATCAATCGCTTCACCCGGTTCAACCACGACACGCATCGCCAAAGGCCGGCACCATCCGCTACCTGCCGACCCAGCCATGGCCGCCAAGACCACGGCGGTCTTTCGAGTGAGCGACTTGGTACGGCCTTGGCAACCGTAGGGGAAATGCACGCCCCCAGAGTGATGCGATGCGCCGCTTGGTCGAAGGGCTTGGTCGGTCACGAACATATCGGAGAAGCCTCCGGGGTTCGCCGCAGCGCAGGCGGGCATCATTCCTAGGATGCCACCGCCGATGATCAAAAGCATACGAGTCATATTCCACTGCCCATTTCTTCGGCTGCGTGGTCGGGCCAGCTCTCGATCGAGGTATGAGTGATGAAGCCAGGATGCTCGGGGTTCGCGCATGGCGCGCGCCCAAGTAGGCTATCGAGGATGCGACGCGCGCGCCAGGCCAGCAAGCTTAGGTTCGGATCGGCCAGGCCGCGCTGCCCGAGGCTCGCATTTTGTACGAAGATGCGTCTGTCACACGGTCCGTCCCAGCTCACCGAAAAATCCTCGCGAATAGCTAATTCATTGTCGATCTGCTCCAAGCGGCCCATGATCGGTTCCAACAAGCTTGGGACCGCGTTCTCGTAACCGGTGGCCAGGATGACGATGTCAGCCGTGACTTCTTCGACCTCGTCCATGCCATGCTGCAAGGTCAGCCTGTGACCCGGTCCGGCGTTGATGCAGTGCGAGACGGTGCAGCCCGGCCGCAGTGTGATGTCGCATCGGTATGGCTCGAAAAATGCGTGGCGGTACAGCGCCTGATAGATCGCGCGCAACGTGCTTTCTGAAATGCCGTCCGAAGCAAGCACGAAACGCCGCAGGAGCAGCTTACGCTGCGACTCGCTCATCGCCGCGAAGCGATCCGAAAAGCAGGGCATGAACAACTCGTTTGTGAACGGGCTGTTGTCCAGAGGCAGATAGTTTTCGCGCTGCGAGACCCAAGTGATCGAGGCAGGCCGCCGTTCGTTCGGCAGGCCGACAAGGTGCAACATCACCTCGGCTCCCGACTGGCCTCCGCCGACAACGCAGACATGCTTTCTCCGCACCTCAGGGTGGATGTGCAGTAAAACCGATGAGTGGAACAGGTTGCGTCCAATCCAGCCCTGAAATTGAAGCGGAATTTGCGCCTGCTTGCCAATGCCGACCACAACGTTTCTGGCGCCGAGAACCGCCTTATCCGTCCGCACCCGAAACTCGCCGTCAAAGCGGATTTCGCGCACTGTCTCGCCGCCACGCACAAGTGGGTTCCTGTGGAAGACCCAGTTCAGGTATTGTTCGAACTCCACTCTGAGCACGGCTTCGAACTGTGCGTTCAGGAAGTGATACAGACGCCCGTTCTCGTGCAGGAAGTTTACGAAAGTGTAGGCTGATCGCGGATTCACCAGAGTGACCAGGTCCTTGAAGTGGCTGACCTGGAGCTCCGAGGAATCGAATGCGATGCCTGGATGCCAGCGGAAGTCGACCTGCCGATCCAGGAACACTGCCCCTTTCCCAACTTGCTCGTGTATCTGACACGCAAGGCTCAAATTGGACGGACCAGCACCGATCCCAACGCAACATAACTCCACCTGCTTCCTCCTATAGCGTCTTCCCACTAGGCGGCTTGTTCGCGGCGAATATCGGCCATAGCCATTAGCCTCCGCTCACGGACTTCGCGCCCCAGTCCCGACCGGGCTTGCGAGAATTGTCCTGCGCGTTCCGGTTGTCGAATGTAGACCCGAGCATTCCAGCGCGGTGACAATCGACGGGTCATACCGGCTACGTGGGGCAACGACGTATGTCCTTTCCGCCCGTCTGGATGCCCGCGTCGCCATCACGCGAGACGCTTTCCAAGCCCATTCAGGTGTTTGAAGCCGGCGCAATCGCCTGCCTCGACCATGAGGCGCCGGCCTTCGGCGGCTTGATGGCAGGCGAGCGCGCGGTTTTCACTGCGGCGACGGCATTTTCGGTGCGCATGATCATGGACGACCTCTCGCTGATGCGTTCGCAGAATCCCGTGCATGGGCCGTGCCAGAGAAGGAAAACCTTGTTAAACAGTGGGTTGGCTGATTTGCGATCCTGTCGGAAATCCGACATTGAGGGGAGACGCCACCGGCGGCGCCCGATTTGCACGTCGATGTCGCCTTTTCCGAATAGCTAATCGGGCACCTTCTGCACCAGAATACTTCTCATGGAGACCAGCACGAAGCCTTCATGATCGGACAGTGCATAACCTGGTGTCTCTGCCGGACAGATCGCGATATGCCGTCTCCCATCGAGGTCGGCAGTTGCAAGAGCTGCCAAATCCTTCGTCCTATCGTGCCGTTGCACTGGCTCGATCCCGACATCCTCGGAGGCGGCGATCATGAAGAGTGACGCAATCTCATGTCCGCCGCGACGCCTCTCTCATGAGGAAGCAATTCTCTGTGTTGGTGTCGGATCGATGCTCTTGATGACATGGTTGCGGATGGGCGCATGCCCAGACCTGAGCGCATCAATGATTGCGCGATCTGGGACCTTCACCAACTGGATTGTCGAATCTCTGTAAAGATAGCGGGAAGGAGAATTGCGTTCTGACCACTCTGCCGGTTCCAAAAGCACGACGCCATTCGGTCCCTGCGACTCAATCCAGGCGGAGGGATGAGGCCGCACAGCAGTCTTTTGCGCGCCCACCGGTCGGCCAGGATGGAGCCGTCATAAACGCAGTTATTCGATGATCGCCGCCGCGGAGTCCTCAGGCTGTGCCGCGCACGACACCAGCGACGTAGTGGTCGTCGATCGCCCCGTCGCCGATGTCGATCCGAAGCTCGGCCAGTTTCGCGGTGAGCTTCATTGCTATTCCGCGTGCCCACCGAGCTCGCACAGGAGGTTCTATCAGGCGGTCACGGCTGCACTCGTTGTCGGGTCTTCGACAAAGTCGGACATGAGACACACCGCAATCAGAGCCATGTCATTGTTGTGAAATGATTTTCCCGTTTGGCACGACACGTGCAAGGCTATCCGCAAACGCGCTGCGGCAAGGACTGAGGAGAAATCATGCCATGATCAAGCTCGCCGAACATGCGGTCGCAGCCGCGAAAACTGGCCTTTCCGAGCCGACAGGACGTTGCGGCTGTTTTCCAGTCGACATCATTCTTCACGTTATCCGGACATGACCGTATTCGATTTCCGCCCAACGCTGAATGCTCCGTACGATGATCCCCATCTTTGGCTCGAAGATGTAGAAGGAGAACAGACACTTGCCTGGGCCGCCAGCCAGTCTGCCAGGACCCTGAGGCACTTCGGTGGAACACAGTTCGATCGCGACCACGAGGCCCTGACAGCGATCTTCGACCGTCCTGACAAGGTTCCCGTGATCACGCGCCGCGGTCAGTACCTCTACAATTCTGGCAAGATGCCGGAAATCCGCACTACTATGGCGCCGGGACCACCCTTGCCGCCTATCCGCCGATCCTGCTCGCCACCACGAAGCGGGACGACCGCGTCCCACCCGGGTCACGCGCGTAAGACGGCCGCAAAGCTGCAGGCCTTTGGTTATCCCGCTTACTTCTAAGTGAGTACAGGTCGATGATTGCGAGCACGGCGCAAATAATGGGTGCGCGCTCCCACGCAAACTGCGCATGAGCGCTCCGCCAATCACGCAATTCGAACAAGACTTTACGTAGTTTTTCTAAACAGCAAGGAGAGAATATCATGGCGATAAACCAAATGCGCGCGGCACGGGGAGTAACAGCGGCCGTTTTCCTCATCGTGATGGGACAGCAGGCCGTCGCGGCGGATCTTGCGCAAGCGGCGAGCGTCCCGCAGGCGGGAGCCTCGGTCACGGAAGCGCCAAGCCCTTGGCAGATCCGCCTGCGTGCTTTGGGGGTCGTCACTGAGGATTCTGGCTACGTACATGCAGTGCCCGGCTCCGGTCTTTCCTATTCGGACACTGTGACGCCGGAACTCGATATCTCCTATTTCTTCACGGAAAACATCGCCGCCGAGCTTATCCTCGGCACCACCTACGCCAACATCGAGGGCCAAGGAGCGATCGGCGCGCTGGGCAATATCGGCAAGGTTTGGCTGCTGCCGCCCACGCTCACATTGCAGTATCATTTTACCGATTTCGGCGCGTTCAAGCCCTATGTAGGCGCCGGCGTGAACTACACGATCTTCTATAACCAGGGTGCCGGCAGTGCCGATGCTCTCAGGGTTAAGAATACGTTCGGCACCGCGCTGCAGGTCGGATTCGACTACATGGTGGATCAGCACTGGGGTGTTAACTTCGACGTGAAGAAGCTGTTCCTCAAGCCAGACTTCGACGTAACGGTCGACGGCGCGAAGCTGACGGGAAAGGCGGAGCTCGATCCCTGGTTGATAGGCGCAGGTGTCACCTACCGCTTCTGATGCGCAACGCGAAGGCGGGCTGCTGACAGCCGAGCTAAATCGAAGGGCGCCTCGTGCGCCCTTTTGCCGTCGGCCCTGCCTAAATGTTTGATCCCGGGCTCACATGACGATGCTGAGGTCAAGAGGTGTGTTAGGGCGGCATCGTATTGCTCCCTATTGGTGGCGGAATCCAGAGCTGGGCCCCGATTGCGTGACACGGCTCGGTCAATCGAGCCTAATCAAACTCACATACGGTCGCCGCTTGAGACGGCTGCACCAATATCCCGCTTGCGGCGGCAGGGGCCCAGAAGGCGAGACCCGTCTTTGATACGGCATTCTAGCCAGCTGGGATCTCGGTTCGCCTCCTGGATCCGCCGAGGCTGATCAGGCCTCGAGGGATGAGTGTATCGGTGTGATCTCGTCAGACGGCCTTCATGACAGCACCTTCGATGACGACGCCCGCGGTCACGTATTTCCACAGCGCCACGAGCAGCTTCCTTGCAAGGGCGACGATGGTTGTCTTTTTGAGGCGCCCCTGATTGTGCATCACGCGTTCGTGGAACCAGCGGGTAAGCGCTGAACTCGGTTGATTGCGCAGCCACAGCCAGGCCAACTCGATCATCGTCGTTCGCAGTCGGGGGTTGCCGGCCTTCGAGACGCCTTGCTCGTGCTGGACCGATCCGCTCTGCCAAGGCGTCGGCGCGAGCCCGGCATAGGCGGCGACCTGCCGGCGATTATCGAAGTGCCGGAACAGCCCTTCCGAGTAGAGGATGGCGGCACACTCGGGGCCGATACCCTTGAGATCGAGTAATGTCGCTGCTGGAGTTTCGGCGACTTCGATGGCCAGCAGAGCGTCGCGCTCGGCCTGCACCTCTTTGATCTGGGCTATCACCAGTTCGAGTCGGTCGAGCTCGCGACGGATTTGCCCCTTCAGATGTTCTGGCATTGCGCGGCCGTCGCCGGTCCTCAATTCCTCAAGCCGATGTCGCCGGTCACGTCCCAGCGGCTCGTAGCCGGTGATGCCCTGAGCAAACAGCAGGCCCTTGATCCGGTTGACATGGCAGGTCCGCTCACCAACCAGAACCTTGCGTTCACGGCCGATGCGCCGATGGTCCTCCTCCTTGACGCTGGGTACCCTAACCATCGCGCACACGCGCGGCTCGCCTCGTTTGTAGGCGAGCAGCGCACGCACCAACGCCTCACCATCGATCTTGTCGGTCTTGGCACGACGCCGCCGGCGCGACGTGGCAATCGAGGCGGCGTCGACGACATGGCTTTCGATCCCCTCGGCCTCCAGGATTCGATGTATCCAGAAGCCGTCGAGACCCGCCTCCTGAATGACCACAAGCGCAAAGTGCCGGCCGGCGCGCGCCTGTGCCTTGTCCTGAAGCTGGGCAAAGCGTGCCAGCAGTCCTGTCATATCGCCGCCGCGTACCGCATGTTTCGACATCTTCTCCCCACTGCCCGGCGACAGCGAAGTGATCAACCAGGTCGATTTACTGAGTTCCAAAGAAATGAAGATCGCGCCAAGATCGGTGCGGATAGCGGCAGGCGCCGCAGATCGATCGGCTACAACACGCATGATTGGCCTCCACAGAGTTGTTGGTCAGCAACCCCACTCTGCCAGAGCGCAGGTCGCTATCCACCACCGGTCATGGGATCTTTGATGGGGCATCATTGTCGTCCGAATCAAAGGATGCGCTATGGGCCAAGGCATGGGCTGAACACCCCCAACGGTTCCTTGTCAATCCGCTCCAGCAAATGCCGGGACTAAACACCTAAAGCGTGTCGCGATTAATTGGCCTCATATCCGGCCGCTTTGAAGAAGTTCTGCATTCGGTTGGCTCGAACAGGTGGCAAATATCGCCGAGAGCCTCGCAGAGTGCGTCGAAGGTTCTGGCCGCAATCGCCGGGCGACAGTTCGGGAGCGAAGTGCGTTTCGACGTAGTGTTCGAAGATGGCGGCATTCATAGGCGCGTGACGATCCACGGCGCGACAAGGCCGTGGCATCGTAGCCCGGCGATGAAGGTCTGCGTCTGCCATTTGCCGAATGGCGCATGCGTCCTGAAGCGCTCGCCCTTCGGTGCCCAGGCCGGGACGGTGCGCAACCGATCGAGATCGTTGATCCTGGTAGCCCCAGGCGACCGCAAAGATGCGGGCGCGCAGGATGTCGGCCATGGCGTGCCTCACCCGCTGTGAGCGGATCGTGGATCGCAGCCGCAAGCCGGTCGGCCAGTCGCAAACGCCGCTCGGCGGCCACCAGAAGCATGACGCCGTTATCCGATGTGATGCGTCCGCCATCACGCAGCTGTCCGACGGCTGGAAAACGCAACGGCGGCAACGTATCGTTGGTCATGGCGGGTGTGGCTCGCGAGATCTGATAGTAGGTTAGCTCAGCAGCCGGATCCTACGTCAATCAACCACTTAAGCCACATCCGCGTAACCGGGGCAAAAGCGGCGGCGTTTGGCGCGTCGATCTGCTGTTGGGGTTTAGCGAGCGGCGAGGAGAACGGGAAGCGGTAGGATCTTGCTGCCAGGGATGCCGCGGCGGTCGCCGAGATAATCCCAGAAGCTGACACCGAGCTTGTTGCAGGTCTTCATCATGCTGAGCATGGTGTCGCGGGCGGCACGGCCCTGGTTGCTGTGGGTTCCGCCGCTGATCTTGCGCCGGATCACCAGGCTGCGTGATATCGTTCTCCGAGCCATTGGTGTGGAGCGGAATGTCCGGGCGTTGGAGGATCTTCAGGAAGCTTTGGCGGTCGGTGCGGATGCGCGCGAGTAGACGGTCGAGCGTCACGAACCTGGTCTTCATGCCGACGATCCGGTCGAACCGCCGGGCCAGTTCCCTGAATCTTCGGGGCGTGGGATCCAGACACCACGCCTTGATGTCGTTGTAGAGCCACTAGATCCGGCTCTGGGTCAGGGCCTTGGCGCGGCGCTGCGGTTCGGTGAAGCTATCGAGGGCATGGATCTGCCGCTCTATATGGACCCAGCACCGCGCGTACTCGCCGATGGCGAACTGGCCCGCCCCATCACTGAGGATGACGGTGCCGTGGAGGGTCTTTGCGTCGGTCAGACCGCCCCACAACGCGCCTTCACTGGCGATGCGGAACGGGTCCGAGGGCATGCTTGGGCTCCAGGCCATGGGCGAGTAGATGGGCGTCCCATGACGCCGCGTCCTCGAACCCGGACGGCTCGCGCCCGGCATGCAGAAGATACGTCGTGATCACCGGCAGCCCGCGCTCCAGCATGTAGGCGCGTGAGGCGGCGTTCAGGACCCACCGCGCCGACCCCCGTGCAGGAGCTGCAGGAAGTTCAGCCGGCACTTCGACTTGGTGGTCGTGAACACGGCGAACCGGTCATTGCTGTTTGCGTGCACACGCGATTGACCGCGCCATGGCGGGCCCCGGTGTCGTCGACGCTGACCCAACGGGCCGAAGCGAGCCCGGCCCTCAGAACCTGCTTCGCTTCGGCGACGAAGGCGTCGATCTTGCCGGTCAGGATCCGCACGACTTGGCGCTTGGAGATCGACACGCCGAAGTCGCGCAGCAACGCGACGATCCGCTCCACGGTCGATTGATCCTGCAAAGCGACAGCACCAGACGCCGAAGCTCCAGCCCGTCGACACGTCCGGCAGCGGAGCGACGACGATCCGGCCATCCGGCAAACGCCAGCGGTCCGGATAGCGGACCACCCGCACCAGATCGTCAGATCCTGCACCACGAAACCGCGAGCCCGGTGGCGGCTCATAACAAAGACGGCGTTCTTCGGTGACGATCGCCCGGCTGGAGCCACGCCGCTTCGGACCGTTGCCGCAGGTGAGCTCCGCTTGGACGACTGCTCCATCCCGCTCCGCTTCAGCGTCGGGGGCGGCGGTAGACCTTTCAGACGCCGGATCTCATCCTTCAGAGCCGCATTCTCGGCGCGAAGCCCGGCGACCTCTGCCAGCAACTACAGATCATGTCGAGCAGGTCCGTGGGGGGCGGCGTTCGAGAATCATGGCCTGACAGAATCACGCCGCCCGCCAACCGCCACCCACTCTGACCCGATACACCCGAGTCATAACGCGGCGTCCGCCGCCGGTTTTGCCCCGGTTACACATCCGCCAGCCTCTCCAACAGGCTGCCGTGCATAAGACGGGCTAAACACCGTGCATCAGACGGAGCTCGTGAATCCGGAGCTTCGAATTCTGCAGCAATTGCCGCTCAACGGAACATGAACCTGATAGCAGCGACGGCGGCAAGCCCCATGACATATAGCTACAACATGGCTCCTGAACCTCATCTTCGGCAACCAGCGAGATATTGTAGCTTTCCTCGGTCCCGCTGGAGGGTAGAACGGAGTCGATTGTCACTTCCATTGTGTCGGAGTCTTTGAGAATGTCAGAGCAGTCGCCTTACGGCGGCGATTATGTGGTCCTTCGTCGGGAAGAAATCCTTCTCGAGGGCCGGACTGAATGGTACGTGGATATCCGGAGCGCTCACGCGCAGGATCGGGCGCTTCAATAGATGGAAAGCCTCTTCCGCCATTACCGCCGCGATTTCACTTCCGACGTTGCAAACGCGGTGCGCGTTCTCAATGATCACAAGCCGTCTTGTCTTGGCGACTGACGTTTTGATGGCCTCATGATCGACCGGTTTCAATGTGCGTAGATCGATCACTTCGACCGAAATGCCTTCCTCGGCGAGAGCGCTGACAGCTTCCATCGTCGGCCCAATGACACCGGCAACAGCGATGAGGGTTACGTCTTCTCCTTCGCGCTTCACCTCCGCTTTGCCAATCGGGACTAGGTGGTCCGGATCTGTGGGGACATTGCCCTTGAGCGGCCAAAGGCGCGTATCTTCGAAGACCATTACCGGATCGCCGTCGCGAATGGCCGATTTCATCAGCCCCTTGATGTCAGCGGCGCTGGTCGGGCTGATGATCTTGAGGCCAGGCACATTCATGAAAAACGGATAAGGTCGGTCGGTATGCTGCGCCGCCAGGGACCCCAGCGATGACATACAGCAACGAAACACGATCGGAATGTCGATCTGTCCTCCGGTCATATACCGCAATTTCGACGCCTGGTTGATGATCTGATCCGAGGCAAGATAGACGAAGCTGGAAACCGAGAGGTCTACAATCGGCCGCAATCCGTTGATGGCAGCTCCGATTCCGAGGCCGGTGAAACTGCCTTCTGAAATCGGCGTGTTCCAAATCCGGTTCTTGCCAAACCGCTCAATAAGTTTGGCGCCGCCATGAACCGAGAGCTCCTCTCCGATCAGGACGACGCGCTCATCGCGCTCCATTTCCTCCATCTGCGCCTGCATGAGCGCTTCAAAATAGGTCATCTGAATGTAGGCGCCGGCGGTCGAGGCACGCTTGTGGTCATCAGGTTCCATGTGGATCAAGTCCTCTCCGCCCAGCCACCAAGGCGTGATGCCCTGCAAGGGGCGAGTTGAACATGTAATCGGGTAAGGTTTCGGGCTGAGGCAGCGGGCTGTCTAAAGCAAATTGTACAGCCTGGTTTACAGCTTCGACGACTTCATCCTCGATTGCTGTCAGACTCATTTCATTTATGCCTTCATCAAGGAGCACAGTGCGATATAGCAAGATCGGATCCCGGTCGCGCTTTTGAGCCTCGACCTCTTCAACCGACCGATAAGGCTCCCCTAGAATCACCAAGCCGATATCGTGCTCATCGAACCGATATGTGTTGGCTACTATAAGAGTAGGCCCGCCGCCCGCCCGTGCTCGCGTGACGGCGTCTGCTGCAGCTTCATAGACGGCGCCCACACTCTGTCCGTCAACCGTTACCCCTAGCATGCCGTAGCCCGCTGCCCGGAGCGCGATGTCCGGCTGTCCGTGGCTGTGCGCCACCGAGGTGGTCATTGCATAGCCGTTGTTCTCGCAATGATAAATGACCGGAAGTTTCCACAGCGAGGCCATGTTGAGACTCTCATGGAAGGTGCCCTGATTCACCGCCCCATCGCCGAAGAAGCAAAGCGTAACCTGATCGACGCCGCGCACCTTGGCGCTGAACGCGCACCCTGTGGCAAGAGGAATGCCCCCTCCGACGATCCCCGATTCGCTGATGATCCCGACTGAATCGTCTGCAACGTGCATTGAACCGCCGCGGCCCTTGCAGACGCCACCCTCCTTTCCCATCAGCTCGGCCATGAGCCCATCCAGGTGCGCACCCTTCCCGATCGGATGCCCGTGCGAACGATGCGTTCCGGTCATGGCGTCATCGTCCCGAAGGGCGAGGCATGCCCCAACGACAGCGGCTTCCTGACCCACGCTCGAGTGGAACCAACCAGGGATATTGTCAGCTTTGAACTGGCGCATAGCTTCTTCTTCGAATCGACGGATGCGAAGCATCCGTCGGTAAGCTTCCAGTCTCTGATTGCCGTGCAACTGCATGATAGAAACGATGCTCCAATTTCGAAGTAGAAGATGCCCCTAGGTTGGCATAGCGCAGGTATTAGTTTTTTGCGGAATTATCACGCACTTTCCTGGTTTTCTCATTCCTCCGAAACAAAGAGCTTGCTGATAACTAGCCGGCGGCGCGATTGGCTGGTAAATTGTATTGACGAGAATTGCGGTTTGCGGCCTCAGCGTTAAGGGCCTTCGGCGTTTCAAGGATGTTTTGCGGCCACGAGAGAAGGTCAGCCTTCGTCCTTCGGGCGGGACGGGCAAGCCCTCTCCGCCTTTAGCGCCTGAGAGGACATCGCCGATCCGCTTCTCGTCCTCGGCGAAAAAGGTAATGGTAATCGCAAGTACCCGCGCCGAAATAGGCATGTCATGTGTCAGCTCTGAGAATCCGTGAAAGCCCTGGCTGACAGAACTGGTCGAGGGTGTTGCAGAAGGTTGCGATTGGGGTGGCCCTTTGAATACATTCTTCCGCAACCACATGCGGATCAAGGGTGAGCGCCAGCATTGGCGCGTCGGCCTCAGAGCAATCATGAGCAAAACAGCTACCGAGCACGGACCTCTGGAGTGTACTATGTCCCGATATTCAGCTGGAATAGAGACGCTCTTCTCAGGCGCTTGTATGGAACTTCGCGGTGTCAGCAATGGCCTTGTTTCCATTTTCTAGCACGCTTTCGCTGCGGCTACTGGAATAGGAGCAAGCGCCGCGCCAAGTTAACTAAGCTTTTGTACTCACATTGCTTTTGCAAACTATGAGGCCGCGCCGGAACAGTTCCACAAGCCTTCCTTTGTTCGAAGTTGGACAATATGTCGGAACCTCAACAAAGGAACGCGGGCCAGGCCGGCGCTATGGGACAAGCGCCGTGAATATGCTCTCAAGCGTCTTCGGCGTGCACTTTAGTCTAGAATGTGTTGAGCAATGGGCACCCGGCGTGTTTCGGTGTCCTGCAGCGGAGGCCCAACACAAAGAGCTGAGCAGCTTCACGATCAGCTCACCAACCAGAAGATCAAGCCGGGGCGAACCAAACAGGTAGCGGCCAAAGCCCGCGCAGCCGGCAAGCAGGGAGCGCGTCGTTGAGACGCTCGATCTGAACGTCGACTGGAGCTTAGCGCGATCTTCCGCTGGTGGCAAATGATCTTGCCCCCAGTTTCTATCCATTTTTGAGTTCGTTTCTGGCGTGGGTTGTGCCCTGCTGGGCGGGTGAAGCGACGGGCGCTGGCGCGGAGCCTTTGGCATAGCGCAGCGCGAGCGACCGTCGCAGACTGAAGGTGGTGGCGAACTCGGCCGGTGTCTGCCAGGCGATTTGGGAACGCGGCCGCGCGGTGTTGTAGTCGGCGCGCCACAGGGCGATGGCGACGCGTGCCTGAGCCAGCGAAGTAAACAGCGTCTCGTTGAGCAGTTCATCGCGCAGTCGGCCGTTGAAGCTTTCGATGAAGCCATTCTGCATCGGCTTGCCGGGCGCAATGTAATGCCATTCGACGCGGTTCTGATCCGCCCAGGAGAGGATGGCGTTCGAGGTGAACTCGCTGCCATTGTCGCTGACGATCATTCTCGGCCGGCCGCGCTCGGTGATGAGCCGGTCCAATTCTCGGGCAACCCGCATGCCCGAGAAAGACGTATCAACGATGAGTGCCAGGCACTCTCTCGTGCAGTCGTCGACGACGGCGAGGATGCGGAAGCGGCGCCCGTCTGTGAGCTGGTCCGATACGAAGTCGAGCGACCAGCGCTCGTCGGGCCTCAGCGGCACCACCATCGGCGCCCTGGTCCCGATCGCCCGTTTGCGGCCGCCACGGCGGCGAACGGAGAGCTTCTCCTCCCGATAGAGCCGGAACAGCTTCTTGTGGTTCACGACCAGGCCCTCCCGCCTCAGC
>NZ_JAMYQY010000025.1:0-81160 GCF_040321125.1 Mesorhizobium sp. M0518
GCTCGCGTCATCAGATGCTGGCCTCCAATCCAGCCAGCATCTTGAATCACAAACATCCGGCTTTGGGAATCCTACGATTCTCTCAAAATAGGAATCGCTCTAGGCGATGCCGCCCAAAAGTTCCTCCGCTTTGGAAACAGCGGCCGCCTGATGTGGCTGCAAGGGTTGGCCGGCATAGCTTTCGAAGACCGGCAGGAACGGGTCGTCGATATGCGTCCTGATGCCGGACAGCTGCTCCATCACCGCCAGCCCGCAATAGGGAACGTAGGAGGCCGAATAGCCGCCCTCATGCGACATCATCAGGCGCCCGCCGCAGAGGTCGTCCGCCGCCTGCATCAACATCCGCGTCATGTCGCGGTAGCTGCCGCTATGCAGCATCATGCGCCCCAGCGGATCGGCCGCCGAGGCGTCGAAGCCCGACGGCACGACGATGAGATCAGGCTTGTAGCGATTGAGCGCCGGTAGCACGACGCGTTCGAAGACGGACATGTAAGCGCCGTGGCCGCAGCCGGCCGGCAGCGGTACATTGATGTTGTAGCCTTCTCCCTTGCCCTCGCCGCGTTCCTTGTGAAGACCGCTGTCATCCGGATAAAGCCCGTCCTGATGGATCGAGATGGTCAGCACCGACGGGTCCGAATAGAAGGCGGACTGGGTGCCGTTGCCGTGATGAACATCCCAGTCGACGCTGGCGACCCGCTCGAAGCCATGTTTGGCCCGGTTCTTCAGGATAGCGACCGGAACGTTGCCGAACAGGCAAAAGCCCATGCCTTGCCCGCGCTCGGCATGATGGCCGGGCGGTCGTACCAGCGCATAGCCATTGTCGACATCGCCGCTCAACACCGCATCCATCACCGCTGCCGTGCCGCCGGCGGCCAGACAGGCGATTTCGTAGCTGCCATGGCCGAAGGGGGTGAGATAGCTCGCATCGCCGCCGCGCCCGTCACTGAGCAGCTTGATACGGCTGATGTAGTCGCGGTCGTGAAACAGGGCGAGGTCGTCCTCGCTCACCGCGACGGAGGCGATCTTGGACAATTTTTCGGTCAGGCCCGAAACCTCCATCAGATTGCGGAATCTGCGTTTCGTGTCGGCATTCTCCGCATGCTCGCCGGGCTCGATGGTCAGGCTCGGCTGAAAGAACTGCGCGGCATTGCCGGTCTCGTGCCAGAGATAGAGTTCGTGGAAATTCCAGCCTGTCGTCATGTTTTGTTTCCTAGCCCGCCAGGATCATTGACGCGGCGCGTTCGGCGATCATGATCGTCGGCGCGTTGGTGTTGCCCGACACCATTTTCGGAAAGACCGAGGCATCGGCGATGCAAAGCCCGTCCAGCCCATGAACCTTCATCGACGTGGGATCGACGACGGCCATCGCATCTGAACCCATGCGGCAGGTGCTGGTCGGGTGATAGAGCGTCGTGCAGTGGCCGCGTATATAGTCGGCGATCTCGGCGTCGCTCTCGCATTCGGCGCTCGGCGTGATTTCGCCGACGAGCATTTCGGCAAGCGGCGACTGCGCCGCGATGCGCCGGCTGATGCGGATGCCTTCGACCAGCGTGGCAATGTCCGAGCCATCCTCGTCGCTGATGAAGTAACGTGGGTCGATCGCCGGATATTCGATTGGATTGGCCGAGCGCAGGCGAATCTCGCCGCGGCTGTCTGGCCGCTGCAGCGTGGTGTGCAGCGTGATGCCGGGCCTGGACGAAAGGAACCGAACATAGTCGCGATGCGGGCTGATGGCGCCGTAAAGCTGCAGGTCCGGCTCGATGTCGGGCCGGCTCTTGACGAAGCCGCCCGCCGCCACCCAGGGTGAGGAACGCGGACCGCTGCGCGATGTCTGCCATTCCGCGAAGTCGCGCTGCAGCGTCTCGTTGGTCCAGGCGCCGACGCCGATCTTGTCCTTGGTATAGAAGGTGATCGGAATGTTGATGTGGTCCTGCAGATCCTTGCCCACGCCCGGGAGGTCGTGCACGGGAGCAACGCCGACCTGGGCGAGTTCGTCGGCCGGCCCGATGCCCGAAAGCAGCATCAGCTGGCAACTGCCGATCGAGCCCGAGGACAGCACCACCTCTGTGTCGGCGAAAGCGGTCTCCGGCACGCCGTTTGCCAGATAGCGGATACCCCTGACCCGGCCCTTCTCCACGATAAGGCCCGTCGCCAGCACGCCGGTTTTCACGGTGAGGTTGGGTCGTTCCCGCGCCGGGCGCAGATAGGCCTTGCCGGTGCCCCAGCGTTCGCCGTTCTTGATGGTGAACTGGAACAGGCCGACACCTTCCTGCTCGACGCCGTTGAAATCGCGATTGTGCTTGTAGCCGGCGGCCTTGCAGGCCTCGATCCAGGCAAGCTCGTTGGCATCGACATGCGCGACATTGCCGATATGCAGCGGCCCGTTGGCGCCGTGCAGCGGGTCGTTGCCGAGTTCGGCATTGCTTTCGCAGGCCTTGAACACGGGTAGCACGTCTTCCCAGGCCCAGCCGGGGCAGCCCATGGCGGCCCAGCCATCGTAATCGGACGGCAGGCCGCGAATATAGATCATGGCATTCAGTGCGCCGGAACCGCCGATCATCTTGCCGCGCGGCCAGAACACCCGCCTGCCGCGGCAACCGGCCTGTGGCTCGGTGTAATAGCCCCAATCGACGGCTGTGTTGAACATGGTCGGCCAGTCCGAGGGCACGTCCGAGGCGAGCGGCGCCTCGCGTCCTGCCTCCAGTAGCAACACCTTGCGGGCAGGATCGGCGCTGAGCCGGTTTGCCAGCACGCAGCCGGCCGAGCCGGCGCCCACTATGATCGTATCGAACATCGTCAGTCTCTCACTTTCCAGCAGGGGTCGGACTTTGCACAATGCTGCTTGCTGCCGGCTTGCTGTCGGGGCTGGTGCGACGGCGTCCGAGCCAGTCGATGAGATCGCCAAAACGGCCGACCAGCCCCTTCGGCATCAACACCACCGACAGGGCGATGATCAGGCCGAGCCCGAGCGTGCGGAACTCGCCGCTCTCTCGCATCAATTCGTCAGCCAGCACCAGCACCACCGTCCCGACCAGCGGTCCCCAGAACGTGCCGACGCCGCCGACCACGACGATGGCGATGATGAACATAAGTTGCGACATCGACAGCACACCGGGGCCGATCGCCTGGAAATGCGCGGCATAGAAACCGCCGGCCAGCCCGGTGAAGAAGGCGGAGATGCCGAACACCAGAAGCTGCGCCTGGAAGCGGTTGACGCCGCGGGCCACCGCATAGCCCGGATTGTCCTTCAGCGCCCGGAAGGCAAGGCCGATCGGGCTTTTGACGATCGCGTAGGTGAAGACCATGGTGAGCGCGAACAGCACCGCGATGATGGCGTAATTGCCGACCAGCCACTGCGCCCGGAGCAAGGCCCTGGTGCCGAGGTCGCCGAAGCGGGCAAAGCCGACGGCGCCGCCGGTGAACTGGCGGCAGACGGAGCCGACCATGACGAAACATTCGGTGTCGGTGACGATCAGCAGATACATCGTCTGGGCGATCGCCAGCGTCAGCAGCGCCACATAGACGCCGGTCAGGCGAAGGCAGGCGAGGCCGACGACCAGCGAGAACAGCACGGCGCCCAGCGCGCCAGGCACAAGTGCTGCCCAGACGTTCCAGCCGAAATAGAAACAGAGCATCGCCGTCGCATAGCCGCCGAAGGCGAAGATCGCCATTTGCGCCAGCGAGAAGATGCCCGAGAAGCCGAACAGGAGGTTCCACTGCGAGGCGATCGTCGCATAGAACAGCGCCAGCACGATCTGGCCAAGGATGTAGCGGCTGTCGACCAGGAACGGCAGCGCGATCGCCGCCGCGATCAGCATCAGGCTGATGGCAAGATCAGTCCTGGCCGAGCGGGACATGGAGGAACGGGACATGGGACGTGTCTCTGTCATGATGCCCCTCACATGCGCCGGATTTCGGCGTGGCCGAAAAGGCCGGACGGCCGCCAGATCAGCACGGCAATGACGACGAACAGCAGCGATGGAAAGCCCCACCTGGCGCCCAAGGCGTACTGAACGAAGGATTCGAGCAACGCCAGCCCAAGTGCTGCTGCGATGGCGCCCGGCAGATTGCCGAGACCGGCGACCACGCACATGATGAAGGCCTTCAGCATCGGGTCGTTGCCGAGTGGCGGCGACAATTGCGTCATCGACGAGACCATGACGCCGCAGATGCCGGCGAGCGCGCCCGACAGCATCAGCACCTGCAGGTAGACGCGGTTGACGGCGACGCCCATGAGCTGCGCCGCGTCGCGGTTCTGCGCCGTCGCCCGGATCGCACGGCCCATCCGCGTGCGGCCGAGCGCCGCCGAGACGACCACCATCATGACGACCACCACCGCGATGATCAGAAGGTTCTGCCAGGGCAGCGTCAGCGGTCCCAGGCGTAAGGCACCGGCGATCGAAACCGGCTGCTTCAGCGGCTGCCCGCCATAGGTCAGGAGGATTGCATTCTCGAGGGCGATGCCGATGCCGACCGTGGCGATCATGACGTTGGCTTCGAATGTCGATTTGTCGTTCTGCAGGAGATTGCGAACGATCGCGAAATAGAGGATGGCCCCGGCCAAAGCACCCGCGACGATGGCACCGGCGAAACCGATCGCGACCGGCAGGCCGAGTGAGGTGATCACCGTGAAGGCGACGTAGCCGCCAAGCGTCAGCATCGCCGCATGGGCCATGTTGAGCATGCCCATCGAACCCCAGACCAGCGACAGCCCGACCGTCGCCAGCGCATAGAGCGCGCCCGAGGTGAAGCCGGCGACGAGAATGGCCATGAGAACGTCGGTCATGGCGTCAGCCTCCGAGATAGGTTGCGAGGAGTTCGTCGCGCGCCATCAGTTCGGCGGGCTTGCCTGACCAGACGATGGCGCCGTCGTCGAGCAGATGCAGGCGGTCGGCGAGGTCCTCGACCCGGGCCGGGTTCTCCTCCACCAGCAGGATCGTGCGCCCAGCCTTGCTCAGTTGCGAAATGACGTCGTAGACCTGATCGATGATCAGTGGCGCGAGGCCAAGCGACGGCTCGTCGATCAAAAGGATGCGCCCGCCCATCATCAGGCCGCGGCCTATGCCGACCATGCGCCGTTCGCCGCCCGACAGGCTCGAGGCGATCTGGTTGCGACGGTCGGCAAGCTTCGGCAGAAGCGCGTAGACCTCGTCCAGCCGACGCGCGATCTCGGCCTTGTCCGGCGCGAGATAGCCGCCCATCAAAAGGTTTTCGAGCACGCTCATCTGCGCGAACAGCATATCGCCCTGCGGCACGTGGGCGACGCCCAGCATCGCCGTCTCATGCGGCTTGCCGGACAGGCGCCGGCCGTCGATGCTGATCTGACCGCCGCGCAGCGGCACCAGGCCGGAAATGGTCTTGAGCAATGTCGACTTGCCATGGCCGTTCGGGCCGACGACGGTGATGAATTCACCGGCATGAACGGTCAGCGAAATGCCCTTGAGCACGTCGAGTCCGTCATAGCCGCAGACGATGCCGTCGAGTTGCAGGACAGGTGGTTTTGCGGCTGCGCCCGTCATGGCGTTCCCCCCACCGCCGGATTCGTCGTGGCGGCTTGCTCATCGAAGAATTTCTTCAGCCGTTTCTGCGTGCCCTGGCCGAGATAGGTTTCGACAACGGTCTGGTCCTCGGCGACCTTGTCCGGCCGCCCTTCGAATATCACCTTGCCATGGTGCATGATGATCACGCGGCTGGAGAGCGCCAGGAGAAAGCGCATGACGTGCTCGATCAGGACGATGGTCAGTCCCTGGTCGCGCAGTTTCAGCACCATCGCCATGATCTGGTCGATCTCGGCGACGTTGAGCCCGCCCACCGGCTCGTCGAGGAAGAGCATTTTCGGCCGGGTGGCGATGGCGCCGGCAATCATCAGCAGCTTGCGGTCGAGCACTGGCAGCCGCGCCACGGTCTCGTCGGCCTTGGCCGCAAGCCCGACGAAGTCCAGCGCTTCGATCGTTGCCTGCCGGACATCCTCGCCGAGGCGGAAGCCGGCCAGCCTTCGCCGCTGCCGGCCGAAATACGCGGCGATCTCGATGTTTTCGCGAACGGTCAAGCTGTCGAAGGCGGCATTGAGCTGGAAGGTGCGGGCGATGCCGAGTTGGCAGATGCGGTCGGCCGGAAGCGCCGAAATGTCGGTGTCGCCGAAATGCACCCGGCCGCCACTGGCCGGCGTGATTCCGGTCACCACGTCGAAGAAGGTTGTCTTGCCGGCGCCGTTTGGCCCACCAATGCCAACGATCTCGCCCGCATTGACCACCATCGACACGCCGTCGACGGCGGCCAGCGAGCCGAACCGTTTGACCACACTGTCACAAACCAGCATCGGACCGGCGGCCTCAGTCATATTTCTCACCCAATGGAGCCGGTCGGGCAAAGGGCCCGGCCGGTGTCGTTGGTTTCATTTCCGCGTCCGGTCACTTGATCCATGGCGGCAGGATGAAGCTGTCCGTGGCATAGAGCGCCGGCGCGATCAGCTTCGGATCGGTCTTGTAATCCTGATGCTGCAGGAACTGGTGCGGCATGCCAAGCGACGGATCGGCCACCTGCGTCGGATAGCAGAAGGCCGATTGGCCGGCCGGATCGGCCCGGTAGGTGCCGTTGACCCCGCGATAGACCAGGCGCTTCATCGCATTGGCCACCTTGGTGGTCTGCGCCTTGTCCATCGGTTCGCCTGGACCACCGGCGATTGCCGCGGCAAGCGCCCACATCCACAGGCCGTCATAGGTCTGCGATCCCGTGATGTAGGCCG
Organism: Mesorhizobium sp. M0518; assembly: GCF_040321125.1. Classification (NCBI taxonomy): domain Bacteria; kingdom Pseudomonadati; phylum Pseudomonadota; class Alphaproteobacteria; order Hyphomicrobiales; family Phyllobacteriaceae; genus Mesorhizobium; species Mesorhizobium sp. M0518. Next base: position 6,746 of record NZ_JAMYQY010000025.1, read on the forward strand.
AGTTCGGGCCGAATTTGGCCCGGTAGCTCTCGCGGAACGGCTTGGAGAAGTCGTCCGGCAGGCAGCCGATCACCGTCGAATAGACGACGCCGTTGACCGCCTCGCCGCCGATCTCGCGGAAAGCCGGCAGCGATGGTCCGTACTGCATGTAGATCAGGCTGTTGATCGGCTCGGCGAGGAACTGGACCATGAACTGCGCCAGGTCCTGCGGCAGGAAGTGCGTGACCAGGATCGCCGCCGGCGGGTCCTGGCGGAGTTTCGCCAGCGTTGGTCCCCACTGGTTGGTCGGGAACGGAACGGTCTCGAACAGGCTGACCTCGAAGCCGTATTCGGCGGCCTTGTCGCGGATCGCGTTGGCGATGACGATCGAATATTCGTTGGCAGACGGGATGATGGCGATCTTCTTGTTGGGCGCCTTCCATTTGCTGTCCGCGGCAAGCGTCTTGAGGAAGTTCAGGCAGCCCGGTCCATACCAGAACTCCGGCGGATCGCCCTGGAAGGAGCTGTAATAGCGGGCAGGGTCGGTCTTGAACTTCTCATTGTGCGAAATCAGCGTGTTGTAGTGCATCATGATGACGTCGTTGTCGGCGGCGACGTCCATCTCGATCATGTTGGTGCCGAGATTATAGCCATTGATGATGACCGGTGCCTCGAAGCGGTCGATCAGGCGCTGCATCGACTGGCTGACGAGGTCGGCGCCCATTTCCTTGGTGTCTTCGATGTGGATCTCGACAGGCCGGCCGAGAATGCCGCCCGCCGCATTGATCTCCTCGGCGGCAAGTTCGAGACCGTTCTTGAACTCGATGCCGTCGGCGGCGGCGATGCCGGACATCGGCAGGGCCGAGCCGACCGGAATGGGCTTGGTGTCCTGGGCGATCGCCGCAGTGTTCATATCGGCAAGAAGCGCGGCACCGGCCGCACCCGTGCCGACCACGCCCTGCAGCATTGCACGTCTGTTCATCATGGCAAAGTTCCCCTTTTTTGGCGTTGGTTAGAGTCTTTTCTTCATGCGAAATCTTTCACACCAGATCTTTCTGGCGAAACGCGTGGGTCATGGGCACGAAAGCGGCTTCCAGGTCGACTGCCGCCGAAAGCACGCGGGCATCGTCGCCGCGCGCGCCGATGATCTGGAAGCCGACGGGCAGGCCCGCCTCGGTCATGCCGCAAGGGATGACGCAGGCCGGTTGCTGGCTGAGATTGATCGGGTAGCTGAACGCCGCCCATTCGATCCATCGCGAGAGGCCGCTGCCCAGAGGCACTTCAAGGCCAACGTCGAAGGCTGGAATCGATGTCCCCGGCGAAACGATGAAATCATAGTCGTCTAGCAGCCGGTCCATGGCGGCGCCGAATTCGGCGCGCTCCAACTGTGCGGCGACGAGCGTATGGACGTCGAACGCCGCCCCAGCCTGCGCGATCTCCAGGAAGCCCGGATCGATGCCCGCCCGTTCGCTCGGCGGAACCAGCGCCAGCCGCGCCGCGGCGCCGGTGAACCAGTGATGCTGGAACAGATCGAGGAGATCGCCACCGGGAAGGTCAATCGGCTCGACCGTCGCGCCGAAGGCGTCGAAACACGCCAAGGCGTGGGAGACGACGGCGGCGATCCCGGGATCCAGCGCTCCTGAAGGCGGCTTCGACCAGTAGCCGATCCGGGCGCCCCGCAAAACTTCTTCGATCCGACCAAGCGGCGCCAGCGTTCCCACGCCTTGCTGCCAGTCGCTGATATCGCGGCCGGACATGGCGCCGGCCATGACGGAAAGATCGAGTGCTGTCCGCGCCATCGGTCCGATATGGGCGACGGTTCCGAACGCGCTGGACGGATAGGCGGGCACGCGGCCGAAGGTCGGCTTCAATCCGGCGATGCCGGTGAACGAGGCCGGAATGCGGATCGAGCCGCCGCCATCGGTGCCGAGATGGAAGACGCCGGCGCCGGTGGCGGCGGCCACCGCCGCTCCGCCGGAGGAACCGCCGGGAGTCTTTTGCGCATTCCAGGGATTGCGCGTGATGCCGCAGAGGCCGCTGTCGGTAATCGCCTTCCAGCCGAATTCGGGCGTCGTCGTCTGCCCGATGAAGACCGCACCCGCTCTGCGCAGCAGGGCAACGGCGGGGGCATCCTTGTCATAGGCGGCGGAAGTCGTCGTCCTGCTGCCGTAACGCACGCTCCAGCCCTCGACCCAGACGATGTCCTTCAGCGTCGTCGGTATGCCGTCGGCCGCCGACAGCGGCTCGCCTGCCCGCCATCGTTTCTCGGAAGCACCTGCGGCCTCGATCGCACCCTTGCGGTCGATCATGGTGAAGGCGTTGAAAAGCGGATTGATCGCTTCGGCGCGATCCAGCGCCGCCAGCGTCACCTCGACGGGCGACAGCGATTCAGCGCGGTAGGCGGCGCTAAGCTCCGCAGCAGCCAGGCGGCATAGATCATCGGCGTCGGCAATGGGAGACAGCCCATTCGGCATGCAGTTCGAACCCCTCACTTCATGGCCGCTCTTCCGGCAGCCTTGTCAGCCCGGGCAATCTGGCGGGTTTTTTCATCACCATAAAATGTATTGTTGTGGGGAATATTCGCTATTTAATGTAACAAAGAGCCATGAATCTGACCATTCGGCAGTTGCGCTATGTCTGCGAAGTCGCCCGCCTGGGCAGCGTGCTGGCGGCCTCCAGATCGCTCTACATCTCGCAATCCTCCATCCTCGCGGCGATCACTCTGGCCGAGGCCGGGATGGGGGCGCGCATTTTCGACAGGCGGCCGGCGCGCGGCGTCTCCATCACGCCGGCCGGCCAACGCTTCGTCGCCGCCGCCCGCATCATGCTGGCGGCGGAAACGGAGTTCAACCGGTCGATCGGAGACCTCAACGGGCGCGTGCCGAAGGTCCTGCGCATCGGCTGCTTTGAGCCGTTCGGCGCGCTGTTCATGCCGGAGATGCTGCGCAGCTACCTCGACAACGTCGGCGATGTCGAGATCGACCTTGTCGAGGCCGACCAGGTCCAGTTGCAGGAACGGCTTGTCGCCGGCCAGATCGATCTGGCCATTCTCTACGACATCGGTCCAATCGGTATCGACAGCGTCACCCGCATCTGCAAGGTACCGGCGCATGCCGTGCTCAATGCAGACGATCCCCTTGCCGCGCGCGACGGCATCTGGCTGGCGGAACTGGCGGCACGGCCGCTGGTGCTGCTCGACCTGCCGCACACGGCGACCTATCTCCTGACCCTGTTCGACGTGCTGGCGAAACGGCCGGAGGTGCGCTTTCGCACGCGCTCTTATGAAACGGTGCGCTCGGCCGTCGCATCCGGCTTCGGCATGGCCGTCCTCAACATGCGGCCGATCGGTCGCGCCACCGCCGATGGCGAGGAGATCGTTCGAAGACCAATCCTCGATGAACTGCCGCCACCGACGCTGATCGTCGCCGACATGTACGGTTCGGCAAAGCCACTCTTCGTGCGTGTCTTCATCGACATGTTCCATCGCTTTTTCAGCGCGGTGGGCCCTTCGGGCTTTTCGGTGACGACGCCGGAGCGCGAACCTTTTCTAATGGTCGCCAGGGAGGATGGCTGAGCCGCCCCCTTGGCGTTGCGGACATTTACAGGACTGGCGTTGCAACCGCGCCGGAGGTGCGGGTTCCTGATCGAGGTGTTCGAGATCGACGGGCGGCCCGGCGACAACTCTTCGGTGCGCGCCCACGTTTTCACCCGCACCAATGCTCAGTCGCCTGCTCGCAGGTTGGAGCGGAGACGGCACTTTTCGAGACGGCTTGGGCACGCCGTCGAACGCCGCAAAGTGCAAGAAATCGCCTACCGGCGCGACAAATGACGAAACCGGCGCGTAGATTGCATGAGCACTGGCCATTGCCGCTAAACTGAAGTTTTGGCGCAACCACTCGGTTGCGGGCGCGTTTGTGAGCAAGGGCATCGATTGGAGGGATAGATTCGTCAACAGTTCCAAGCACAAGCGCCCGGATTACGAAACTCGCTGCGGTGCGCTGGCTCGCGCTGTGGTTATGCTTGGGAACCTGTTCCAGCTGCTCGGGAGCCCAGTCGGCGCTTGATCCGGCCGGAGAGGAAGCGCGCCAGATCGCTGACCTTTTCTGGCTCATGGCCATTGCTGGCGGTTTTATCTGGCTGACGGTCATCGGTCTTCTGGTCCACGCGACACGTCATGAGCGCACTCCCATAGACGAGCGTATTGCAAGCCGGCTGATTTTCTGGGGCGGGGCAGCCATTCCTTCGCTACTCCTCTTTCTCTTGCTAGGCTATGCGCTTTGGTTGATGCCTGGACTGAGACCTTTCGCACGAGCCGGCGAAGCCAATGGTCTCAGGATCGAAGTGACTGGTGAGCAATTCTGGTGGCGGGTCGCCTACCACCTGGCTGACGGCGGAGTTCCTATTCTTTCCGCCAACGAGATCAGGCTGCCGGTTGGCGAGCGCGTCGAGTTCTTGCTGAAAAGCACCGACGTCATCCATTCCTTCTGGATTCCCGCGCTCGGTGGCAAGATGGACATGATCCCGGGTCGCGTGAATCGGCTCTCGTTGCTGGCGACCAAACCTGGCACCTACCGCGGCCCTTGCGCGGAATATTGCGGGACCTCGCACGCGCTGATGACCTTCACGGCCGTCGCCATGCAGCCCGCTGCCTTCCGGGAATGGCTGGCTGTGCGGGCGAACCCTTCGCCCGGCGCATCCTTGCCCGGACGCGACATATTCCTTCGCAACGGCTGCGGCGCGTGCCACCGCGTTGCGGGCACACAAGCTGAGGGTGGTGTCGGCCCGGATCTCTCGCATATGGGTTCGCGGGGAACGATTGGTGCCGGCGTTTTGCCCGCCGACGATGAGGCCGTTCGTAGCTTCATCGCCCATCCGCATTTGATCAAGCCGGGTTCGAAGATGCCCGACTTCAACATGTTGCCCCAACAGGACATCGCCGAAATCGCCTCCTGGCTGAAGGGACTCGAATGACAACCCTCAAAGCCCGCATCAAGCGAAACGCCTTGCCCTCCGCAGAGAAGATCGAGGAAGAACAGCTGCGCCTCGTCTGGAAGACGCCGATCGGCTGGCGTTACTGGACTTCGGTCAACAATACGCAGGTTGGCCTCTGGTACGGGGGTGCGGCCTTTGCCTTCATGCTGTTTGGCGGCGTTCTGGCGCTTCTTGTGCGCACGCAGCTCGCGGTTCCGGGAAACAATTTCCTCTCTGCCGACTTCTATAACCAGGCCTTTACGCTGCACGGCACCGTGATGATGTTCCTGTTTGCCGTGCCCATCTTCGAGGCTGTCGCGATCTTTCTGCTGCCGCCGATGCTCGGTGCGCGTGAACTGCCATTTCCCCGTCTCGGAGCCTTCGGCTTCTGGAGCTTTCTGATCGGCGGTGTCTTCGTTTGCGGTTCGATCTTCTTCGACGCCGCTCCCTCTTCAGGCTGGTTCATGTATCCGCCTCTTGCCACTGACAAGGCATATTCCGGCATTGGTGCCGACATCTGGCTGCTGGGCCTCTCCTTTATCGAAGTCGCCTCCATTGCTGCGGCGGTCGAACTGATCGTCGGCATCATGAAGTGCCGCGCGCCGGGCATGCGCATCAACCTAATGCCACTGTTCGCCTGGTACCTGCTGATCGTCGCGGGCATGATCCTATTCGCTTTTCCGCCGCTGATCGCCGGCGACATCTTGTTTGAGATGCAGCGCATGTTCGACTGGCCGTTCTTCGACCCGACGCGGGGCGGCGACCCACTGCTGTGGCAGCACCTGTTCTGGATCTTCGGGCACCCCGAGGTCTACATCATCTTCTTGCCCGCCATCGCGCTGATGGCGATGATCGTGCCAACCTTTTCGCAACGTCCGATCGTCGGCTATTCCTGGATCGTGCTTGCCGCTGTCGGCACCGGCTTCCTATCGTTCGGCCTCTGGGTCCACCACATGTTCGCGACCGGCCTGCCGCAGATCTCGCTGGCATTCTTCTCGGCCGCCTCGGAAGCGGTCGCGATTCCAACCGGCGTGCAGATCTTCGTCTTCATCGCCACCATGCTGGCCGGACGTGTCATCTTCTCGGTGCCGATGCTGTTTGGCGCTGGCGGGCTCGCTATCTTCGTCATCGGCGGGCTGACCGGCGTGATGGTCGCGCTCGTGCCGTTCGACTGGCAGGCGCACGATACCTATTTTATCGTCGCACATCTGCATTACGTGCTGATCGGTGGAATGCTGTTCCCGCTGGTCGCCGGCGTTTACTATTACTATCCGCTGATCAATGCGCGGATGCTCTCGCCCCGTCTCGGGCGCACCGCCTTCTGGCTGATGTTTGCCGGCTTCAACGTCGCCTTCTTTCCGATGCATCTCAGCGGCCTGCGCGGGATGCCGCGCCGCGTCTTCACCTACCCCGAGGGGATCGGTTGGGACTGGCTGAATCTCATCTCCACGATCGGCGCCTATGTTTTCGCGGCAGGGGTGCTGGTGGTTGTCTTCGATGTTGTACGGCCGAAGCATCGCGAACCTCGCAGCGAGCAGAATCCGTGGAAGGCGGGCACGCTCGAATGGCTGAACGAGCCCGAGGAGAACTGGGGCGTTCGATCCATTCCGATCATCGAGAGCCGGTATCCGCTTTGGGACCAGGCGGATCTGATGCAAAAGGTCAATGAGGGCGCCTATTATCTTCGCAGTGCCAAGGAGAATCGCCGCGAGACGCTCATCACCTCGGTGCTCGACGCCCATCCGCTGCAGTGCCAGCGCGTGGCGACATCAACCACGATCACAATAATCTCGGCCGCATTGCTCGGCGGCGTCTTCGTCGCGCTCACCTTCGAACTCTGGATCCTTGCCCTATTGTCGGGCATCGGCACGCTCTCTGCCATTTTGTGGTGGCTCTGGACCGGCACCGGCGAAACCCCGGAAAAGAAGACCAAGGATGTCGGCCTTGGACTGCGCTTGCCGCTCTATGCCTCCGGCCCGGATTCTGTTGGCTGGTGGGCGATGTTCATTACGATGGTTGGCGACGGAACTGCCTTCGCCAGCCTCATCTTCGGCTATTTCTTCTACTGGACCATCCATCCCGACTTCACTCTGGGGCAGCCGGGTCCCGGTATGCGGTGGCCGATGATCGCGCTCTCTCTCTTCGTCGCCGCATGGGTCGCGATGCTTGGTGCGCGCCGACTGAACGCAAGCGGGTGGATCGACGGCGCACGCGTTGCGCTTGTTGCCGCGTTTCTGCTGACGCTTGCTGCCTCTGCAGCCGGTTTTGCCGGACCCTGGCAGCATGACATGCAGCCGACCGCGCATGTCTATCCGGCGATCGTCTGGATTCTCGTCATCTGGGCGCTTGCTCATGCCGCGGTCGGATCCGTCATGCAGCTCTATTGCCTTGCGCGCAGCCTCGCCGGTCGCCTGACGCGGGAGCACGACATGGAACTGCACAACGTCGCGCTCTACTGGCATTTTATGGCGATCACCGCTGTCATCACCTTCGCCGTCATCGGTCTTTTCCCTGAAGCGATGTGAGACGGTGATGCGCATCATTCCCAAAGAGGTCGAAACGCTCTGGACGCTCTTCACCGCGCCCGTGATCTGGGCCGGACATTTCCTCGCCTGTTACGCACTGGCCGCAATCTGGTGTGCAAAGCGCGGTGACCTCGGTTTCGCTGTCGTCCAGGCTGGCATAGTGGCTATGACGCTGGCGGCACTCGCGATGATCGTCTTGTCCGGGTGGCTCGCCTGGAGGCAGTGGGGCTTCGGCACGAACGATCCGCCGCACGACGATCCCACAGCGACGGACCGCAACCTCTTCCAGGGGTTTGCCACGCTGCTGCTTTGCGGCCTGAGCTTCGTCGCCGTGCTCTACGTGGCGCTGCCGCTGCTCTTCATCGACGGATGCTCCTCATGAGGACGGCAAGCCTGTTGCTGGGCTTCGTCACCGTCGCGCTGGTCTGGGCGGGACCGCTGCTCGATGCGTGGCGTGGCTCGTTCGCGGCCCACATGCTTGCCCACATGGGCGTCGTCGCGATCGCGGCGCCGCTGATCGCGATCGGTATTGCCAGGACGATACGCTCCGTGGCCACCGCCGCTCCCCTTATCGCCTCTCTCGTCGAACTGATTGTCGTCTGGGGCTGGCATGCGCCGGCTGCGCGCCAGTGGGCCGAGACATCGACCATCGCCACCATGATCGAGCAGGTGTCCTTCCTTGGCGCCGGACTGTTCCTGTGGCTGACGTGCGTGGCGCCGCGCAATTCCGATGCGCCGGCTAGGGACGCTGCCGGCGCCTTCGCGTTGCTCCTGACCTCCATCCACATGACGTTGCTTGGCGCGCTGCTCTCGCTCGCCTCGCGACCGCTCTATGGCCTCGGCGATGTGACGTGCTTCGGCCTCGTGCTCGGGGCGGGACAGGACCAGGCGCTCGGCGGCATCATCATGTTGATGATCGGCGCTGCCGCTTACCTCGCTGGAGGCGTCTTCCTGCTTGCCAGGCTCCTAGGCGGCAAAACCGAGAGGCTGGCCGGCTGATGCACGTCAACTGGAAACACTTGGCGATAGGCCTGGCGATTTTGCCGGTCGCCGTGCTTTTCGCGACCTGGATCGGCTTCTTCAACGTTGGCGCCTCGACCGGCCACTGGAAGGTGACCGAGTGGTTCCTCCACTTCGCCATGCGCTCGGCCGTACGGACATACGCACTCACGGTCAAGGTGCCGGACGAGCTGCCGCGCTACGCTATTCAGCCGGCTGCCGGCCATTTCGCGCGCGGCTGCGCCATCTGCCACGGCGCGCCCGGGGAACCGCGCTCGCCCGCCGTCCTTGCGATGCTGCCGCAGCCGCCGGACCTTGTCGGCAAGGTCGGCGAATGGACGGACGCCGAACTCTTCCGCATCGTCCAGCACGGCGTGCGCTTCACCGGCATGCCGGCCTGGCCGACGCAGCAGCGCGACGATGAAGTCTGGGCGATGGTCGCCTTCCTGCGCGAACTGCCGATGATGGACGAGGCGCGGTGGCGCGACCTTGCTTATGGCAGTAGCGAACCGTCGACTGGCCAAACACAAGGCCTCGAGCGCGCACTCGCCGACTGTACCCGCTGCCACGGCACGGATGGGCTCGGCCGGAGCCCCGCAACGCCCGTCTTGGCCTCTCAGCGCGAAACCTATCTTCTTGAAAGTTTGAGAGCCTACGCTGCCGGCCACCGCCAGAGCGGTGTCATGGGAATTTCTGTCACCGCTGTCGACCCTGCACTCCTCGCCGATCTCGCGCGGCATTTTTCCGCGCTGCCTGCGCCTGCAACGTCGACGCAACCGGACCGTGCCCGGATCGCGCGTGCCGATGAGATCGCGCGACGCGGCATCCCGGAGCGCGACGTTCCGGCATGCCTGGGTTGCCACGGTCGTCCGGACCGCAACCCCATCTATCCGGAACTGTCCGGACAGCCCGCCAAATACATTGCGACCCAGCTCGAGCTTTTCCGCGAGGAAAAGCGCGGCGGCACGCGCTTCGCCCATCTGATGCGCAACGCTGCTAAAAACCTCTCGGACGAAGATATTGCCGCACTGGCCGCCTATTTCGCGCAAATGTCGCGTGCCGCCGCAACCGGAACGCCCTGATGGCGTTACGTCACTGTCCCAATCTCGGGAATATCTGATGCGAAAAATTCTCGGCGTTTTACTCGTCATTGTCGCCTTCGTCGTAATCGCGGGGGCGAGCTTGTTCTTCTTCTCGCGCGAACAGGCCACCGTTCCGATCGAGCAGACCTACGGTCCAAACCCGACGCTCGCCGAACCCAATCCGACCTGGATACCCACGGTCCACGTTGCCGAGGCGACCCCTTGGCCCCAAGGCAAGATGCCGGTCGCCGCCCAAGGCTTCGCCGTCAACGAATTCGCTGGCGGCCTCGACCATCCGCGCTGGCTGCACGTGCTGCCCAATGGCGACGTGCTGGTCGCCGAAAGCAACGCGCCGCCAAAACCTGACGAAGGTTTTTCCATACGTGGCTGGTTCATGAACCTGTTCCAGAGCCGGGCTGGCGCCGAGGTGCGGAGCGCCAACCGTATCTCGCTGTTACGCGACGAGAACGGCGATGGCGTGGCTGAGACCAGGACAGCCCTCCTCAGCAGCCTCTTCTCGCCCTTCGGCATGACGCTGCTCGACGGCAAGCTCTATGTCGCCAATGCCGACGCGGTCGTCGCTTTCCCCTATCGCGACGGCACCACCGAGATCACTGCTCCGTCCGAGAAGATCGTCGACCTTCCGGCCGGCCGCAATCACCATTGGACCAAGGACGTCATTGCCAGTCCGGACGGAATGAAGCTCTATGCCACCGTGGGCTCCAACTCCAATGTCGGCGAAAACGGCATGGAGGAGGAAGAAGGCCGCGCCGCCGTGCACGAAATCGACCTCGCAACGCGGCAGACGCGGCTCTTTGCGTCGGGTCTGCGCAACCCGAACGGCCTCTCCTGGAACCCTGAAAGCGGGGAACTCTGGGCGGTCGTCAACGAGCGGGACGAGATCGGCAGCGACCTCGTTCCCGACTACATGACATCGGTCAGGGATGGCGCCTTCTACGGCTGGCCCCACAGCTATTTCGGCCAACACATCGATGTCAGGGCGCAGCCACCGCGTCCGGACCTCGTCGGCAAGGCGATCGTGCCCGACTACGCACTCGGGGCGCACACCGGGTCGCTTGGGCTCACCTTCAACACCGCCGACCTGTTCGGCCCGCACATGAAGAATGGCGCCTTTGTCGGCCAGCATGGTTCATGGAATCGCATGCCGCGAAGCGGCTACAAGGTGATCTTCGTGCCGTTTGCCGACGGCAAGCCGTCGGGGCCGCCACAGGACGTGCTCACCGGATTTCTGAGCAACGATGACAAGGCATTCGGCCGTCCGGTTGGCGTCGCCATCGACCGAACTGGCGCATTGCTGATCGCGGATGATGTGGGCAACAAGATTTGGCGGGTTATCCCGGCGGCCGACTAGGCCGGCGCGTTGCTTCGGCGCGTGGAAGGGTTGGGCTCATGGGCCAAAACGACCGAGGAGCCGAGCGGATCGTCACCATTTTTGGCGAAACAGGGTTTCTCGGGGGACGATCGAGATGCCGATGGCGCTCGGTCTGGTTGGCGGCGCCACCAGACGCGTCCGCTGGCCCACATCGCGCTCGAGATCCTCGGGGTGATGGCCGAGGCGGCGGTGACTGTCGGCCTGGCACAGAACATGGCGGCGATTCCGGCGCTGGCCAACTTATCCTGAATGAGGGTGCGAAAAGAATGCATGGCTCCAAGTTAGCTGCGGTTTGCGCGCCCAAGGCTGGTTTGATCAACTGCACACCAGGACCGTGACGATAATTGAAACCGTCGAGAGCTCCGGCCCTTGGGCCAAACGGCCACATAAGTTTATTCGTTTTTGACCAATACGCGTCGGCGGATTCCTGTAATCTTCAGAAAAACACCGGGCTAACCGGGGCCAATCAGAAAGGTCGGGGAATGAAATACGTCGTCGATACGATCGGCGGTCCCACAGGCGGTGATGCCTGGCAAGCCGCTGTTACCGAAGCCTATTTTCCGCTCGACACCGAGTATCGGAACCGTCGTGAATTTTCAGGCACGCTGGAAACCTTCTCGCTTGGGCTCGTCAGCGTGTCTAAAATGCGCTGCGATGCCGTAAGCTATCGCCGCCATCGCCGCCACTTCCTCAACGAACGTGACGCCAGCCTGCTCATCACCATCCCGGAGATGTCGGAGGTGAATTTCTCGCAAGGGTCGAGGACCGTCAATTGCGGTCCGGGGGGCTTCCTCGTTGAGAGGGGAGATGCGCCTTACGAATTCTGGCACGGTAAGCCAAACGCGCTGTGGGTCCTGAAGGTGCCGTCGTCGAGCGTTCGGGCGCGGATCGGGTCTGCCGAACGGCTCAGTGCGCTCAGTTTCGACGCAACCCAAGGCGTCGCCGCGCTCTTCCTTGACACGGTGCGAACCACGATCGGCCATGTCGATGAGATCACTGAAGTCGCTCGTGAGATGATGGGCAGGCACATCCTGGAAATGCTGTGCCTGTCGATCGTGAGCGACGATCGCGTGCTGGACAGCAGCATCTCGTCGATCCGGGCCGGCCATTTGCATCGTGCCGAGCAGTATATTCGCGACAATCTGAAGAATTCCGGCCTCGGCCCGCAGGCGGTGGCCGATGCCTGCGGGATTTCCCTGCGTTACCTGCAGGTTCTTTTTCAGGACAGCAACCAGTCGATCAACGGCTTCATCCGCGACGCCCGGCTTGAACTTTGCTCCGAGGAACTGATGTCGGTGACCAACATCAGCAGCGTTGCCGAGATTGCTTACCGCTGGGGCTTTGCCGACCAGTCTCAATTCTGCAAGCACTACCGGACGCGGTTCGGTTGCGCACCGACTGATACCCGTCGCGAAGCAGCGAACCGGGCAGGCCGCGCTTCGACCTCAAGAGAGCGGCACTAGACCCGGCGAAATCCGGGCCAATTCCCATAATCTATTGCGACGCCGCCCCGGCAAGGGCGGCGAAAGCCGGGCCTTGCCCGCAAATATCCCGCGAAGGAACTGTCATGAGCAGAATAAGAGTTGCCGTCGATGTCGGAGGGACTTTCACCGACATTTGCATCATGGACGAAGATAGCGGCGCGATCCGCATCGAGAAGACCGCCTCCACGCCTGACGATCCCATGCAGGCGATCATGAATGGCGTGGAGCAGGGCCGCATCGATCTTTCGGAGGTGACGCTGTTCTCTCATGGTACGACGGTCGCCACCAATGCGCTGATCACCCGCCGCCTGCCACGCACCGCAATGGTCTGCACCGAGGGTTTCCGTGATGTTGTCGAGATCCGCCGCGCCAACAAGGAAGACCTCTGGGACACCTACAAGGATGTCGCCAAGCCCTATATCCCGCGCCGCGACCGGCTGACGGTCCGGGAACGGGTCAGTGCCGAGGGCACGATCCTGGAAGCACTGGACGAAGAGGCCGCTCACCGCGTCGCGGAAATTCTCGTGAAACGGCAGGTCAAGTCCATCGCCGTCTGCTTCATGAACTCCTATGTCAACGGCGCCAATGAGCGCCGCATGCGTGAGATTCTGAAGGAGGCCATGCCGGATCTGCCGGTTTCGATCTCCTCGGAGGTGATGCCGGAAATCTTCGAGCACGAGCGTTTTTCCACCACCATGGCCAACGCCGTCTGCGCCCCGGTCGTCGTCGACTACGTGTCGCGTCTCGGAGAAAAGCTTGCCGCGGCCGGATACAAGCGAGATCTCCTGTTGCTGCACAGCGGTGGCGGGGTCATGACACCCGCAAGCGTCAGGGATTTCTCAGCCCGGCTCGCAGGATCGGGCATCGCCGCCGGTGCGATCGCAAGCCGCTTCATCGGAAATCTCTGTGGCTTCCAGAACTCGATCGGCTTCGACATGGGCGGCACCAGCACCGACGTCTCGCTCGCATGGAACGGGGAGTCGCGCATCACAAAAGACTGGTACATCGAATTCGGATATCCGATCCGCTTCCCCTCCATCGAGGTGCTGACCATCGGCGCGGGCGGCGGTTCGTTGGCATGGCAGGACGAGGGCGGCAGCTTGCGCAACGGACCGCAGTCCGCCGGCGCCTTTCCGGGCCCGGCCTGTTACAAGAATGGCAACCGCACCGCCACCAACACTGATGCCAATGTCGTGCTCGGTCGTCTCGGCACCAGCCTTGCGGGCGGCAAGATCACGCTCGACCCCGCTCTGGCCGCCCAGGCGGTTCAGGAGACGGTGGCGGAACCCTTCGGCATGGAACTCCACCAGGCGGCTGAGGCGATCATCGCCGTCGCCAACGCCAATATGGGCAATGCCGTCCGGCTTCTCTCCATCAGCCGGGGCTATGACCCACGAGACTTTGCGCTCGTCGCATTCGGCGGTGCAGGCGCTTTGCACGGAGCGGCCGTGGCGAAGGAGCTTTCGATTCCAACCGTGATCGTGCCGCCCAATCCTGGCGTCACCTCCGCGCTCGGTTGCCTTCTCGTCGACGTGCAGCATGATTTCTCCGAAAGCTTCATGGCCGATGCTTCGACGGTCTCGCCCGCCGAGATGCAGACGGCCTTTGTTCTGATGGAAGAACAGGCGGTTGAGCGCCTGACCCATGAGGGCGTGGCGCGCGAAGACATGGCGCTGCAGCGTACGGTCGAGATGATGTACCAGGGCCAGTGGCGCTCGCTCGCGGTGTCAGCCCCGGCGCGGATCGAGAGCATCTGCTCGCTGATAGAGGCATTCCACAACGAGCACGAACGCGAGTTCAACTACCGCCGCGAAGAGGCGCCGGTGTCGATCTTCCGCATCGCGGTCAAGGCGATCGGCATCGTACCGAAAGCCGAGATGCCGCGGCATGAAGTCTTGCCGCACAAGCCACAGCCGGTCGGCCGCCGCGGCGTCTGGTTCGACGGCGTATCTCATGATGCGGCTGTCTATGAACGCGACCAACTCAGCGCCGGCGCTGCCTTTGCGGGACCCGCCATCGTCGAACAGTTCGATTCCACCACCGTGGTTCCGCCGGGAATGAGCGCCACCGTCGACGACTTCCTGAACATTCTCATCGTGACGAAAGGCTGAGACATGACAAAGCTGATTGAAACGAGCCCTGGCCTCGATCCGGTAACGTTCGAGGTGCTGAAAAACTCCTTCATCACCACCGTCGACCAGATGGCCGAACAGATGCTTCGCACCTGCTATTCCTTCGTCATCTACAACCGAGACTTTTCGAACGCCCTGCACGACGCCGATGGCAACTCCGTTGCCCAGGGCAACTACGACATCGCGGTCCATGTCGGCACACTGCACAACACATGCAAGGAGGTGATCCGGGTCTTCGAAGGCGATATGGCACCCGGTGACGTCTACGCAATCAACGATCCCTATGCCGGCGGTACGCATTTCAGCGATGTTCGGCTCGTCCGACCGATCTTCGATGAAGACAAACTGATCGGCTTCTCCCAGTCGAACGGACACTGGTCGGATCTCGGCGGCTCGGTGCCGGGTTCCTTCGACGTCACCGCCCGCGACATGTTTCGCGAAGGCCTGCGGATCACGCCGTTGCGCCTTTTCCAGCGCGGCCGCTTCTGCTCCGACGTCGCCAACATGATCGCGGCCAACACGCGCGATCCCGCGTCGATCATTGGCGACATCCATTCCCAGGCGCAGGCGACGCAGGCCGCCGAGCGCGAACTGTTGCGGCTGGTCAAGAAGTACGGACGCGGCCAGGTCATGCGCGGGATGGAGGAGGTTCAGGACTACGTCGAACGTGCCGTGCGAAAGCGTCTCGCGGAGCTGCCCGACGGCACTTGGGAGACGGTCGACTACATCGACCGGGATCTCGGTGCCGGCGAAGGCATGATCCCGATCCGCATCAAGATGACGATCAAGGGCGACACGATCCACTACGACTTTACGGGAAGCCATTCGACCATTGCCTCGATGTACAATTCCGCCCCGGGCGCGACCTTCTCGGCCGTGGTCGCCGGCATGAAAACCTTCTTTCCGGACCTCCCGCTCAACAGCGGATTTTACCGGATGATCGAGGTGACTGCGCCAAAGAACAGCATCGTCAGTGCGGAATGGCCGGTGGCGGTGACCGGGTTCCTGATGCCGTTCGAAAAGATCATGAACGCGATCTTCGAGATGTGGTCGAAGATCATGCCCGAACGCGCTATCGCCTGCGCCTTCAACCTCGAATATCTGCTGGCCGGGGGACGGGACGCGCGCAAACCCGAAAAGCCGATCTTCATGTTCTACGAATGGCTGCCGGGCGGTTGGGGCGGGCGCAACGGCAAGGATGGTGCCGATGTCACCACCGCCTGCTTCGGAACCGGGTTGATGTCGCAACCGAACGAAGGCAACGAACGGGTGAATCCGACTCGGACGGTCGAGTTCCAGATCAAGCAGGATTCAGCCGGGCCTGGCAAATGGCGGGGCGGCGTCGGCGTGCAGAAGACCTCCTTGCTGCTTGAGGCTGAAAATGCCGTCATGTCCTATATTTGCGACCGCGAGCGCGCTGTCGTCTGGGGTGTCGAAGGAGGCCTGCCGTCGATGCCCCACGGCTTGACCATGAAGCGCGCCGGAGAAGAGACCGAGATCTGGCTCGGCTCCGTATTCTCCGATTACTCCGTCCACACAGGCGACCAGTTCGCTCGTCCGACGGCCGGCGGCGGCGGTTTCGGCGATCCACTGCAGCGCGAGCCCCGCAAGGTGATGGAGGACGTGATCGACGACTACGTGTCTCTGGAGCGCGCCAAGACTGACTACGGCGTGGTGATCCGCGAAATCGACCGCGACCTGTGCCAGTACGAAATCGACGGGACGGCAACCGAAGCCTGCCGTGCCGACATCCGGGCGAAACGGAAGGACTGGGCACGCATGGATCCTGAGGAGGTCGCGCGCAAATATCGCTCCGGCGAGATCGATACGCTCGATGCGGTTCGGCACTATGCCGTGATCCTCGACTGGGAGACTGGCGAACTCCTCCCCAAAACCACCGCCCAGTTCCGTGAGAGCTTTGAGAAACGCACGGTCGCTCACTGGGCCTGAGCGCCAAAGAGCACGCCGCAGAGTTATCTGTTTTTTCGATACGCTACTCAAAGAATTACTATTTCACAGGAGCCTAAAGCTGGAGCAACAATGCTGCAGCGCCGCGAAAGTTGGCTGCTTCCGAGGGGTATGACAGATGGCACCAAGCGTGGAACGATCGTTCACCGCAGCCAGCACACTTGAAGAGGCAATGGCCGCACGCCGGCAAGGCGCGGCGGTGCTTGCCGGCGGCACCTGGATGATGCGTGATCCACGGCGCGGGGTCGACCTTCCCGAGGCGGTGGTCGCACTCCACCGAATACCCGCCTTGTCCAAGGTCGAAATCGAACCGGACCATGTCGTGATCGGCGCAGCCGTTACCCATGCAGTCCTTGGCCGCGCGTTGCACGGGGCAGTGGGCTTCGAAGGTCTGGTTGCCGCGGCGGAGAATGCGGCCAATCCCGGCATCCGAAAGGTCGCCACCGTGGGCGGCAACCTTTGTGCCCTCGACTTTGCCGCCGCCGATCTCGCCCCTGCGCTTCTCGTCTGTGAGGCGGCGGTGGAACTGGAGACGTTCGAAGGCCCAAAACTTCTCGGTATTTCAGATTTCCTCAAAGACAGGCATGCGCTGCTGGCCGAAGCGATTGTGACGAGAATTCATCTGCGCCGCGACCTTGTCGCAAGTGCTCATATCCGCCTGCCGCTTCGGAAAGCCGGCGACTATCCGGTCGCCATCGTCTCGCTTGCGGTAGACAAAGACAAACGATGTCGCATCGCCGTCGGCTCGGTGGAGCCGGTAGCGCGGCGCTGGACGGCGCTCGAACAGGCCATGAGGGCAGGCCCGGCCTATGCGCTCGATCCGGAACGCACCGCCGAGCTTGCACTGGAGCACAATGATTTTCAGGGCCGCGGCGGTAAGGAGGCGGAGGGTTGGTACCGGCGCCAGGTTCTTCCGCCGCTGGTCAAACGCGGTGTTGCCGCACTTCTCAAGACTGGGGGCCTGGCATGACCGTGACATTCCAGCTGAATGGCGAGGACTGCCGCTTTGATGGCGATCCGATGACGCCGCTCGTCGACATCTTGCGGCAGGAACGATTCCTGACGGGGACCAAAGCCGTGTGCCGCGAAGGCTTTTGCGGCGCGTGCACGGTGCATGTCGATGACGAAGCGGTGCCGTCCTGCCTGAAGCCGGTTGGACTGGTCCAGGGATGCGCGGTGACGACCATCGAGGGATTGAGTTTCGGAAGCCAGGCGCTGCACCCGCTCCAGGCCAATTTCGAGGCGGTCGATGCCGTGCAATGCGGCATGTGTTTTCCAGGAATGGTCATGAGCCTTTCGGCGTTCGTGCGTGACAATCCGCATGCGAGCCGTCCCGAAATCAAGGCCGCGATGGCCGGCAACATCTGCCGCTGCACGGGATATGAGCGGATCGTCGACGCCGTGGCCGACTGCCTTGACCAAGCGCGGAAGGCTGGCCAGTTGGTGGGAGGCATACATGTCTGAGCTGTCCGCCACGGTGATGAATCTTCCCCGCCGCGATGCGCAGGACAAGCTGCGCGGGCGGACAAAATACACCAACGACCGGATTCGCCCCGACATGCTGCATGCCGTGCTGCTGCGGTCGACCGTTCCCGCGGGGCGTATCCGCAAGCTCGACGTTTCGGCGGCACTTCGCTGTCCTGGTGTGCGCGCGGTGGCGACCGGCGCCGACGCGCCAGGGCTCTACGGCATCGGCATTGCCGACCATCCGCTCCTGGCCATCGACACGATCCGCTATCACGGTGAACCAATCGCCGTCGTCGCCGCCGAGACGGAGAAGCAGGCGCGGGCGGCACTTGCCGCCATCATGCTCGAGGTCGAGCCGCTGGCACCGGTGCTCACCATGGCCGACGCGCTCCAGCCCGGCGCCCGTCTCGTCCATGAGGGCTGGCGCGGCTACGAGGTGATCACCGAGGGCGGTGCACGTGCCGGCAACATCGCATGGGAGGCAAAATCCAGCCGCGGTGACGTCGATGCGGCCTTCGCCCGTCCCGACATACGCATTGTCGAGAGCAGCTTTACCGTCGGCCGGCAGAGCCATGTGCCCTTCGAACCGCGCGTTGCCATCGGCTCCTGGGAGGACGGCCGTGCTCACATACAGACCTCGACGCAGGTGCCTTGGACCGTGCGCAACGTCACCGGAAGGGTCATGCAGCTTCCGCCCGGGCGTGTGCGGGTCACTGTACCCCCTGTCGGCGGCGGGTTCGGCCTGAAATTCGATGCATCCATCGAGCCTATCACTGCAGTTCTGGCGCGGATGACCGGGCGCACGGTGGTCCTGGAAAATACCCGGCAGGAAGAGATGGCAACCTGCCTCTGCCGCGAGAATGCGGAAATCCGCATCCGGTCCGCTGTCACTGCCGAAGGATACATCGCCGGGCGCGAGGCGGTCGTGCTGATGGACTGCGGTGCGTATGGAGGCGAACAGGTTTTTCTGACGACGATGACGGCGCACACGCTGGGCGGCAATTACAGGGTTGGCGCAACGCGGCTCGTCAGCCGCGCCGTATACACCAACACACCACCCAACGGTGCTTTCCGGGCTTGCAACGGCGTCTACAACACATTCGCTTTGGAGCGACACACCGACGAAATCTGTGATGCGCTAGGCTTCGACCCGATGGAGTTCCGGAAGAAAAATGTCCTGGGAGATGGTGATCTCGGTGCCACGGGCCAGGTTTTCGAGGCCGACGTGCTGGGTCCGATGCTCGATCGCATGGAGACACTGCGCGCCAGTACCGGTACATCAGAGGCCGAGGCCGACGGCAGGCTCTATGGTATTGCAACCACGGTCGGCACATGGTTCGTTTTCGTCGGGCCTTCGGCGGCGACGGTGAATTTGAACGCCGACGGCAGTGCAACACTGGTCACGTCGGGTGTGGAGATCGGATCTGGCACGATGGTGCAATCCCTGCCGCAAATCGTGGCCGGGCAACTCGGCCTCGCTCCCGACCAGGTGATCGTGCGCGAAGCCGACACCGATGCCGCCGGTCTCGATGTCGGCGTTGGCGGCGGACGAACCACCGTGTCCATCGGCGCGGCAAGTGTGGCTGCCTGCGCGGAAGTGCGGGAAAAGCTGCTGCGGACCGCCGGCGAGATGCTCCAGACCCGACCGGAAGACTTGGTGCTGCGGGATGGTCGTGTCGAGATCGCGGGACGTCCCGGCTCCGGCATATCGATCCCCGCTGTCGTCGCCCATGCGCAGGCAACCACCGGCCCGGTCACCGGAAGCGGAGCCTTTACCGCCAGGAACACTCCGGCAATGTCCGGCTGCGCGATGGGGCACTTCATCGATGCGCTCGACATCCCCGTCTTCGTTGTCCACGAGGCCGAGGTGGCGGTTGATCCGGACACCGGTCATGTCGAGGTGCTGGCCTATCGCGTGGTGCAGGATGTCGGCCGCGCACTCAACCCGCGCGCGGTCATGGGCCAGATACAGGGTGGTGTCGTGCAGGGTCTCGGCTACGCCCTGCATGAGGAGGTGACGATCACCGCTGACGGACGTATCGCGCAGGACGATTTCGAGACCTATCGCCTGCCGCTGGCGCAGGACGTGGTTCCGGTCGCCGCCGACCTCTACGAGGGCGCTCCGTCGATGGGGCCTCTAGGCACCAAGGGCGCGGGCGAGGTCCCGATCCTGGCCGTGGGCGCGGCGATCGGCTGCGCTGTGGCACGCGCTATCGGCAAGCCGGTGCGGCAGCTGCCACTGACGCCGCCGCGCGTGCTTCGACTGCTGCACGAGCGCGAACCGCCGCCGGAATTCCCCCACATCGCCCACGGCTGGGCGTCGAACACTCTGGGCTGAGGCAAGCAAACCATGGTCACCCTGAACTGCGACATGGGGGAAAGTTACGGCAACTGGCGTTTCGGCGACGATGCCGGCATCATGCCCCACATCGATTGCGCCAACATCGCATGCGGCTTCCACGCCTCCGATCCATGGACGATGCTGAAGACCGTGCGGCTCGCGCTTTCGCACGGAAAGCAGGTTGGCGCGCATCCGTCCCTTCCCGATCGCGAGGGGTTCGGCCGGCGCGAGATGAAACTTCAGCCCGAGGAACTGACAGCCGCCTTCCTCTACCAAATCGGTGCGCTGACAGGAATGCTGGCCGCCGAGGGCGGGCAGCTCAGCCATGTCAAGCCGCATGGCATCATCTACGGCATGGCCGCGCACGACGTGGACACTGCCCGGGCGATTGCCGCGGCGGTCAAGCCGTTCGGCGTCCCTCTCTTCGGCCTGGCGGGAACCTGTCACGAGACGGCGGCAGCCGAACTCGGCGTCGCCTTCGTGGGCGAGTTCTTTCCCGATCTTGCCTACGCTCCCGGCGGCAGCCTGATCATTCCGCGCGTCCAGTCGGCCATCGACCTGACGCTTGCCGAGCACCGCATGGTGGGGGCGCTTACCCGACGCGAACTCGTCACGACAGACGGTACGATCCGCCCGGTCGACTTCGACACCGTCTGCATCCACTCCGATCCTCCGAATGCGCGCGACGTCGCCGCGCTGATGCGGCGGATCATCGACACCCATTCCAACAGCCTGCCATGATTCATTTCCCGAATCGTGAAAGCTACACGCATGGGATCGAGGACTATCTTGCACTCACCGCCCGAACCATTTCCCCAAGCCGCTGAGGACTTCCATGGATGCGCTTTCCAACTCTCTCGCCGCCGCCGACATCGCCACCTCCATGCACCCCTACACAAACCTGCGTCAGCACGAGGAAACCGGGCCGCTGATCATCAGCCGCGGTGACGGCATCCGTGTGTATGACGAACGCGGCAAGGAATACATCGAAGGGCTCGCCGGGCTGTGGTCGGTGGGCGTCGGCTTTTCGGAAAAGCGGTTGGCCGACGCTGCCTACCAGCAAATGCTGAAGCTGCCCTACTACCACACCTTCTCCTCCAAGGCGCATGAGCCATCCATCCGGCTCGCTGAGAAACTCGTGGAGATGACGCCGGAAAACCTGACGCGTGTCTTCTTCACGTCGTCGGGCTCGGAAGCCAACGACACCATCGTCAAGATGATGTGGTTCATGAACAACGCGCTGGGCCGGCCAAAAAAGAAGAAATTCCTGGCACGGACCAAGGGCTATCACGGCATCACCGTCGCCTCCGGCAGCCTGACGGGCCTGCCGGTCAACCATCGCGACTTCGATCTGCCGGCGATTCCCGTTCGCCATTTGACCTGCCCGCACTTCTATCGCTTCGGCATGGAAGGCGAAGACGAAGCCGCCTTCACGGCGCGTCTGCTCGCCGAGCTGGAAGCGGCGATCGCGGAAGAAGGGGCTGACACCATTGCAGCCTTTATAGGAGAGCCGCTCATGGCAGCCGGCGGCGTTCTGCCGCCGCCGGTCGGGTACTGGGAAGGCGTGGAGAAAATCTGCCGGGCAAATGATATCATCCTGATAGCAGACGAGGTGATCTGTGGTTTCGGGCGGCTTGGTACGCCTTTCGGCGCTCAGAAATACGGCTTCACGCCTGATATCATGACGGTCTCCAAGCAAATCACGTCGTCTTATATGCCGCTTGCCGCCGTCATTTTCTCCGATGCGATCTATCAGGCGATCGCCGACAACACCGCAACGATCGGCAATTTCGGCCACGGCTTCACGGCGTCGGGTCATCCGGTCGCGACGGCGGTGGGTCTCGAAAACCTCGCCATCTTCGAGGAGCGGGACTTGATCGGAAACGCGGCCCGCCTTGAGACGTCGTTCCAGGCCGGCATCCGCTCGTTCGCCGATCACCCGCTTGTCGGCGAAGCGCGGGGCACCGGTCTTATCGGCGCCGTGGAGCTGGTGGCAGACAAGGCGACGAAACGCCCCTTCGGCAAGGTTGGGCGCGCAGGGAGTATCGCAGCGGGAATCGGCCACGAGGAAGGCCTCATCTTCCGCGCCATCGGCGACCAGCTCGCGCTCTGTCCGCCGATGATCTCGACAGAAGACGATGTGAAGGAAATCATGGCGCGCATGGGCCGGACGCTTGAGCGCCTGACCGGTGCGGTTGCCAAGGAGGGGCTTGAATGACCCGCATGAAAGCCGAACCGGTCGTCCATATCGACGACGAACGCTTTCGGGTCACCGAATGGCGCTTTGCCACCGGGGCCGAGACCGGCTGGCACATCCATGGCCATGACTACGTCATCGTGCCGCTTACGGACGGCAAGCTCGGTCTCGAAGGCCCCGACGGCGCGCAGTCGCAAGCCGCTCTCACTCAAGGGGTGCCCTACTCGCGGCGGACGGGTGTGGCCCACAATGTCATCAATGCCGGCGATGCGCCGCTCGCCTTTCTCGAGGTCGAGGTCGTTGAGGCTGGCGATCTCGCAGCCAGGCGGCTCGCCGTGCTCGACCGGTTCCTCGCGGCCTGGAACGCTCGCGACGTGGGCGCGCTGATGGACTGCATGGTTGAGAATTGCGCTTTCCACGGCTCGGCCGGCCCCGATGCCGAAGGGCGCAAGCATGTGGGGCGTGACGCAGTGCGCGTCGCCTATGCAGCGCTGTTCGATGCCTTCCCGAAAGCCGCGTGGATCAGGGGACGGCACATCGTGACGGGCGACACCGGGCTTTCATCATGGCGCTTCGTCGGCACCACGGCAGCGGGGCAGCAAATCGAAGTCGACGGCTGCGATATCTTCGCTTTCTCGGGGGAGCTCATAGCGCTCAAGGATTCCTACCGCAAAGCGCGAGGGTAGCGAAAATCTGGATTCATCGGGCGACAAGGGCGGTCCAAACGGGCCGCCCTCGGTTTTTGCTCAAAGGCAATATCCTCAAAAGACGAAAGGCCCGGTCATCCCAAAGGAACAGGGCCTTCCGCATATGAAGGGCCGGGCTTACCCGGCCCATCTTCTCCTACTTGAGCAAGGCTTCCATCGGTACCGGCTCGGAAATCGTCCAGTTGCCTACAACACCCGGCTTGCCGGCCTTGGTCTCGACGATCAGGTACCGCGTCTGGTTCTGGTGATGCAGTTCCGGCGTGAAGGTACGAGGCCCGAACAGTGTCGGCTCATTCTTCATCTTTTCCAGTTCCGCGACGACCGCGTCGGCATCGGCCGTGCCTGCACGCTCCACCGCCTTGGCCCAGACGTCGACCATGACGTAACCCGGAAAGACATACTGGCTCGAGGGATCGGCGCCTGTCTTCTGCTTGTAGGTGGCATTGAACTTCAGCACGGCCGGATTGGGATCGTCGCCATAGATCGATCCCTGAACGGGGACGTAGAAGTTCGTCAGATCGGGCACAGCCGAGAGCCAATAGCTACCGTCGACGCCCGATCCATTCAGGATCATGGAATTGATACCCGCGGCGCGAAGCTGCTTGATGGCCGAGACGGCGCCCGGCATCATCGTGCAAAGCATGATCGCATCCGGCTCCTTCGGCAGAGACTTGATGCGGGTGATCTGCGCGGCGATGGAGGCATCCTCGTTCTTGAAGGTGTCTTCACCGACAAGCTTCGCGCCCTGGGCTTCGAGCTTCGGCATCATCCAGTCGAAGCCGTCGCAGATGCCCTTGTTGTAGGCCGTCCAGGTATCGAGCAGACGGTAGAAGTCCTTTGCGCCCTTTTCCTTGAATGCCCACTCGGCCATGGTCGCTCCCTGCACGGCCGCCAGCACCGACGCGGAGAAGCTGTGCGGGCCGACACCCTGGATGCCGGCCTTGACCGATTCCGCGCACAGGAAGAAGGAGATACGGCCTGCGTCCTCGGCCGCGAGCGCAGCCGGCGATCCGAAGTCGTAGTCGCAGGACACGACCACGAGATCCGCACCCTGGTCGAGCACGGAGAGGCCAGCCTTGGCGCCTTCGGCCCGGTCGGACTTGGTGTCGGCCTTGACGACCTTGATCTGCTTTCCAAGCAGACCGCCAGCCGCATTGATCTCGTCGATGCGGATCAAAGCCGCCTCCTGGGCAGGCTTGTCATAGGCTTCCATGAAGCCCGACTCCGCAGTGGCGAAGCCGATGACGATAGTCTTGTCATCGGCCAGGGCCGGGTATGCGATGGACATCGAGGCCAGAGCGGTTGCGACAATTCTCATTTTGTATGCCATGCACGTCTCCTTTTTTGTTTTCCGGTCGGGCTTGTGCCGCCGGTCACTTGTTGCGACTGCTGCGAGGTAAGGTGAGTTCGCGGTTGCCCATGAGTCCGGATGGGCGAAGCGCGAGGATCACGATCATGATGACGCCGAGGGCTATTTCCTGAACCCCTTTCGGGAGGGCGAACGTGGACTCGCCGAGCGATACGCCTGCCTCCAGCCAACGCAGCGCCTGGATGAGGGCGGACAGCAGGACGACACCCAGCACTCCACCCGACAGGCTGCCCATGCCGCCGACGACGAGCATGGAAAGGGTGATGAAGGTGAGACCGAGATAGAATGTATCGGGTGTGACCACGCCGATGGAATGAGCCATCAGCGCACCGCCCAGCCCCATCACCGCGCCTGATACGACGAACGCCACCAGTCTTTCCCTGGGAATGTCGACTCCGGAAGCCGCGGCGGCGGTGGGCTCGTCGCGGGCAGCACGAAGGGCCAGGCCGGACCGGGAGATCGCGTGCGCCCAGGCGATGAAGATTGCGACCACGGCGCCGATGAGATACGGCCAGATCACGCGCACGATCGGAATGCCGACGACCGATGAGGTCGCTCCGGTCACGCTCTCCCAGTTGGAATAAATTGTGTTGATCATGGCGAGCATCGCGAAGGTCGCGATCGACGCAGCGATGCCCGATAGCCGCATCAGCACCCGCCCGAAGATGAGAGCGGCGAGGGCGGCGAACAATGCCGCCAGCACAGCCGATTGCCAGTACGGCAATCGGGTCGCCAGCAGCCATTCGGGCAATCCCGGCAGCGAACCGCGTTTCATCATCGGATTGATGGTGAGCCACGCGGCCGCGTAGGCGCCAAGGCAGGTGAAGCCGATGTGCCCGAAGCTGAGAACGCCCGAGTTTCCGATAAAGATGTATAGGCCCACGACGAGGATGACGCGGACGAACACGTCGATCACCGTCTGGTTGAAGGGCCGCGATCCGGTCATCACCGTGATCAGCGCGATGGCCAGCAGCAGCAGCGAAAGCAGGACCGGAGTCAGGACGGTACGGCGGGCAAGCGCGAAGCGTGCGGGCTTTCGCTCGGTAGCCGCGGCACCGGGAGCGGTAGAGTTGGCTAGGGAGGCGGCGACAGCCATGAAATCAGACCCTTTCCTTGGTGCCGCGCGCGGCAATAAGCCCTTGCGGGCGGAAGAGGAGGACGAGGATGACCGCTCCATAGACAAAGGCATCGCGGAATGGCCGGGCGTCGATGGGCAGCATGACCTGCATGATCACCGAGGCGGCACCCAGCAGGAAGCCGGCGAGCACGGCTCCCCCGAGGCTGCCGAGGCCGCCAATGACGGTGGCGATGAAGGCCATCAACATGATCGAGGCGCCCATCTGGATGTCCAGCGTGCCTGTCTGGGCGCCAAAGATCAGCGCAATGGCGGCGGCCAACGCGCCGGAGAGGGCGAACGCACCCATGATGACCCGGTTCGCACGCACACCCAGCATGCGGGCCATCGAGAAGTTCTCGGCCGCCGCCCGCATCTCCAGGCCGAAGCGGGTTTGACGCAGGAACAATGTCAGGCCGATCAGGATGACCATCGTGGCGACGATCGTTATGAGCTGGAGGAGGGGAAGCCGGGCACCAAGGATCTCCACCGGCTGGGACAATTCGGGCAGCAGCGAAATCGATTTCGGCCGACTGGAGAAAAGCATGAGCAGGAAGTAGCGAATAACGAAACCGAGCGCGAAGGAGGCGATCATCATGGTTGCCGGATTTGCCTGGCGGAACCGCCTGAAGACGACGATTTCGCACAGCACCGACAGCCCGGCCCCGCAGAGGAGCACGAAGGGCACCAGCAGGTACCACGGCAATTGGCCGGCGAAGACGATGGCCATGGCGTCTGTTGACGGCCATAGCAGCGCGAAGACGCAGAAGGCGATGACGTCGCCATGCGCGAAGTTCACGAGCCGCATCACGCCGAAGATGAGGGCAATGCCGAGCGCGCCGAGCGCGTACAGCGAGCCAAGCGAGAGTGCGTCGAACAGGATCTGAAGCATCTCAATTGTCCTCGTAGCCGAAATAGGCAGCCTGGATCGCCTCGCCGTTGCCGAGCGTCCGCGCGTCGCCATCGAGCACGATCTGTCCGCCACGCATCAGGATCATCCTCCCGCCCACCATCATCGCCCGGGCCGAGCTCTGCTCAACGATCAGGAGCGTGAGTTGGCGCTGCGCACGCAGCGCGATCAGCCGCTCGTAGACCTGGTCGTTGATGTTGGGGGCGAGGCCCAGCGAAGGCTCGTCAATGGCTACAAGCCGCGGATTGGTCATCAGCGCGCGTCCGATGACCAGCATTTGCTGCTGCCCGCCGGACAGCAATCCCGCCTGCCCGTGCCGCCTCTCTTTCAGCATCGGGAAGGTTGCGTAGACGGCTTCGAGTTCGTCGGCCGCTCGGCTGCGCCAGCCGCGTTCGCGGGCGTGCATGCCGGTTCCGACCAGGAGGTTCTCTTCGGTCGTCAGCGAGCCGAAGACATCGCGCCCCTCCGGCACCATGGAGAATCCGAGCCGGGCGATGTTTTCCGGCGCCTGGCCGGTGATCTCATGACCTGCAAGGTCGATCCGGCCGCCCGCCACCGGCGTAACACCGGCGATCGCGCGCAGCAGCGAAGACTTCCCGGCTCCGTTCGGGCCGGTGATGAACAGGATTTCTCCCTCGGCCATGGAGAAGGAGACATTTCGGACCGCCGTGAGACGGCTATAGCGAATAGTGATATCGGAAAGGGCGAGCAGGCTCATTCCATCGCCTCCAGAACAGGCAAGTCGGTGTTCGCGGCCGTGCCCATATAGGCGTGGCGCACCTTCTCGCTGTCGCGGATGGCCGCAGGCGGGCCTTCCTCGATGATCGCTCCGGAATCGAGCACAACGATATGCTGGCAAAGGCCGAGCACCAGCCCGACATTGTGCTCGATGAGCAGGACACCGCAGCCGAGATCGCTGGCGATATGTCTTATCAGGGCCGAAAGCTCCCGCGCCTCCAGTGCACTCATGCCAGCCGCGGGCTCGTCGAGCAGGATGTATGCGGGCCGTCCCATCAGGGCGCGGCCAATGGCGACGCGGCGCTCGTCCGTATATGGCAACGTTCCGGCGATGCGGGTGCTCAGCGCACCGATGCCTATCCAGTCGAGCATCGCTTCCGCTTCGGCGATGGCAGCGCGCCGGCTCATTCCCAGGCCAACGCCGGTTACCTCCAAATTGTCCAGCACAGGCAAGTCGCGGAAGAGCCGCCCACCCTGGAAGGTGCGGGCGATGCCGCGCCGCCGGACCTGATGCGGCTTGAGACCCGTGAGTGCTGCGCCGTCGAGCTTGATGGTGCCTTCCGTCGGTGCCTGGAAGCCGGTCAGCACGTTGACGAGCGTGGTCTTGCCAGCGCCATTCGGGCCGATGAGGCCACTAATGCGGCCGGGCGTAATTTGGAGGTCTACCGATGACAGGGCCTTCAGCCCCGCAAACGATACCGAGACGTTCTCCGCGCTCAGATGACTCATGACCCTTTCCTTCTTTCTACCGACGGAAAGGCGCGAAGCATCCGGCCTTGCGGCCAGTCACGTTGCAAATGTCTTCCCCTGTCGGTTCCGGCGGTCTCTAGCGGACTGCTCGGATGCCAAATTCACGCCGTTGCCCGGCGTCGTCTTGTCGTTTCGCGCACCGGATTTTGTCTTCCGCCACGCACGGTCGGTTTTGGCCGGCCGATCTCCTCGCCACCGGCTCCTCCGCCGGCATTTTTCCGGCTGACGTCAGCCGGCCAGATGTCCTTCAGCACGCGCCAGCGCGGCGCGCTGTTCGGTTCGCGCGGCAAGCGCGTCTTCCAGCGTCACCGGAACGAAGCGCGCCGGGGTGTGCGGCTGGAGCTGGGCGATAAGGTCCATGTCGGCCGATATCACCACGCCCAGCATCATGTACCCGCCACCCGAAACCGCGTCCCGGTGAAGAACGATCGGCTCCGTGCCACTCGGCACCTGGACGGATCCGTAGGGATAGCAGGCATCGACGATGTTCGAGGGGTCGGAGCCCGCACCGAAAGGCTGCTCGCGCTCGACGAACTCCAGCGGCGTCCCGCCCCGGAAGCGATAGCCGATGCGGTCGGCTTCGGGCGCGACCTTCCAGGTTTCCTCAAAGAACCGATTGCCGGCAGCCTCGGTGATCCGATGCCAGTACATCCCGGGAAGCATTCTGAGTTCCGCCGGACTATTGCCCGCGCGGCGCAGATTTGCAGGCAGTGAAAGACCGGCTTTGCCGGAACCTTCGCCGAGGGGAAGCTCATCACCCGCCTTCAGCGTGCGGCCCTGATGGCCGCCGAGTGCGCCCAGAATGTAAGTCGAGCGCGAACCGAGAACCACGGGTACGTCGATGCCGCCGGAGACGGCCAGATAAGCGCGCGCGCCGCCCTTGAGGAAGCCGAAGGAAAGCCGGTCACCGGCCTTCACCGGAAAACTTTCCCAGGTCGGCCGCTCCTCGCCATTGAGTTTGGGGGGGAGTTCTCCGCCGGTGACGGCGACGACCGCGGATTGGGTGAATTCGAGTTCGGGGCCCATGAAGGTGGCTTCGAGCACCGCGGCACCCGGATTGTTGCCGACAAGCAGGTTTGCGATGCGTGTGGCAAAGCGGTCCATGCCGCCGCCTTCGGGAATGCCGACATGATAGTGGCCTGGTCGACCAAGGTCCTGCACGGAAGTGGAGAGGCCGGGAGAGATTACCTTAACGGCCATTGATAAGCTCCATCAGCTTTGCATTGGTGCCGTAAATATCGCTGTTGAAGTCCTTCAGGCTGAAGGTGCACTCGCGAACCGTCGGCTGCCACCGATTGGCTTCAATTTCCTCCAGCGTGGCGTCGTAGTCATCGCGGCCAATGGCCTTGAACTTGACGATGTCGCCTGGCTTGAACAGGCACATGTCATCGGAGAGGTAGCGCACCTTCCTGGTCGGGTCGTAGATCGGGGCCGGGGTTATGCCATACATCTGGTAGCCGCCAGCGCCGCGTACTGAATAGATCGCTGCGAAGCAGCCGCCATGGCCAATGGTGAGCTTGGGAGTGTCGGTGCGTGGACGCAAGTATTTCGGCGCCTGAATCTGTTTCTTGCGCTCAACCATCTGGTACAGGAAGGGCAGTCCGGCGACGAAGCCGACCATCGATACGAACCAGGGCTGGCCGGAATAGGCCTCGATAAATTCTTCCACCGTGGCGTAGCCGTTGATGCGGGCCGAATATTCAAGATCGGTGGAGGAGGGGTCCTGATGGCGCTCGCGGAAGCGCAAGCAGGTTTCACGCGTCCATGGATCCTGGAAATAAACCGGCAGTTCGATGATCCGGGTCTTCAGCACCGGGTCCGCCTTCGAGGCCGCCTCTTCCATCGACTTCAGTTCGCTGAGCAAATCCTGCGGCTTGACGATGTCGGGGTTGAAGCGAATCTGGAAGCTGGCGTTGGCAGGGCAGATCTCGGTGACACCTCGGATGCCTGCCGTACGCACCGCGTTCGTCATCGAAAGGCCGGTAAAGAAGGAGGTGAGCGACATTTCCTCGGACACCTCGCCGAAGATATGTTCGTCACCGCCGAAGTTGAATCGTATCGACATCGGTCCTCCTTAACCCGCCAAAGCTGCGGCGTTTTCGATGAGCCAGCCTTCCAGCCAGCGGGTATGCACGTCTCCCGCCCGCACCGCCGGATCGGCGGCCAGCGCAAGAAACAGCGGCTTGGTGGTCTTGAGCCCGCCGATCTTCAACTCGTTGAGCGCGCGGATCAGGCGCACTATCGCCGCCTCGCGCGTCTCTGCATGCACGATCAGCTTGGCAAGCAGCGAGTCATAAAAGGGCGGCACCTGATAGCCTTGGTAAAGCATCGAATCGAAGCGTACGCCCGGACCGCCGGGAATGCGAAGCTCGGCCACTTGCCCCGGGAATGGAGCGAACTCCTTCGCCGGGTCTTCGGCATTGAGCCGGACTTCGATCGCATGCCCCTTGACGGAGACATCGCCTTGCCGGATCCGCAG
Source organism: Mesorhizobium sp. M0518 (assembly GCF_040321125.1). NCBI lineage: Bacteria > Pseudomonadati > Pseudomonadota > Alphaproteobacteria > Hyphomicrobiales > Phyllobacteriaceae > Mesorhizobium > Mesorhizobium sp. M0518. The sequence continues at coordinate 37,351 of NZ_JAMYQY010000025.1, forward strand.
CTTCTCGCCGCCGGCGATGCGAAGCATCTCCGCAACGAGGTCGATGCCGGTGATCGCTTCGGTGACCGGGTGCTCGACCTGGATACGGGTGTTCATCTCGATGAAGTAAAAGCGATCTGCTTCATCGTCATAAAGATACTCTACCGTGCCGGCACCAGAGTATTTGACCGCCTTGGCCAAAGCGACCGCCGAAGCGCAGAGCTCCTCGCGCAGCCTGTCTGAAAGTGCGCGCGACGGCGCCTCCTCCCAAACCTTCTGGCGTCGCCGCTGCAGTGAGCACTCCCGCTCGTAGCAGTGGATGGCATCGCTTCCGTCTGCCAGCACCTGCACCTCGATATGGCGGGCCTTGCCGATCACCTTTTCCATGTAGAGGCCACCGTCGCCAAAGGCGGCGAGGGCTTCTGCTTTGGCTTGAGGAAAGGCTTGTTCGAACTCGGCGAGCGAGTTGGCGATGCGGATGCCCCGCCCACCGCCGCCTGCCGCCGCCTTGATCATCACCGGAAAACCGGTTGCGGTCAGCACCTCGTGGCCAGCCTTGAGGCCCTCGACCCGGCCAGCCGAGCCAGGCACCACAGGGACACCTGCAGCGGCGGCGGCGGATCGCGCCGAGACCTTGTCTCCCATCATCCGGATCGCATCTCCCGACGGGCCGACGAAGACCAATCCAGCGCCTGTGACCGCGTCGGAAAACGCGGCATTCTCGGCAAGGAACCCATAGCCTGGATGAACGCTGTCGCAACCGGTGTCGCGGGCAGCCTTCAGAATTGCTTCGACATTGAGATAGGACTTCTTTGCCGCTGGTGGGCCGATGTTGACCGCTTCGTCCGCAAGCTGGACGTGGAGCGACTCGGCGTCTGCGGCCGAATACACCGCCACGGTGGTGATCCCCAAATCTTGCGCGGCCCGGATGATCCTGACCGCTATCTCACCCCGGTTGGCAACCAGAAGCTTTTTCAGCATCAGTCGAGATCCGCAATAGGTGCGCCGGCCATGATGGGGTCTTCATTGTCGGCAATGAAGCGGATGTTCGTACCGGCCGTCTCGGCCCTCACTTCGTGGAACGACTTCATCACTTCGATGAGACCGATTACGTCTCCGGCGGAAACCGCGTCGCCATCCGCCTTGTAGGGCGGCTGGTCTGGCGAAGCGCTGCGATAGAAGGTGCCGGGAAGAGGCGAAAGAATCTGGGCCATAAAAAGCTCCGGAAAACTGCGGACAGATTAATTTGGAACCGCCCGCGCGGGCGGGTTCGGTCGAGTTCAGTGCCAGGGGGCGATTGCGGTGCGCACGGCTCTGGCTATTTCGATGGCGTTCGGCGTATCGGAATGCACGCAGATGGTTTCGCAGCGTACGGGGAAGAAACTGCCGTCCTCTGCCGTGCCCTCGCCCTCCCTGATGGCGCGTACGCACCGCTCGGCCATCTCTGCGGGGTCCTTGGCGTCATGAACGCGTGTCAAGATCAGCTTGCCGGAGGCATCGTAGTCGAGATCGGCATAGAACTCGGCGACGAATGGGATACCGCGCTCTTGATAAATCTTCTCATGCAGGGTGCCCGTCATGCCGAAGAGGGGTACGCCGAAAACCTCTGCGGCGTCACACACGCCATGGGCGATTGCCTCCTGCTGCATGGCCATGAAGTAAAGGCTGCCATGCGGCTTGATGTGGTGGAGTTCCACACCTTCGGCCTTGAGGAAGCCGGCAAGCGCTCCCACCTGGTAAATGATGGTGTTCCTGACTTCTTCGCGGGTCATCCGCATCTCGCGCCGGCCGAAACCCTGAATGTCGGGCAAGCCTGGATGGGCGCCGATCTTGACGCCACTCGCCTTGGCGCTGCGGACGGCGGCGTGCATGTGATCCGGATCAGAAGCGTGGAAACCACAGGCGACATTGGCAACGTCGATGATGGGCATCATGCCCATATCATCGCCAACCTTGTAGAGGCCAAAGCTTTCGCCCATGTCGCAGTTTAGCGTCACCGCCATCGCATTGTTACCCCTCGAAGCTGCCGTCTTTGCGGCGTTGCAGCATTTTTTGCGCATGCGAAGGCGTTTGTGAAATAGTAGTTTATTGATTGTCATATCAAAAAAACAGATAATGGTTCTGGGCCGGAGCGCACCATGACCATCACCTTGAAACAGCTTGATTATTTTATCGCGACCGCCGAGAGCGGACAGGTCAGTCATGCTGCGGTGGAACTCAACATCTCGCAATCGGCGGTCACTGCGGCGATAAAGACGCTTGAGGCTGACCTGGGCGTACGGCTTTTGGAGCGTAACCACGCTGGCGTAAGATTGACGATGGAGGGCGCGCGGTTTCTTGAACATGCGCGGGTTATCACCGGGGCCGTCGCTGCCGCCGTCCGAAGCCCGTTGCGCGATAGGAAAGGCCTGGCGGGCAAGCTGCGGCTGGGCATGACCTACACGGTCGTCGGCTACTACATGTCGCGCCACTACGCCCGGTTTCGAAAGACTTATCCCGAGATCGAGGTCGAGGTGCTGGAACTGCCCCGAGACGCTCTCGAAAGCGGGTTGATGTGCGGGGACATCGACATGGCCGTGATGCTGGTGTCGAACCTGGAGCACACCAAGGAGTTGGCGCAGGAGGTCTTGATGCGGTCGAACCGCCGGCTCTGGCTTTCGGCTGATCATCACCTGCTCGCGCGACAGGAAATCAGCCTCACCGATGTGGCGGCGGAAGATTATGTCATGCTGACGGTTGACGAGGCACGTACGACGGCCGCCCGTTACTGGGATGCCGCGGGGCTTTCGCTCCGCGCCGTCCTTACCACCAGTTCGGTCGAGGCCGTGCGGTCGCTCGTGGCTGCCGGCATGGGGGTCACTGTCCTGTCCGACATGGTTTACCGCCCCTGGTCCTTGGAGGGGCAGCGCATCGAAGTGCGCGGGCTTGTCGAGCCCATCCCCACTATGGATGTCGGCCTGGCCTGGTCGCGTGACAGATCAATCGAACCGGCAGCGGCGGCCTTCCGGGCCTTCATGTCCGTGACCATGGGCGGCGGCGGCTAACCGCCTGCCGTCAGGCAGGCGCTATGGCACAGGCTTGGAATGGTGGCGACGACGCGGATGCCGAACGGTGCGAGTTCCACGGCCATGGCCCGGGTGGCGGCAATCGCCCAGCCCTTGAAGCATTGCACCAAGTCAAATTCGGGCGAGGCGAGACGCCGCCGTTGGCGATCCGGTCGAACATCTCTTCGTCCATCGTCTCGAGCGCCAGGGCGGCTGGGCCACGCCGGCATTGTTGACCAGTATGTCGAGACCGCCAAAGGCCGAGCGGGCCAGGTCTGCCGCCGATGGCGACCTTGCCAGCAAGTCTCATATCTGCTCCTCCATTGCCGGCACCATCGGGGAAGTCGCGTACATTGCACAGTCCGATTATCTGAACGCCCTTTTAGCTTTCTTTGTTTGAGGTCGACCGGCGTGGGAGGCATAGTCGCCACGGAATTGTGAGGAGGAAGGGATGACGCTGAATTTCGACCCGCGGGCGAAGGCCACGGCGCTCTACCACGGCGAATTCCGGCCGATGTTCGTCGGCGGCAAGTGGGTTCCGGCACGGTCCGGCCAGGAGATGCAGGCGCTCAACCCGGCGACTGGCGAAGTGCTGGCCACCGTGCCGCGTGGCTCGGCGGCCGACGTCGATGCGGCGGTGGCCGCTGCGCGCACGGCTTTCGAAGGGCCATGGTCAAAATTTTCGCCCTATGAGCGGCAGTGCGTGCTTCTGCGCATCGCCGATCTCTTCGAGACCCATTGGGAAGAGCTCAGCGTTTCGGACACTCTCGACATGGGACTGCCGATCACGCGCACGCTCGCCAACCGGCGGCGCGTCATCGGCATGCTGCGCTTCTATGCGGGCATGGCGACCGCGCTGCATGGCGAATCCATAGACAATTCGATCCCTGGCGAGATCGTCAGCTTCACAAGGCGCGAGCCGGTGGGCGTTGTCGGCGCGATCATCCCCTGGAACGCTCCGACCGCCGCTTCGATCTGGAAGATCGCGCCGGCGCTCGCCACCGGCTGCACCATCGTGCTGAAGCCCTCGGAGGATGCCTCGTTGACGCCGTTGCTGATCGCCAGGCTGATGCAGGAAGCCGGCGTTCCCGACGGCGTCGTCAACGTCGTCACCGGCACCGGGGCGGAGGCCGGTGCGTGGCTCGCTAAACATCCCGACGTCAACAAGATCGTCTTCACCGGCTCGACGCTGACCGGCCAGGCCATCGCGCGGGCGGGCGTGATCAACCTCAAGCGCGTTTCCCTGGAACTCGGCGGCAAATCGCCGATCATCGTCTGCCGTGATGCCGACATCGACAAGGCGGTTCCTGTCGCCGCGATGGCGGTGTTCGTGCATTCGGGCCAGATCTGCATCGCCGGATCGCGGCTGTTCGTGGCGCGCGAGATCCATGACGAATTCGTGCGCCGGGTAGCCGAGTTTGCCGGCAGGCTTCGCATCGGCCATGGCATCGAGGCGGAAACCGAAATCGGCCCGCTCATCAATGCCAGGCAGGCCGGCAAGGTGGTGGGCTATATCAAGGCCGGCCGCGACGAAGGCGCGGAACTGATAGCGGGCGGCTCGCGACTGACCGGCGAGATCTACGACGGCGGCAATTTCATCGCGCCGACTGTCTTCGGCGCGGTGTCGGACAAGATGACCATCGCGCGTGAAGAAATCTTCGGTCCGGTGATTTCGGCGATGCCGTTCGACACGCTCGACGAAGCCGTTGCGCGGGCCAATGCGACGCCCTACGGCCTGGCCGCCGGCATTTTCACCAGTCATCTGGGCACCGCCCACAAGCTCGCCCGCCGCATCAAGGCCGGCTCGGTGTGGGTCAACATGTACCACGCCATCGACCCGGCGGTGCCGTTCGGCGGCATGAAGATGTCCGGCTACGGCCGCGAGGGCGGCATCGAACATCTGCATGAATATCTGGAGACCAAGTCGATCTGGATCCAGACCGACTGAGCGTGCGCTGATATTCAGGTGAGGCCGGCCTGCGAATGACGGCGTCCCGCACCATTCTCGGCGCTCGTGCAAGGTGCCTGTCCGAAGGCGCGATGCTCAGTTTGCCAGTTCGCAAATTGGTGCGGATGAGGTTCATCAGCTGTTCGGAGAAGGACTGGTGCACATAGCCCCGCGGTGATGATGCCGACGGAGCGGTGGGCGTCGCGATGGTCGATCGGCACCACTCGCATGCAGTGTGGAGAAAGACGATGAGGAATCGTCGGTTGTGTCCTCTGCCGGATTTCACCTGCCGCAAAGCTCAGCCCGATGCCGGTAGCTGCCGCGATCCCGTGACGGTACTTTCTTGAGTGACGGGAGTGTCTGGCCCGGCAGTCAAGCGGCTCTACTTTCCCCAGCTTCCGTCCTATAGGCCGTTTCCCTCGATCATCGCCATCAGGCAATCGCCAGATTGTGTGCCGCTGATGCCCAGATCACGCACGCTGTTCATGTGGTTTCGGTCATTCAGGCGGAGGTCGCAGACAAGGTGCCCCTGCGCGCGTAAGCGCTTTCCGAAGTCGGCGGCCTGCTGGTGAAAAGGTGACGTTTCCTGATCTCCGACGAGAATGGTCGCTGCCGTCTCCGGGTCATGCCACCGCGTCATCGGGGTGAAGGCAGTTGCCTCCTCATCGGTGATTCCGATTAGCGGCTGGAGGAAGGACGTCTGAAGGGGCTTGAGGTCGTAAAGGCCGCCTAGCAGCAGCGCCGCACGTATGCGCGATGGCATTGGCGTCTTTTCGAACAGGAATGTGGCCAGGTGCGCGCCCGCCGAATGACCACTTACGCTTAGCCGGGCAGGGTCACCGCCATGGGCGGCTATATTGTCCAGCACCCATTGTTTGGCACGCCGGATCTGGTCGACGATTGCCGCCATCCTGACTTCAGGCATCAGCGCATAGTCGACGATGACCGCGATCGCCCCAGCTTTGGTGACTGTGTTCGCTACATAAGAATAGTCGCTTCTGGAGAACATGCGCCAGTAGCCACCATGGATGAAGATGTGCACGGGAAGATCCCTGCGCTCGCCGGGCGGAAAGAACAGGTCCAACCTTTCGGCCTCGCCCTCGCCATAGGCGATATCAGCCGACATCGGCAGGTTCGCCCGGGTTTCCGCGCTGCGAGTCACTATGTCGGCCACAATATAGTCAAAATCGGCCACATGGTCGCGGGTGCGGAAAGGGTCTTTTGACATGACTGCCGGTTCAGAAGGTGACGGCAATATATTTAGCCTCCATGAACTCGGCGATGCCGTGGTGCTGGCCGCCTTCGCGGCCAAGGCCACTCTGCTTGACGCCTCCGAATGGTGCGGCCGGATCCGACATCAGTCCCCGGTTGAGACCGATCATGCCGGCCTCGATCCCCGACGCCACCCGCATGCCGCGTCCAATATCGCGTGTGTATATATAAGCGGCCAGACCATATTCCGTGTTGTTAGCATGTGCGATCGCCTCGGCCTCGGTGTCGAAGCGTGTGATGGGTGCCACCGGGCCGAAAATCTCCTCGTGCGCCATCTCCGCATCGGGCGGCACATCGGACAGCACTGTGGGCGGATAGAAGAATCCTTCTTCCTCCGAAATCGCCCCGCCGCAAAGCACCTTGGCTCCCCGGCCCACGGCGTCCTTGACCAAGCGGTCGATCTTGTCGACAGCCTTTCTGGTGATCATCGGCCCGCATTCTGTGTCTGCATTCGGGCCTGCTCCCACCTTAAGTGCCGCCATGCGCTTGCGGAGCCCGTCGGCAAAAGCATCATAGATTCCCGATTGCACATAGAGGCGATTGGCGGCGGTGCAGGCCTCGCCGGCGTTGCGCATCTTGGCGATCATCGCGCCGTCGAGGGCGGCGTCGAGATCGGCATCGTCGAAGACGACAAACGGGGCATTGCCGCCGAGTTCCATCGAACAGGAAATGACATGCTTTGAAGCCTCGCCGAGCAAGGTTCGGCCCACGCCCGTCGACCCCGTGAAGGACAGCTTCCTGACGCGCGGATCGGCGAGCATGGCCGAAGTCAGCGGCCCGGGACTGGTCGTGGTCAGCACGTTGACGACACCGGCAGGCACGCCGGCTTCGCTGTAGAGTGCCGCCAGCGCATAGGCCGTCAGCGGTGTTTCACTTGCCGGCTTCAGGACGACAGTGCAGCCTGCCGCCAGCGCCGGCGCGATCTTGCGGGTCGCCATAGCGGCCGGAAAATTCCACGGGGTGATCAGCACGCAAATTCCGATCGGCTCATAATCGACCACGATGCGATTGCTGCCGGAGGGCGCGGTGCCGAACTCGCCGGTGATGCGGACCGCTTCCTCAGCATTCCAACGGAAGAACTCGGCTGCATAGGCTACCTCGCCGCGCGCGTCGCGCAGCGCCTTGCCATTCTCCAGGGAAATCAGCATGGCAAGCGTTTCGGAGCGTTCGACCATGAGCTCAAAACAGCGCCGAAGGATTTCCGAGCGTTTGCGCGGCGCCGTCTCCCGCCATCCCTTAGCTGCTTTGGCCGCGGCCTCGACGGCGGCGGTGGCGTCCTCGACTGTCGCATCGGGAACCGCCGCGATCACCGCCCCGGAGGAGGGATCGACAACATCGATGAGCCGACCGTCGGAGGACGGTCGCCAAGTACCGTCGATGTAGAGTCCGTGTGAAAAACCGCGCACGTCATAGCCATCCTGGTCGAGCTGCTGAGCGTTCAAATTCATCGCTTTGTTCCGTTTTCACATAACGCAGGCGGCGAGGTCGCCGTCATGGGCAGCCTGAACGAGGCGTCGCATCGTGCCGAGATCGAAGGCACGCGGATTGTTCTTGATCAGGCGGTCGATGCCGAGCGCTTGCTCGGCGGTCCAGTCAAGCTTATCGGCAGGGAGGCCTAGATCCGCCAGTGTTGGCGTAATGCCGATCGCCGCGAACAATCGCCTGATCTCCTCGATTGTGGCGGCTGCCATCTGGGCGGTGGTTCTCGCCTTCGTCTCCAAGCCAAGTGCCGCGCCGATCTCTGCCATCTCGTCAGCGGCGACGCGGCTGTTATAGGTCATTACGTAAGGCATCATTGTCGCCACGCCCAAACCATGGGCGGTGTGGGTGAGGGCGCCTGCCGGATATTGCACGGCATGCGCCGCCGCCGTGCCGGCAGTGCCGAATGCGCAGCCCGCTGCCAGAGCGCCCATCATGACATCGGCACGCGCGTCGGCATCGGCGCCGTCGCTGCAGGCTTTCTCCAGACTCCGGCCAAGCAGTTTTATCGCGAGCAACGCGAAATGGTCGGTCAGGTCAGTCTTGCCGATGAAGACATGCTGTTGCGGCAGATTGGGGTCTTCACCGCGCCGCATGGCGGTGAAGGCCTCGATCGCATGGGTCAAAGCGTCAGCGCCGGCGATCGCGGTCAGGCCAGGGGGGCAGGTCATTGTCAGTTCGGGGTCGCACAGGGCGACTGCGGCGATAAGGTGAGGGCTCGATATGCCGACCTTGAGCGTCCGGTCCGGGTCGGAAATCACCGCGACCGGCGTCACCTCGGAGCCGGTGCCGGCCGTGGTGGGTACGGCGATCAGCGGCAGCGTCGGACCCGGCACCTTGAACTCCCCGTAATAGTCCTGGAGCTTGCCGCCATGGCTGAGAAGCAGCGTGGTGCATTTGGCGAAATCGAGACAGCTGCCGCCGCCGATGCCGATCACCATGTCCGGTCTGAACCCCTTCGCTTCCTCGACACAGATGCCGACCGTGTCGCGTGGCACGTCGGGCAGAACGCGGTCATGCACAAGGACTTCGATCGAGGCTGATTGAAGGGACTTGATGATGTCGACGAATACCGTTGTGCCCGCGAAACGCTCATCGGTGCAGACCAGCGCACGTTGGCCGAACCGGGCGGCGACCGTCGGCAGCACATGGCGCTGCCCTTTCCCGAACAGGATTTCACGCGGCAACCGCAGGGCGGCGAAGAGGGTCATGATCGGTCCTTTGACGGCGGCTGACTGGAAACGGAGGCATTGAACTGGGCTTGGGATCGGACGGTCTAAGCGCGTGTCTCTCGCCCCTAAAACATATCCGCTTTAAAATCGTATAGGATATAGGATTGCATCGACGGAACCATCGTGTTAGCAGTCCTGACTGTCAAGAGGCAAAATATGCACACCGCAAACTTACCCGACCCAAGCGACGCCACCATTGGAGTTGGTCGCATCCAGCGCGCCAACAGTCTCGTCGAAGATGTCTATGAAGCCATCTTCGCGCAGTTGATGGCGCTGAAAATCCCGCCAGGCTCACGTATTACAGTCGATAGCCTGGTCAAGGAATTCAACGTCTCGCACACGCCGATCCGCGAAGCCCTTGGCCGGCTCGAAGGCGAAGGCCTCGTCCTCAAGACGCATTTGATCGGTTATCGTGCTGCACCCCAGATCACCCGGCGCCGTTTCGACGAATTGTACGAAATGCGTCTGCTGCTCGAACCGCATGGCGCCGCAAAGGCCGCCGTAATGATGGACGAGGCCAAGTTCAATGTGTTGCTCGAAGCCGCCGGCGTGATGTCACGCCGCGACGGCAAGGATGATCGCGTACGCTATTCGAACTTCGCCAGGCAGGATGCGATCTTCCACGACAAGATCTTGGAGTTTTCTCAAAACGAACTCATCCGAGAGACGTTGGGCCACCAGCACACGCACTTCCACATCTTCCGCCTGATGTTTCATGCACGTGTGACCGAGGAGGCACTTGACGAACATGAGGCGATTCTTGCCGCGTTCGGCTCTGCCGATCCCGATGCCGCCGCAAAGGCGATGCGCATCCATATAGAGCACTCGCGCGATCGCCTGCTCCCGGCATTCGATTGAGGTCGGAACGGATGTCTATTGCCGCTAATATCGCCGGGGAGGGCGGGAGCACGTTGTCCAGCAATGCGCATGGTTCGCTCGAACCGGTGCTGCGCGCCCAGCAATTGTCCAAGCAATACGGCCCGGTGACGGTGTTGTCGGACGTCACTTTGGACATCCTGCCCGGTGAGGTCCACGCCATCATTGGCGAGAACGGTGCCGGCAAGTCGACGTTGATGCGGCTGCTGTCCGGCTATGTCGAGCCAAGCCATGGCACATTGTCGATGAACGGACACGCGGTGAAATTTGCCAAGCCCAGCCAGGCACAGGATGCCGGTATCGCCTTGGTCCATCAGGAGATCCTGCTCGCAGAGGGGCTCACGGTCACCGACAATCTGTTTCTCGGGCGAGAGCTTTCGCGTGGCCTTGTCGTGGATGACCGCACCATGCGCCGGCTGGCGGCCGACAAACTGGCGCAGATCGGCTGCGCGGTCTCGCCAAGGGCACTGGTGCGAGACGTCTCGCTGGCAGACCGGCAGATGGTGCAGATCGCTCGTGCTCTGCTTGACGACTATAAATTGGTTATCTTCGACGAGCCGACCGCCGTTCTGACCGGTGGCGAGGTCGAGCGCCTTCTGGAGATCGTCCTGCGACTGAAGGCTCACGGCACCGCCGTGCTGTATATCAGCCACCGGTTGGACGAGGTGCAACGGGTCGCCGACAAAGTGACCGTTCTGCGCGACGGCAAGATGGTCGGCACCTATCCCGGCAAGACGCTGAGCCAGATGGATATGGCGCGGTTGATGGTCGGTCGCGAACTGGCCGCACTCTATCCTGAAAGGACCGCAGCGCCTTCGGATGTACCGATGCTGAGCGTGAGGAACGCCTCCGTTCCCGGCTATGCGGAGGACGTGTCGTTCACGGTCCACAAAGGCGAGATCCTCGGGTTCGCCGGCATGGTCGGCGCAGGTCGAACTGAACTCTTCGAGGGCATTATCGGCCTGCGCCCGGCGGCCGCCAAGGTCGAACTTGAGGGCAAGTCGATCCATTTCCAATCGCCGCGCGCGGCGATCGACGCCGGCGTCGGTTACCTGACCGAGGATCGCAAGGGCAAGGGACTGCTGCTGCAGGAGCGCCTGGCGCCTAACCTGACGCTGTCGGCGCTCGGTTTGTTCCATCCCGGCCTCTCGATGGGTCGGCGCCGCGAAGCGGAGGCCTTGGAACAGGCCGTGGAGACATATGACATCAGGCTGAAGAGCCTCGGCGCCAAGGCGGGCCAGCTTTCCGGGGGCAATCAGCAGAAGCTGCTGCTGGCGAAGGTGCTGCTGACCGATCCTTCGGTGGTCATTATCGACGAGCCCACGCGTGGCATCGACATCGCCAACAAGGCGCAGATCTATGCCTTCATCCAGGAGCTTGTGGCCAAGGGCAAGGCCTGCATCGTCATCTCTTCGGAGATGCAGGAACTGATCGGCATCTGCGACCGCATCCTGGTGATGCGCGAAGGCCGCATCACCGGCGAGGTCAGCGGCGCCGAAATGACCGAAAGCAACGTGGCGGTACTGGCGACCAGTGGCCCCAAGCCAGGGCTAAAAGCCAAGGGAGGCACAGAATGGCTGTCATGACCGAATCCGCACCCAGGCGTCGCCCCCTGGATCTCAATGTCAGTTGGACCGACATCGGGCCCTTCCTTGCGCTGGCGGCCCTCCTGGTCGTGGGTTACCTCATCAACCCCGATTTCCTGTCCGCCACCAATCTCGCCAACGTCATCACCCGCAGCGCCTTCATCGCCATTATCGCGGTCGGCGCGACATTTGTGATCTCGTCCGGCGGGCTCGATCTTTCCGTCGGCTCGATGGCCGCCTTCATCACCGGCATCACCATCATGTTCATGAACACGGTGGCCCCGCATGCCGGTATCTGGGCTATTCCCGCCGGCATGGCGGTGGCGATCCTGGTCGGCCTGCTGTGCGGGCTTGCCAACGGCCTCATCGTCACGGTCGGCAGGATCGAACCGTTTATCGCCACGCTGGGCACGATGGGGATTTTCCGGGCGCTGATAACCTATCTGACCGACGGCGGCACGATACCGATCGACCGATCGCTGCGCGAGGCCTACCGGCCTGTCTATTTCGGCACGGTTGCCGGCATCCCGGTTCCTATCCTCATATCCGTCGCCGTCGCCGCGGCCGCATCCTTCATCCTGTACAAGATGAAATACGGCCGCAAATGCGCGGCGGTCGGCGCCAATGAGGATGTCGCCCGTTATTCCGGCATCTCGGTGATCAGGACACGGACCGTGGCCTATATCGTCCAGGGTGCCTGCGTGGCCATTGCCGCGATCTGCTACGTGCCGCGCCTGGGCGCTGCAACGCCGACGACCGGACAGCTTTGGGAACTGCAGGTCATCACAGCCGTGGTGATCGGCGGCACCGCGCTGCGCGGCGGCAAGGGCCATGTGTGGGGAACAGTCGCCGGCGCCGTCATCCTGGAGCTCATCGCCAACCTCATGGTGCTGTCGGACTTCGTCTCGGAATACCTCGTTGCCGCTGTTCAGGGCGTCATCATCATCATCGCCATGCTCATCCAGCGGTTTTCGAATTCGAAATAGCGCCGCGTCCGGACCACGCGGATCAACGTTCTTATAGGTCCAAGGGAGAAGACAATGTTCAGTAGAAAATGGATTGCGGCGGCGACACTTGGCGCGCTGCTGCTGGCCGGTCAGGCCATGGCGCAAGACAAGAAGGTCATCGCGGTGTCGATACCGGCAGCCGACCACGGTTGGACGGCGGGCATCGTCTATCACGCACAGGCGGCGGCCAAGGAAATCAACGCCGCGTTCCCGAACGTCGAAGTGGTCGTGAAGACGTCGCCGTCCGCGGCGGAGCAGGTCAGCGCGCTTGAGGACCTGTCGGCCAGCCGCAAGCTGGATGCTTTGGTGATCCTGCCTTACAGCTCGGAAGAGCTGACTCAGCCGGTCAAGGCTATCAAGGACATGGGCACGTTCATTACCGTCGTCGATCGCGGTCTGACTGACGCCTCCGTCCAGGATCTTTACCTCGCGGGCGACAATATCGCGGTTGGCACCAACACAGCCAAGTTCATGATCGACAAGCTCGGCGGCAAGGGCGACGTCGTTGTGCTGCGCGGCATTCCGACCGTCATCGACGACGAGCGCATCAAGGGCTTCCAGGACACGATCAAGGGTACGAACCTGAAAGTCCTCGACATCCAGTACGCGCATTGGAACAGCGACGAGGCCTTCAAGCTGATGCAGGACTATCTGGCCAAGTACCCGCATATCGATGCGGTCTGGGCCAATGACGACGACATGCTGCTTGGCGTGCTCGAAGCGGTCAAGCAATCGGGCCGGACCGATATCAAGCTGGCGCTCGGTGGCAACGGCATGAAGGACATCGTCAAGAAGGTGATCGACGGCGACGCCATGACGCCGGTCGAGACGCCATATCCGCCGTCGATGATCAAGACCGCGATCTACATGACCGTCGCCAACCTGATCGGCCAGGCACCCGTCCGTGGCACCGTCAAGCTCGACGCGCCGTTGATCACCCAAGCCAACGCCAAGGAATACTATTTCCCCGACTCGCCATTCTAACCCTATCCGATTTCACCGAAAGGCAGGGCGCGGTCCGCGCACTGCCTAGCTCAAACACTGAGAGGAAGAGCCATGCCAGGCAAGAAGATACTGATGCTGACCGGTGAGTTCACCGAAGAATACGAAATCTTTGTCTATCAGCAAGCCATGGAAGCCGTCGGTCACACCATCCACGTGGTGTGCCCAGACAAGAACGCCGGAGATCTGATCAAGACCTCGCTGCACGACTTCGAGGGCGACCAGACCTACACCGAAAAGCTCGGCCACTATGCGCTGATCAACAAGACTTTCTCGGAAGCCGAGAGGCAGCTCGATCAATATCATGCCGTCTACTGCGCGGGCGGCCGCGGCCCGGAATACATCCGCACCGACAAGCGCGTGCAGGCCATCGTGCGCCATTTCCACGAGGCCAAGAAGCCGATCTTCACCATCTGCCACGGTGTGCAGATCCTGATCGCTGTTGACGGCGTGGTGCGTGGCAAGAAGGTCGCAGCACTCGGCGCCTGCGAGCCTGAGGTGACACTGGCGGGTGGCACCTATATCGACCTGTCGCCGACCGAGGCCTATGTGGACGGGACAATGGTTTCTGCCAAAGGCTGGACGGCGCTTGCTGCGTTCATCCGCGAATGTCTGAAGGTGCTGGGAACGGAAATCCGCCACGCATAAGCTTCTGGAACCGACGCATTTCGCCAAGGGATGCGTCGGTTGCTTTCAACAGCGCATCCATATCCATAAGTTCGATCGGGATCGCGGCTCCCGAGCACAACGATATAGGCGAGATGCTCAAGGGTCGCCGCCTGGTTGCGCTGCTTTCGTCCTTCTTGTTTCACTGATCGCGGTAGTGCTGTTCGACATGCTGGCGCGCGGCGTTGTTTCAGCGTCCGGATTAGAGGTCGTGTCGTCGACCGTGCGGCCCGTCGTCGCCCCGAGGCCATCACGCTCGGTGCCGAGGCCCGGTGAACAAGTTCTCATAAAACCTTCTGACAACCGTTCGATCGGCGCTCAGGCTCGACGTCACTATGAAAGCGGGATGCGCCTGAGTTCAGGCCTGCGTCAGTGAATATGGCATCGCGGATAACCAATAGTCTCTGGCGTCCGGGTTGGTCATCGGCCTAACGAAAAGAACGGCGTCTAGGAACGATTCCGGCCGGCTGCCGTTGCCTAACATTAGCTATCTCTTATGGAATCTGCGAAATGCCGCTGTGTCAGAATCTATGCCCTCTTGAAATGACATTCAAATGCCCGCGTTGCGGATTGGCTTTGCTGAAACCCGGGCGCTGGTTTCAGGTTGCATCCAAATATCGCTGCGAGGGGTGTCACAGCGAAATCCGGATCACTTATCCCGACAAGATTGCACTATTCCAGAAGTATGCGGCTTCGCAACGCGAGGGTCCATCTCCGCCAAAGCATAGCTCAGTCCTGGCCAAGTCATTCAGCGGCTAGGCCATGGTCCTGCCAGGGCAGTCTGAACGCTGACTGCCGGCGGTAGTGCTGCCTGTTGCATGGAACGAAATCCGTTCCTTGCGGTTGGGAGTTCATGCCTCCAGCTACACGCAATTGAGCCGGCCATGCCCTGCAGTCAGGAGCAGTGATGCAAACATACCTGGTAGAGCAAATGGAAGGGGACGACGTAGTTGCGGCGAGTAATGTCAATGCGTCCAGCCCGTTCACGGCGGCGACTATATCAACAGGACGCCAGGTTACCCTGCGGACATGGGAAAACAACTGGGTTCGTGTCACGGATGAGCTTGGAGGAGAAGTATTCGCATATTGCTTCGTTTCAGGCGCCGGCGAAGCGGACAGCAGCGCACAGCCCGACACCTCGGTAAGGTAGTCCCACAGCCCGGGCGGGCGCAGGCTTGCATGCTCAACTTCGAACGATTCAAGCGATCAAGACCGCCTGGCGCATCATCCGAATGATTGATGAAAAGATCATGCCGCGGGGCGATAAGCGGCAACAATCCTAGCGTGGGGCCCTTATGTCTCTGGCGCATTTAGAATCTTCGAGGGCGATTCGAACGGTGCAGACTGACTACCAACCGGTGGTCTCTTGTCGATGGTCAAAAGTTCCCGATCATGCTCTTGACGAGGGCGGGCCCGTTCTACGTCTGCATCAACGGATGGGAACTGGCTTCGTCGACATTCCGGTCTTTGATCACCTGAGGGAAATCGCCGGGCATTATTCCGAAAAATTAGCCGCCAGCGACGGCACCAACCGACTGACCTATTCCGAGCTTTTTCGGGCGGTCGAGGCCTTGGCCAGCCGGATTGAAGCCGTCGTTCCCGACGGAAATGCGGTTGGAATACTTCAGGCCAACTCGGTCTGGTACACAGTTGCGATGCTGGCCAGCATGGCATCCGGTCGACCGTCAGTACCGCTTAACGTGCGAGATCCGGACTCGCGCATCAACGAAATCGTCGCCGACGCGAGGCTCTCCGCCATAATTGGCGACAAAGGCATCCATGGCCTTGATCTGCCCCAGCACGTTGCCCGGATCGAGATAGCGCAATCGTTGCAGGCAACGCTTCGTCCAGCTGAACACCGTACCGTTTCTGTCGATGCACCGGCAATGGTGCTTTATACCTCCGGCAGCACGGGCCGCCCCAAGGGGATTGTCAACAGCCAGCGGAGCTTGCTGTGCCGAGTGCAGCAATATGTCGACGCCTGCCACATCAATGCGCAGGATGTTTTCCTGCCCCTGACCGGCCCGGCAACCATCGCCGGTTGCCGGGAAATCCTTGCTGCTCTTCTTACGGGTGCTACGTTGCAGCTTGTGGAGGTCGAAGCCGTCGGCCTGCGCTCGGTTCGCGGCCGCATGCAATCGGAAGGCGTGACGATCACGTATCTGGTGCCGGCATTGCTTCGCGCTCTCCTGGCGGATGAGCCCGCGGACGCCTTTGGTTCACTCAGGGTTGCCCGAATTGGAGGCGAGAAGGTGTCCTCGGCCGACATCCGCCTGGTGCGCAAGGCTGTCCCGCCAACTTGCCTGGTGCAGATCGGCTATTCATCGACGGAAACGACTGGATCGCAGTGGTTCTTGCCGCACGATTGGCCGGAATTCGATTCCTCAGCTCCCGTCGGTTGGCTGCTTCCGGGAATCAGCTTCGCAATTGTCGATGAAGAGGGTTACCCGGTTCAGCCCGGCAAGATCGGAGAACTGTTGATCAGAAGCCCGTATGTCGCACTCGGATATTGGGAAAACGGGGCAGTTGTTCCGTTTGAAATAGATCCCGCCGACCAGACGCTTCGTATCTTTGCAACGGGCGATCTTGTGCAAATTGGGAGTGATGGCCTGTTGCGGATCATCGGTCGCAAAGGGCGCCAGATAAAGGTCAATGGGCGGCGCGTTGAGCCGGCCGAACTCGAACGGGTTCTGCGTGGCGCGCCGTCGGTGAAGGATGCCGTGGTTATCGTCACCCCGGCGAATGAACTGGTTGCGTTCGCCGTACCGCACGGCAGGGCGGGAGTCAGTTTTTGCGACGAGCTGCGCCAATTTGCCAGGACAAAATTGCCGCCGGCGCTTTGCCCGCTGCGGCTCCATGCAAGCGCCGAGATACCGCGGCTGGCCAGCGGAAAGATCGATATGGCAATGCTGGCTGCAATCGACCTTTCGGTGCGGGAAACAACGCCCCCACCGCAAATCGCCCATGCGGGAAATGAAGTTCCTGCTCATCAGATCGTACGGCGTGCCTGGACCAAGGTCCTTAAAACGCGGGTCGCACTGGGGTGCTGGGATGAAGCGGGGGGAGATTCGCTGAAGCTGCTGCATTGCGTGATGGAAATCGAAAGCGCGATCGGGCAAGAGCTCGGATTGGAAGCCTTCACGGTTGGAATGAGCTTCGATGAGATGGTTGCAGCGGTCATTTCCGCTCAAGGAGGCGGAGAGCACGCGCCCGCCTGGAAACACGAGCCTCCGCTGCTTTTCCTTTTCCCCGGGTCGGTCGGCTATGGTCCGAGCCTTGCTTCGTTCGCATCAGCAATAAGCAAGGTCGCCAGGGTGTCTCCCATCAGATATCCGGCCCTGGGCATGATCCTGCAAGGTCAGAACACTGTCGCCGCAATGGTCGAAGCTGCAATTGATCATATCAACCGCGTGCAGCCGACCGGCTGTGTTCGCCTGCTTGGCCACTCGCTCGGAGGAGCGGTCGCTTTTGAGGTTGCCGCGCGTCTGCTTGATCAAGGGCGAGCGGTAGCGTTCACGGGCATTCTGGATACCAGCCTGGTTGGCGAGCGCAGCAAGCGTTGGGAGACCATTACCCGGACATTTCACCGGATCCGAACCAATCGTATATCGGCTAGTCGGGTGGCGTGTCGCGCGCTTGCCAAGGTCGCGGTCAAAATGCACTGCGAATCCCGGCTTGCCGGCTTCCTCGACCGCTATGCCGAGGGTCAGTTCAATCCGACGAGCTTCAGAACCAAACTGGAACTGCAGGAGGTTCTGCGGGCGCGGGCCTTCTTCCAATGGCTGACAGAACCTAGGCCGATACTGCCGATCACCGGCACCTTGTTCCGTTGCGCGCGGCCCGGAATGCCCCTTGCACTCGGGTGGGATCGGGCATTCGTCCATCTGGACGTCATTCCGATCGCCGGCACCCACATCGACATGGTCGTGGAGCCTCATCTGACCGTCAATCGCCCACTCATCGAAAACGCTGTGACCGAGACCTACTCTTCAATCGAGTCACGCAAACAGGAGGCAGTGTCATCGACCTGATCGGCGAATTCAGCAGCGATGTGCTGGCGCTCGATGCCCGGCTGGAGATCGATCGCATCGTCGAGACTTTGCGCGAACAGGTTCTCGGCACACAACGGCGTCGCGGAGTGGTCGTCGGGCTCTCCGGAGGCATCGACAGTTCGGTCGTCGCAACGGTGTGCGCACGGGCGTTCGGAAAGTACAAGGTACTGGGCCTGTTCATGCCGGAGCGCGATTCGTCAGGCGACTCGTTGAGGCTTGGCCGCAGCGTCGCTGGGCAGCTTGGCATCGACACCATCCTTGAAGATATCGAGCCGGCGCTCGAAGGCATTGGCGCCTACGCCCGACAGATCGAGGCCATCCGAACTGCCGTCCCTGGATATGGCGAAGGCTGGAAATGCAAGCTGGTCATGGCATCGGTGCTGGAGAGCAGCGGCCTCAATATCACGCGCCTTACGGTCGAGGATCCGGACGGAAAGATCGACACCGTGCGTCTGTCGCCGGCGGCTTACCTGCAGATCGTCGCTGCTACCAACTACAAGCAGCGGGTTCGCAAGATGACCGAATATTATCATGCGGACCGCCTCAACTATGCAGTGGCAGGCACGCCAAACCGGCTCGAATACGACCAGGGCTTCTTCGTCAAGCAGGGCGACGGCGTCGCCGATGTGATGCCTATCGTCCATCTCTACAAGACCCAGGTTTACCAGCTGGCGGAATATCTCGGGATTGACACGGAGGTCCGAACAAGGCCGCCGACCACGGACACGTTTTCCATGGCGCAAACCCAGGAGGAGTTCTACTTCGCCTTGCCCTATCAGTTAATGGATTTGTGCCTCTACGGCATGAATCACGGAATTTCGGCCGGCGCGGTCGCCGCCGCCGCCGGCCTCACGGCCGAGCAGGTCGAGAAGGTCTATAAGGATATCGTCAGCAAACGCCGCGCCGCACGCTACCTTCACGCACGGCCGCAGCTGTCCGCTGCGATGGACAGGGATTGACCCATGTGCGGCATCGCCGGAATTGTGGCGCTGAAAGCGGCTGCGGAGCCTCCGTCACGAGCCGCGCTTCTGAGAATGGCAGCCGCGCTCTCCCATCGAGGTCCGGACGAAAGCGGCCTTTACCGCGACAAGCGAGCGGGGCTGGCGCATACCCGCCTGTCGGTCATCGATCTCTCGACCGGACAGCAGCCTCTCGCCGACACAGGCAATACCACCTGGATCGTGTTCAACGGCGAGATCTTCAACTACGTCGAGTTGCGTGACCAACTCATAGCCCTGGGACATCGTTTCCGCACCCGCAGCGATACGGAGGTCGTCGTGCATGCCTACCGCGCGTGGGGCGTGGGCGCGTTCGAGCGGCTGAACGGGCAGTGGGCACTCGCCATCTGGGACTCGCTGACAGGCCGCCTCGTCCTGTCGCGCGACCGGTTCGGCATCTGCCCGCTGCATTTGTGCGAACACGCTGGCCGCCTGCATTTCGCCAGCGAAGTTAAGGCCATCTTCGCAGCCGACCCGGCGATACCGCGGGCCTTCGATCCGGCGGGGGTCGACCAGACTTTCACGCTGTGGACCGTCGTACCGCCGCAAGGCGTATTTCAGGGAGTACAGGAACTTACCCCCGGCCATGTCCGCATCTACGACAATGGCAGCGTTCGTGAGCAGGCTTTCTGGAAACCTTGCTATCCCGAGAGCGAGGACCTGTCCCATGGCACCTTCAGGGGCTCGCTGGAGGATGCGGTGGACGAAGTGCGCGGCGCCTTGCAGGCCGCGACGGCGCTTAGGATGGTGAAGGCGGATGTGCCGGTCGGCTGCTACCTTTCCGGCGGGCTCGACAGCTCACTTGTCGCCATGCTCGGGAGGCGCTTCGCCGGCGCGCCGTTCCAGACTTTCTCGTTGCGTTTTGCTGACGCCGAATATGATGAAACCCGTTACCAGCGGCTGGTTGCAAGTGCGAGCGGCGGCGAGCACCACGAGGTGATGGTTTCGCGCAGTGACATCGCCGACATCTTCCCAGATGTGATCCGTCACGCCGAGCGTCCGATTCTCAGGACGGCGCCGGCGCCGTTGTTCCTTCTCTCGAGGCTGGTGCGCGAACATGGCATCAAGGTCGTGCTGACCGGCGAAGGGGCCGACGAGATGTTCGCCGGCTACGACCTGTTCCGGGAAGGCAAGGTCCGCCGCTTCTGGGGGCGGCAGCCCGCCTCTGCCCGACGCGCGCGACTGCTGGAACGCCTCTACCCTTATCTGAGCCGCTCGCCGGTCAAGCAGCAGGCGATGGCGCGCCAGTTCTTTGGACATGGTATCCATGCATTTGGCGCGCCCGGCTTCGCGCATGATACCCGCTGGCGCACCACCAGCGCCATCAAACGGCTGTTCTCGGCCGACATGCACGCCGAAACGGCGCGTCACGACGTGGTGGCGGACCTGCTCTGCCGCCTGCCCGAAGAGTTTCAACGATGGGGTCCTCTCGCGCAGGACCAGTATCTTGAGATCAGGACGCTGATGTCGGGCTACCTGCTCTCCTCGCAGGGAGACAGGATGCTGATGGCCCATTCCGTCGAAGGGCGGTTCCCGTTCCTGGACGACAGGCTGGTGGCCTTGGCGAATTCGCTACCGGCCGACTACAAGCTGCGCATTCTGGATGAGAAACACGTGCTGAAGCGTGTGGCGAAATCGATCGTGCCCGCGGAAGTCGTGGCCCGCAAGAAGCAACCCTACCGGGCGCCCAACGCACTTTGCTTCATCGGCGATAGCGCACCCGCCTATGTCCGCGAAGCACTCTCGGAGACTGCCCTGCGCGCGGCGAATGTCTTTGATCCGAACTCGGTCGCGCGCCTGCTGGACAAATGCGCTGCCAAGACCGGCGATGGGGATCTGTCCAACTCGGACAACATGGCGTTGGTCGGCGTGCTGTCGACGCAGCTCCTCCATCAGCAGTTTGTCGCAAGCCGCCCTTCGAGCGGGTGTGCGGTCGACCTCAGGATAGATGTCGATCACCTGCACAGGCAAGAGGTGCTGGTATGATGCATGGCGCCGTCCCTCTGCTGCACGACTACCTCAGCCATTCGGCCGGCCGGCTCGGCGACAAGGTGGCGCTGGTGTGCGGCGGGCACCGGCTCGCCTATGATGAGCTTGAGACACGTTCCAACGCGGTCGCCCATCATCTCGTCACGTCCGGGGTCGCCCCCGGTGACCGCGTCATGATCTTCGCCGACAACACCGTCGAGACCGTGGTCAGCTTCTGGGCGGTTCTCAAGGCGAGCGCCGTTGTGTGCGTCGTCAATCCGCTCACCAAGAGCGACAAGCTGGGGTATTTGCTCAACGATTGCCTGCCGGCGGCATTGATCACCGACAAACATTTGCAGCCGATCTTTACTGAGCCGGCGCGTAACTGTCCGTCGCTGCGGCGGCTCATCGTCTCCGGTCAGGTGGACGACGCCGAGCTCCGGGGATTGCCGCATGCCGTGCGCTGGGATGAGGCGGCTGCCGGCCACGGCAAAGCGCCGGCCCGCCGCCGCATCGATATCGATCTCGCAGCCATCATCTACACGTCGGGCTCGACCGGCGAACCCAAAGGCGTGATGCTGACACACAGGAACATGATGGCAGCCTGCGCGTCTATCGCCTCGTACCTCGAGCTTGGCGAAGACGACGTGATCCTCAATGTCTTGCCCCTGGCCTTCGATTACGGCCTCTATCAGATGATAATGGCATTCCGTACCGGGGCGCGGTTGGTCCTCGAGCGCTCGTTTGCCTTCCCCGCACAGATACTTGCGATCATCGAAAGGGAGAGAGTTACAGGCTTTCCCGGCGTGCCGACCATCTTTGCCGCGCTGTCGGATCTCAAGACGCTGAAGGCAAATGATTTTGCAAGCATAAGGTATGTCACGAACACTGCTGCGGCACTGCCGCTCAAGCACATTCGCCTGCTCCAGGAACTGTTTGCCGATGCCCGGATCTATTCGATGTACGGCCTGACCGAATGCAAACGCTGCACCTATCTTCCGCCGGAAGATCTTGCGCGAAAACCGTTGAGCGTGGGGATCGCCATCCCGAACACCGAAATGTGGATTGTCGATGAGGATGACCGAAAGGTCGGTCCCAATGTCGTCGGCCAGTTGGTCATCCGCGGAGCAACGGTCATGAAGGGCTACTGGGGTAAGCCGGAGGCTACCGCGAGGAAGCTCAAGCCTGGCCCTTTGCCCGGCGAGCAGGTTCTGTACACCGGCGACTACTGCCGAATGGACGAGGAAGGGTACCTCTATTTTGTCGGCCGCAGCGATGAGATCATAAAATCGCGGGGAGAAAAGGTGGCGCCTAGGGAAGTCGAAAACGTGCTGATGGAAATCCCGGGAGTACGGGAAGCCGCGGTTGTCGGAGTTCCCGACGACCTGCTGGGGCAAGCAGTGAAAGCGTTTGTCGTCATGGAGCAAGGAACGATCATAGGCGAAAAGCAGCTGCGGATGGAATGTCAGAAGCGGTTGGAAAACTTCATGATTCCGAAGTCCATCCAAATTGTGTCCAGTCTACCGATGACGGACACGGGCAAGCTCAAGAAAATAGCGCTGTCATAAAGCGATACCTGGAAATCATTTGGATCGGAGGCCAATTCAATGCTGAGCACGAACAACAGAATTGACACCTACAGCGATCAGATACGCGCCTTTCTGGCGTCAAATTTCTACGTGGCCGACCCGCGTGCCCTGGAGGTTGAAACGTCGTTGCTCGACCAGGGCATCATAGACTCGACTGGAGTGCTTGAAGTTATCGGCTTCGTCGAGGAGACATTCGGCATCACTGTCGAGGACAGTGAACTTCTGCCTGAGAATTTCGATTCCATCCAGGGAATTGCACGTTACGTGGTGAGCAAGGAAAACTGATCGCCGGGCGATGGTAATAAGGGCGTCTTCCCAACCGAGCGCGCAAACCCATGGCGCGGCTCACGCTGGCGTTCTGGCTCGTGCACAAACCACCCTGGCTTCACCAGCATTGTTCGCAACCGTGCGAATGCTCTCGTAGCCTTTGGAACGTTCAACCAAACTCATGACCTGCCGGTCCTGGCCAAGCCCGACCTCGAAAAGCAGCATACCACCTTGCCGCAGATAGCGCCGCGCCTCCTTGATCACCCGCATGTGAATGCTCAGGCCGTAGGGCCCGGCAGCGAACGCCTCACGTGGTTCAAGTTCCATCAAATGCGCGCGGTCGTTTTCGAGCCGCTTCTCGGAGATGTAAGGCGGGTTGCAAACGACCAGATCGATCGTGCCTTCGAGCTCCAGACCCGAGAAGGAATTGAACAGGTCGCCCTGCAGCACCGAAATGCGTCCGGCCAGGCCAAGATGGGCGACGTTCCGGCACGTGGTTTCTACACAGCTGTCAGTGAGATCGCTCGCCCAGACGCGCGCGGTGGGGACCTTGTATCCAATGGCGCAGGCGAGATTGCCTGCCCCGCAGCACATGTCGACGACACGCGGGACCGGCCGATTAAGTTCACGCAGCACATTGAGGGCGGTGCAGCCGAGCAATTCCGTCTCCGGGCGAGGGACGAGCACGCCGGGCGCGACAACCAACTTCAGTCCCATGAAGTCGGTGCGGCCGGTGCTGTAGGCGCTGGCGACATCTATTTCACCAATCACGACAAACCCGCTTTCTTGATTTTCCCATGCTCGATTTCTCAGGTCGCCCATGTCTTCATGCTGTGAGGCGAGGCATCAGCCTCATCGTTCCCGGCTAGGTTCACGTCCGCGTAGCTACTGGATCGCCGCACTCTGCAGGTCGCTGCTGAACCTCACCTCGATCGTGTCTCCAGGCGCGACCTCAGTGTCCTGGTCGACCGGTCGACTTCTCGACGCGTCGCCGGCCCCGCCGGTTATTGTGATCCGGGCCTGGAAGGTTTCGCCGGCGACCGGCAGTGGAAGAGCGGACGCCCCTGATGGCTGAAGCTTCTGGCTGGCTGCGTGGAGCCTTGCAGTGGTCTCGGCGAGGCGAAGGTCGGTGTCCCTCAACTCGTTCAGAAGGCCGATCCTTCGTTGATTTTCATTGCGTTCCTGCTGCCTGACGAAGTCTTCCTGCTGGCGTCGCGTTCTCATGAGTTCGACCGACGTCTCGAGCGCCCGGCTCGACGACATCAGCACGGCACGTCTGACGTCGGCGAGCCTGCTGTTGGTCAGGTTGCCCGATTCGAACGATTTGGTGACCCGCGCCAGATCGTCCTCATCCTGTTTCACCGCGGCCGCTTCCGTCTGCTCGCGCTTGAGCAGAACCTCGACCTCAGCCTCGGCATCCTTGGCGGTCTTGTCGAGATAGCTTTGCTCCTGTTGAAAATTGTTCAGCGAAATTCTGAGACCCTCCGCTTCCGCCTGCGCGACCGCCGATATCAATGCATTCGACAGGGGCGAACCTTGCGGCGGCTGCATGTCAAATT
Source organism: Mesorhizobium sp. M0518 (assembly GCF_040321125.1). NCBI lineage: Bacteria > Pseudomonadati > Pseudomonadota > Alphaproteobacteria > Hyphomicrobiales > Phyllobacteriaceae > Mesorhizobium > Mesorhizobium sp. M0518. Next base: position 61,875 of record NZ_JAMYQY010000025.1, read on the forward strand.
CTGCCTGGTTCTGAAGTTCGGCGCGGATACGGGCGCCATGAAAGTAGTCCCTGATATAATCCCCCCAGATCGACTCGTAGTCGCGTCGCAGATCAACGGGATCAGGTCCGCTTTGGCTTGCCCGCGACCGCAGAAGGCTGAAACCGCCGGCGACCGCAATCGCCTGCCGGACTGTCATGAGTGGCCGGTAAGCCTGCTGCCCTGGCGTCAGCACATCGCCAGTCACGTAGATCGGCCGGTACTCCGCGATCACGGCCGTGACGTCGCTCGGCTTGATGACGATCATTTGCTCCCGTCCATCAGGCAGACGCTGGTGGACGATCTTGGTTGGCAGCACCGCTTCCATGCGCGTCTGCAATTCAGCCGGCGTCAACCCGCCAACTGGGATCATCCCGAACTCGGGCAGCGCGATCGAGCCATCCATCTGGACAATCGCGCGTTGCGTTCGTTCCGCTATGGAGGCAATTCCTATCTCTACCGTGTCGCCGGGGGAAAGCTTGTAGGCCACCGGCGCTTCAGCCGCGGCTGCGATATCCAGGGCCAGGCAGCCGGCAAGCGCTGCAAAGAAAATTCGGCTAACGAAGGCCATTGATGGCAATCTCCCTTTAATTCAAGCTCGGCTGCTGCGGCCAATCGAGACGGGCGACGAATTCGTAGACCGGCCCACCAGGCACCCCCCAATTGCTCGACCAGATCACTTGCGACCCATCAGGGGACGGTGAGGCATGTGTCTCGCTCCAATAGTCAAATGGAGCGTTTCGCGTCTGCACGATGCGTCGGACCTCCTGACGACCGTCAACACGCAGCGCGATCACTTCGCGCGTGTATGGCGCCCAGTTTGGATGGCTCCGAACCTCATCGGGATTGCCCCCGTAACTTATAAATGCCCATTCGGGCCTGTCCAAAGCACGCAGCGACGTATGCTCGGCCTCACCGTACTTCGTGAGCGACGTGACCTTTCCATCGGACAGCCGACGCTTGATCACCTGATATTCGTCCGGAGCGGATTTGCTGGTTCCGACGTAAATCTCGCTACCATCCGCATCGAGAGTCAAATCGCCATGGCCGGGCCGATGATGGTCCTTCCACCTCTGGCGCAGGGTGCCGTCGACTGCGAAAATGGCTCGCTGCTCGGTGCCGTCGACCAGGTTTTGGAAACACAGGATGTTTTCTCCAAGCGGAGAAATGGTGCAGGAACTGGTCGTTCCGGCAACCTGGGCGAGATCGATGTCCGGGTATTTCAGACGCCGGTCGATGTCGTATGCGAAGACGACGGCAGCTCCATCATCGCGGGTCGCGCGTACGGCAATGCGGTTGCCGTCACGACTAGGATTTCCCTTGGACGGGCCGAATTCGAGATCCCGATATTTCGTTGCGGCATACACTATGTCCTCACGATTGGTGCGGGGAGCCCAAGTCGAGATCTTTTGACCGTCGACACAGATCATCATCTCCGCCTTTCGAGGGCGCCATTCGCACTCACCCGACTTGTTGCGGTGAAACAAAGGGAGGTAGGTTTTCCCGTCGAGGAAACACATGCCGTTGCAGCCGTTCATGAGGACGAGGAGGCTCTGATCCGCATTCCACGCTTGCGCGCTCGAGTATCGGTGACTGCAATATATCTTGCCGCAGACAATTCCGCTGCCAAGAGCTCCGGGCTGGGTAATCCGAGTAAAGCTGATCCCTGTCGCCGGATCAGTGACAGGTTTCAGGTAAGCGGGCAGATCCATTGACGGCTCCGTGCCTGCCGCACCGCTCGGCCGGTTTCCGGCTGTGTGCAGCGCCAGCAGAGCGGCCATCAGCAGCACAGCCGGTATGAGCCGCGGAAAGGTCATGTCATATAGCTCATTTCACGACGGACGCGGCCTTCGCTGAGGCGCGAGCGCCACCACTCGATGGTCCTTTCCAGACCATCACGCAGGCTCGTATGTGCCCGCCATCCGACTTTACTTTCAAGGTTTGAGGAATCGGCGAGCAACGCACGAACCTCGGAGTTCTGCGGCCGCACCCGGCTTTCATCGCGGCGGACCGGTTTCCTGGTGCCACTCAACTCGAGCACCAACTCCAAAACGTCCGAGACACTGGCGGCGCGCTGGCTGCCGGCATTGTAGGCATGGCCAAATTCAAGCTTGGCCGCCCCTGCCGCCACAAATGCCGCCGCAGTGTCTTCCACAAAGGTAAGGTCGCGGATAGGGCTGGTGTCGCCGACCATGATCGCCGAACAGTTCTCGTCCAGAGCCTGCCTTATGATGGTCGGCACGATGGCCCGCTCGCTCTGGCGCGGCCCGTATGTATTGAACGGTCGCAGGATCACCACCGGCACATCGAAGGACCTGGCATAGGACGCCGCCATCATGTCCGCGCCGATCTTGGATGCGGAGTAGGGGGATTGTCCCTGCAACGGGTGGGATTCGTGGATCGGCATGGTCAGAGCGGTGCCATAAACCTCGCTTGTGGACGTATGCACAATGCGCTCGGTTTCCCAGTGGCGTGCCGCTTCGAGGACATTCACGGTACCCAGCACATTGGTTTCCACATAGGATTGGGCAGCCGCATAGGAATAGGGAATCGCAATCAGCGCAGCCAGATGAAACACCACCGCCTGGCCGCGCACGATCCGGTTGATGAAGGCGCTGTCACGAACGTCCCCCCGAATGCACTGCAACTGGCTTCGAACGTGGTCGGGCAAATCATCCAGCCAGCCATGGCTGTCGAACGAGTTGTAGAGGGCCAGTGCCGTGACATCGGCACCTTCGCGCACCAGCGCTTCCGTGAGGTGGGATCCGATAAATCCATCCGCACCCGTGACCAGGACCTTCCTGCCGTGATAGTTCACGACCGTGCACTCCTTCGATCATGTGAGCCGTCAAACTGGCGAACGAACAACAATCCATTCATGCCAAACTCTCCTCACTTGCCAACTCTACCCACTTGCCGCGGGAGGCAGGGACACGCCGAAAACCGCCCTGAAGCCCCGCATTATCCAGACGAGGTCCGATGCAATGGTGCGCCGCGGATAGTAGGCGAGGTCGATCGTTGCCTTGGCCGGGAACAGGACCTCTCGATAAAACAGGAGCGGATCAAGGGAGGGCGGGTAAAAACAGGCTTCGTGACGGAAGAGAACCTGGGTTGGGCCGAGCAGGCCAGGCTTCCACTGTAGGACAGCTTCATTGCCGCCGCGGAAACAATCGGCGAAGGCAAGGCTTTCCGGCCGCGGCCCGACAATTGCCATGTCCCCCGTGAAAACGTTCCACAGTTGGGGCAGCTCATCAAGTTTCGTTGCCGCGAGAAAACGGCCTACCCGCGTCATGCGGCTGTCATCGTTCATGGTCAGCGCAAGGCCGAAAGGATCGGCTGTCGTCTTGAATTTGCGGAACTTGTACATGCGAAACGGTTTTGCGCCGGCACCCAGGCGCGTCTGTGCGAAAAGCACGGGCCAACCGCCCTCGACAAAGAGTGCAACGGCAATCAGGAGCATCAGTGGAGCGAGTACCATTCCCGCTACTGCGGCGAGGATGATGTCCATAGCGCGTCTGGCAATTCCGTGGCTGGTGCCAGCTACGGCGGGCCGATGCATCGTCACGTCGAGTGCGTTCATGCCGCGGCTCCCGCCCGCCCGCTGCCTTCAATCGCCGTGGCCAACGCAACAACCACCGACTCGATCGCACTTGCCGTAATTTGCGGGTGTAGTGGAATCGTCAATTCCCGCTGCGCGAAGTCCTCGGTCTTCGGCAGATGGATTTCAGTGAACATCTGGCGATAAAGCGTCATCTGGTGCACGGGCGTATAGTGGATTGTGGTCTGTATACCCTTCGTTCGCAGATGGTCGATTACCGTTTGCCGGTCGACGTCATGCGGCAGGAGGACAGGCATGATGTGGTAGGCCGAGGTCCGCGGTTTGCCGAACGGGACTGTCACAGCCGAGCAATAATCTGCGATCAGACGCCGATAGAGGACGACCAATATGCGCCGGATTTCATTCCATTCCTGCAGGTTCTGAAGTTGGACCAAGCCGATAGCGGCGCGCAATTCGTCCATGCGATAATTGAAACCGAGCATCGTCACGTCGTATTGCGGCGTGCGGCTGTTCAGCCGCTGATGTGTGCCACTGGTCATCCCATGTCCGCGAGCCTGGCGGATCGCTTCACGGAGCTGTGCATCCCGGGCGATAACGGCCCCGCCTTCCGCGGTGGTCATGTTCTTGTTGCCGTAGAAGCTAAAGGCCGCGGCCGCACCGTAAGTCCCCACCTCCTTAAGGCCGGGAGCATGCGCGGCATCCTCGACGATATGCAGTCCTCGCACACGGGCAAATCTCTGCCATTCTTCCCGGTCGGCGAGGTAGCCGGCAAAATGGACGAGAATGACTGCCTTGGTGCGTCCGGTGCACTTGGCTTCCGCGTCGCTTAGAGACATCAGTGGCACTTCGGCCGACTCTATGTCGACGAATACCGGTGTTGCTCCTACGTAGAGCACTGCATTCGCGGTCGCCACGAAGGTCAGCGAGGGAACCAGCACTTCGTCTCCAGGGCCGATCCCAAGTGCATGGAGAATGAGATGCAGGGCGGCGGTGCAAGAGCTGACGGCGACGCAATCGACCGCATCATGCACGGCCGCGAAGGCCTCTTCAAAGGCTCGTACCTGGTCCCCCATCGTCAGCCACCCACTGTCGACAACTTTGGCCAGGGCCGCCTTTTCCGGAAAGCCAAGAATAGGAGCGCTGACCAAGAGCATTACGACCTCCTCATGTTGGCGCGACCGAGCGTTCGGCCCTCAAGCGGCCGCTGCCGAGACCTCGATCGATGCGGACTGCTCTTCCCAGGCAATGGTTTGTGCGTTTTGAAAATCTTCAACGCGTCCGATATCCAGCCAAAGCCCATCATGTTTGTAGACGTGCACATTCGTGCCGTTTTGCATCATCTGCAGCATGAGGTCGTCGAATCCGAAGGCGATACCGTCAGGTATAAAACGGAAAACATCTGGGTTCATGCAATATATACCCATGCTTACCAGATGAGATAGAGTCGGTTTTTCACGAAATACTTTAACAGTATTGTCGATCTCGTCGATGACGCCGAAGTCCATCTTGATGACGCGGGAAGCGGTGGCTATGGTGACTGGATCCGTGTGAGTCCGGTGTGATGCCACAAACCGGCTGAGACTGAGATCGGTAAGTACGTCCCCATTGAGAACAATGAACGGCTCGTCCAGTTCCTCCCTGATCAGGGAGAGCGGGCCGATAGTGCCGAGAGGTTCCAGCTCCTGGGTATAGCGTATCCTTAGATTCCACTGTGATCCGTCTCCGCATACGGTGCGGATCAAGTGCCCCAGATAGCCGGTCGTGACGTAGACTTCCTGAATGCCGTTCCGTCGCAGCCACTTCAAAAGCAATTCAAGAACCGGTCGAGCACCGATCGGCATGAGAGGCTTGGGCAAGATGGATGTGAAAGGCCGAAGGCGTGTTCCCATTCCACCGCACTGAATGACCGCTTTCATCTCGTCCTCCTATTGATACGACTGTCGCGGTGTGATGGGTCCAGCCCACCGGCCGGAAGGTACGCCAGTGTTGGTTTCGCCTCTCCGGGTGCAGCGATGGTAAGTGGCGCCCGAGAAGGCGTCGTCGTGCATTTGAATGGCACTTTCCCGGCGTTTTGATTTCAATATTCCAGCCGGCAGGGCATGGGCGCGGCAGGGCGGTCAATCAGAGCTGGGAGCTGTAGCCGCTCGATTGGCAACTGCTGTGCGCATGTCCGGCGCCGGTAACGACCTTCTCGGAAGGGCATCGCTACCGTTCGTACGAAAAAAACACTTTGCTATCTGGCCCTGAAATGTGTGCGATTGTAAGCTATATTAGCAGGTTGAAATGTGCGGATGGGCGGCGACGAGCGTCGACATACGGGGGATCAGCGGGCGGCTGATCTGTGTTGGGTCACCGTACAGTCCATCCAAAGGGAGGGTTCGGCAGCTAGGGACACATGCGGGCTGCCAAAAGGTGGGTGGTTCATGTATCGTATTATCATCGCCGATGATCACGGCTTGTATCGTCGTGGGCTGCGACTGGCATTGATGGCCGGCATTCCAGACTTGGAAATATTCGAAGCGGCGTGTTTTGATACCGTCATAAGCCTGCTTGAAGATCAGGCGCCCGTTGATCTCGCCGTCATCGACCTGAACATGCCAGGACTGTCCGGCCAGGACGATCTTCGCGACGTCTTACCGGCTCATCCCGACACACGGTTTGCAATTGTTTCAGGGACCGATTCACGCGCCGAGATTCTAACTGCCCTCTCGATTGGACTTCATGGCTATATCGTAAAGTCCCAAACGGACGAGGAGGTGGTCCTGGCGGTGAAGGAAATCCTGGCCGGCCGTATTTACGTTCCGGCACTTCTTTCACAAAGGTCCAAGGAGCCGGTACGCCTTCCATCCGAGGCTCCCACGCGAATGCCCCACAGGACCACCAGCGTCAACAATCTGGGCAGGCTTACGTCCAGACAGAAGGAAGTCCTCAGGTTGATGGCCGAAGGTTACTCGAACAAAGAGATTGCCCGCTCTCTTGAAATTGCAGAAGCGACGACGAAGATTCATGCCGCCGCCGTCCTGCGCGAACTTGGGGCACGAAATCGGACAGAGGCCGCGGTTCTGCTGAAGACATGGGCCGCCAGAGACGTCAACTAGCGCCGATTGCTTTTGGCGGCAGCCGGACCGAATATTTCAGTCCGTGAGCCAGCATCTCAAGCTTGGAAGAGTGACCCACGATAGGCTCACCGTCGGCTCCAATGATCAACGACCCAAAACCGCGCCGAGCCGAGGTGGAGACCCGGCGCTCTCCCGATTCCGACCATTCAAACACGATGTCGGCGCCGGGCTCCTGGGCTGTGAATTGCCACATGACCTCGATCCGGCCTGCCGGAGTGCCGAGAGCCCCATGCTTCACGGAATTGGTCGTAAGCTCGTGAACGATCATTGCGAAGCTCTCAGCCGAACCCTCTGCGATTTTTACTTCGGGCCCACTGATCGAGATGTTGTGCGTCCCCATGTAGGGCTGCAATTCCTGAACGATGAGGTCGCGCAAGGACGCCGACAGGTTGCCATCGCGTGAAAGAAGCAGATGCGTCGCCTGGAGTGCGCCGATTTTTTGGATCAGTGTCTGCTTATAGCGGGCGATATCGTTGTCGGGGGCACTAACCATATTCACAAGCGCCGTGATCACCGGAAACAGATTGTTGAGCCTGTGGCGCTGTTCAAGCATGGCCCGCTCTCGCTTCTTCGCCGCAGCCCGCAGCAGAATGGTTATGCGCCGATCGGTGACATCCGCGGCGACTCCTATTCGCTGTGCACGACCATCGCGCAATTCGTCCCGTCCGCGAAGAGCAATCCAGCGGATATGTCCGCCAGCTCGCCTGATGCGGATCTCCGCGTCATAGTTGGCGCCGGATGCAAGCTCTCCCGGGGCCGTCAAATTAGGCAAGTCGGCTGGATGAACGACCGCAGCCAGTTCCTGCAGCGGACGGCTCGGCGCGGGTGCCAGTCCCATCATTTCCCAGAACGCGGCCGAGCCGTTCACGGATCCGCTCTCGAAGTCTATGCGCCATGTTCCCAACCGGCTGGACGACAGCGCCAGGTCCAACCATTCCTTCTGAGCCCGGAGTGCCTCGCGGGCGGTTCGCTCTCCCGATATGTCGTCCACCATTACAAAGATGCTTTGAGGGAGAGCATCAGCTGGCACGGCCAAAGACAGCGCCAATCTTGTCCACAAAACCGTGCCGTCCTTTCTCAGGAGACGGATCTCCGAGCCGAACGAAGTCGTGTCTTTGAGGCGAGTCAATGCTTCCGCCAAAGTGTGGTTGTCGTCAGGATGGACGAGTGCCCTGACTGGCAAACTAGAAAGCTCCTCCTCGGCATACCCTGTCATCTCACAAAGACGTTTGTTGGATCGTTGCAACTCTCCGTTCTCGCTCATATTGGCAAAGCCGATAGCGGCACGTTCAAATGCCCAGCGATAACTGTTTTCGGTCGCCTCCAAGGCCACGAGTCTAGCCTCTGCAACCCGCAAAAGGGTGCGGTAGTCCTGCCTCTGCCGGTGGAAAGTCAGGGCGATCATCCCCCCTGCAACCAGCAGCAGGATGGCCCTAATCCAAACGTCGACGTCGGTTGGATTGTGAAGGACATCCCGCGCCAACAAGCCGACAGTCACCATCACAAACGTTGCCGCAAGGGCAATCAGGCGATCTTCGAGATATGAGATGGCAATAATGGTGGGAACAAACTCAAAAAAGCCGATGTCGTATGCCATGGAGGCGGGCAGCGCTGTCTCGACCGCAAGTGTCGCGACCAGGAGCGACATCGAGGCAAGGTGGGTTAGCAACTTGCCTGAGCTGTTCGGATGCAAACTGAGCGAATGCAAACGCATGTGCCAGACTATAACCTTCTGACTAGTCCGTCGAGATTAGACCGAAAAGCGTACAGACTAGTCCGACCGCAGGATTGTTCCCCGGGATTGTAGCGCGCATTTTGTCCGTTGTCGGGGGCGGATCGGACCGCAACTCTCCAAGCGACCTGACTGACATGTTTAAGGCACCTCCTGACAGGGAGGCGTTGCCGTTTTGCGGGAGGTAAGAAAATGGCACTGGTTGGTAGGCAGCATGATGGAATTCTTGGTCGCCAATATGGAAGTTTCGGGGGAAAGCCCGTCTCGGCCTTGAGAACGCAGGGTGGCCATAGTTCCGCCTGGCACCAAGCACCACAAAGGTTCGACGGCGTGGCTGTCGAGCCAAAGCAGAGCAGCCTTGCATCTGTTGTGAGAATGCTTGATCGCATCGGGTGTGGCTATCTGATCCTGAACAGCGACAGGAAGGTCATGGAGTGGAATTCAGCCGCTCAAAACACCTTGGAGCGCGAGGGCGAGGCAGCTGATACGGCCGGCAAGGTGTCGGTTGCTCTGAGGCGGCTGATCGCAAACGTGCCGGGGAATTTTCTTCCTGGCACGCTTTCATGGGTGGTGATCCGCGGTATGGGCGACAGGCCCTTGATTTTGAACGAGAAGGGCATAGCAACGCCTGACGCGACGAGTATCGTGGCGCTGCTGGATCGTGAAAACAGGTCCGGGCCAAATCCCCAGACGCTGCAAAGAATGTTTGGTCTGACGAGTGCCGAAACGCAACTCGCGCTGCGCTTGGCGCAGGGCGATGCCCCTTTGGAGATAGCCCGCAAGCGGCGCTTGAGCCGGACCACGATAAGGTCACAGCTGGCGTCGCTCTTCGCCAAGACCGAAACACGGCGCCAGGCGGAACTGGTAGCTCTTCTTGGGCGCATATGCGTCTTGCCGTGAGGTAACGGCCGTACCATGCGCGCGCGCAACAGGCTTGTGCGCGCGCAATCTGTTGCCGGCGTGCTTGTCCGCCAGCCTCACCCTACCGCCGTCGTGTGCGCACCCGGCCCAATCTTGGGCGGATTGCAAACACGTGGTTAAGCACGTGCCAGCCCGCCACCTTCATGACGGAAGGCCGGAAGATCTGAATCCCGTCCAGGAACGTGGTCAACCAGGACTGCTGGTGGAACCTCATGGGAATACGAGCAACCCGCAATGCCCGCAGCAATGTCTCGGGAGGCGGGAGATGGTTGCGGTCCTTGATGAGATTCCAGTTAAGCTGTTTGACGGCGAGGGTCACTTCGTCGACCTCGCGGAAACTCTTTGACGTTGTAATGCTTGGATGGTTCGTTGCATCGTAAAAGGTAAGCGGATCGCTTATCGCCACCATGTCCCCATGGCTGGCTAGATCCACGAAGAACAGTTGATCCACTCCGGCCGGAATCTCTTTGTGCGTGCGCATCAAGCAGCCGGCACGAATGACGTCGCTGTTGATCAACAATGTGGATGGAATAATCCCCAGGCAGCGTGTCGCGCGCACCAGATAGAGGTCCATCAGGCACTGCTGGCTGGAATAAAGCGAGATCGGTTCCTGCTGCTTGGGGACTTGGCGAAATCGCACTCGCTTGTCCTCGATTATGTTTGCGGCTGACGTCATGAAGGCGACTGAGGGGTACTGTTTGGCAATTTCGGCGAATGTCCTGAGTGCACCTGGCGCAAGCCAGTCATCGTCATGTAGCAACTTGATCCATCGTCCGGAGCAAGCCAGCATAGCGTTGTTGGTGTTCTCCACCTGACCGCGACCTCGACTGTTTTCGATGATGCGGATGCGAGGTTCGCTCCGTGCGTAGTCGGTCACGATAGCCCAGGTCTCGCCCTCCGGCCCCTCGTCGTCGCTCACGACCAACTCCCAATCGGAGTAATCCTGGCCCAAGACGCTGTCGATCGCCCTGCGGATCGTATCCGGTCGACGAAAGGTTGGTATCCCGACCGAGATAAAAGGGCGTGACCACGAGAGATCGGCCCGGTCATGCTGGGTGACCGCAACTGCCGCTTGAAGGTTGTCAACCGACGACGAATTCATGGTGTTTTTTCCTCGAGACATTCATGTTGGATGCACGTTGCAGCGCCTGCTGGTTGAGGGTCGTGGGTCAACAGATACAGTGATGCTGCCATTTTCAGAGCGAAACCCGACGCGCCGCCGGCGGCCATGAAATAGATGACGGTGACTGGCTGCCAGCCCGCCTGGGCGCCGGCGAGCAGCGGGCCAAACACGAGAACCGCCCGTGCGAGGTCGATGACCAGTCTTGTTCCTTGCCGCCGTAACAGAGCGGGAACGTCGCTGAGCGGAGTCGACAACGCCTGTGCCGCGCCCATCAGCGCCAGTGCGGTCATGATTTCCGCAGTGGGCATCCAAGGCTCGCCCAGAAGCGGAACGACCACATAGGGCGCGGCGAGGCCGAGCAGCAAGATCGGCACCGCGGTAAAGGCGGCGGCCAGCAGGAGAAGCCCGCGCGCCACACCAAGCAGGTGTCCACGATTGCTGTTCCGGTTTGCTTCGGCGACAAAAACATTGCTGAGCGGTGTGGCGATCAGCGTCACCGGACCGGTGACCAGCCGCGCGGCCACGCCCAAATATCCGGCAAATGCGGTGCCGAACAGCCCGCCGACAAGGACTGCTGGAAGATTGTTGATTGCTATGCTCGCGAGCGTTGCGGGAATATCGAACAGAGGAAATTTGTATTCCCGCCGAGCCTTTTCCAATACCGCACGCCAAGGTGCCCAGGCGATGCCACGCAAATCCTCCCAACTCATCACCCGATAGCCGATCACCCCGATGAAGACGAACTGGCTTAAAATATGGGCATGGATCATCGCTTCACCGCCGAGTTCGGCGATGCCGAAAGCCAATTGCAGTGCAGCCATGCTTGCCGGCAGGATCAGGCGCCCGAGAGCAAAATCGCGCAAAAGCCCGGCACGCAGACTCCAGCAGTTCATGGCTTCGACCAGACCTGCGCCTCCCATTCCAATCGGAATGAGCCAGGCGAGCGAGCCGAGGCGATTGGGAGCAAGGTTCGACAGCATCTGTCCGGCCGAAAAGGCCAGGACGGTCGTCACGAACACAGCCAAGAGAATAAGCTTGACCGTCACATAGGCCTGCGCGTTCCCCTTGACCCCATAGAGCGAAGCCTCGAAGCGCAATGCCGCGACCCCGGCGAGTATGTTCACGATCGACAGATAAATCGTAAAGATGCCGAAATCGGCCGGCGAATAGAGCCGCGCCAAAACCGGGATTGCGGCAAGAAGGGTGAGCTGGCCGACAATCGCCATTGCCGACACTCCGCTTGCTGCACGAATGATCGAGCCGATCGGGCTCGGCCGAACAACGATGATGGCTGTGCCTGCCGCAGGAACCGTCTTGGGTCTCAGAAGGTCGCTTGGTGCCATCGGTTCGCGCTTCCGAGGGAGGCAAATATCGGGGATTGCCGCAGCCTACGATGCACACCGGACCTTGCCATCATTCACCTGAATGACGCGCTCTGCTGACAGGCTGCACCGTGAATCGTCCTGGCCGCTCCCTGGATGAACCGCCCCAGGATCGTCCGTAGCCCAAGGACGAGCCTGTGGCCGTCATGCTATTTGCTCGCGCAAGAGGTCAGCGCTGTCCTCGAGCCGATATCCGGCATGTTTTTTCAGATTCACTCGCGTGAGGACACTGCCAACAGGTATCGCAAGAGAACCGTTGCCCTGAAGGAGTTCCAGCACCCCGCGAGCGAGGGTGCGTGGCGTTTTCCTCCACCGGATGGCGAAAAGAACCACGTCCGCCCATCCTGGCAGAAATTTGGCTTCCGGCTGCCCCAGCGCCGACGGCAGGTTTATGATCACGATGCGATAGGTCGCGTGCAGATCCGCCATCACTTTGCCTCCGTCCTCGCATGATAGCAGCGCCAGCAGGTCGTCCGACGGAGCGGCGGTCATTACGTCGATCCCGATTTCATGCAGCCTGGCAACGGCACCTTCCAGGTCGCAGCGATTGCAAACATAGTCAGCGAAGGAATGGCGGTTCTTGCGTTCGCTGAACTGGTGCAGGAACTCGAGCGTGAGCTGAACGCCCTTGCGTTCAAGATCGACCAACAGAACTCGACCGCCCAGTCGCGTGCCGGCGAGCGCCAGGCTCCACGCGAGCTCGGTCCCGCCATCCTGCGGCACGCTGGAGGTGACAAGCGCCGTGTACGACGAACGAGCCCTTAGCGCATTTGGTGCCGCCGCAATCAGCAACGACGTCACGGCGCGGCTATATGCGGACCTGCGCTCCCCCAGCACGAGGTTTCGCAGTTGTTTGGCATGCATTCCGCCTGCTTCGGGAATCTGCCCCACACAGGGAACCTTGAGCACCGCTTCTGCCTCGGCCTCGCCACGGAAAGTCCGGTCGAAATGATTGCGCATCGTGACGTACATCGCCCCCAGAATGGCGAATAGGATCATCCCAGGGGGAACAAGGAAGATGGCTGGCAAGGTCTGCGGGATAGTCGGCGGCCAAGCAGCGGACAGGATGGAAATTCCAGCTGAGGGAACTCCGATACGCCGCGTCAAATCCTGTTGTCGACCAAGGAGTTCGTTATATCGCTGGGTCAGCAGGCTGACCTGCGGCTCGAGAGCCCGCAAACCGGAAAGCCGGCTGGCGGTGTCGGCCATGACCGCATCCAGGATGTTCTTTCGGCTTTCAAGAGCGGCGATCTGTGCACGGAAAATGTTTGCATCGGCAGCAATCTTGTCGACGCCTTGTTCGATCTTGCTTTGCGTCGTGGCTCTGAGTTCCTGGTCTGCCGGCGCGAGAGCCTGTCGAGCCGCAAGGTCGGCAAGTTCAGGCGCGCCAATAGCTTCGGCCAAGGCGGTGAGAGAGGCCCCATGCTCTCGAAGCCCCTGGACGTATCGAAGCCGAGATTCCACAGCGGCGAGGTCCGCCTTTGACATCGACAATTGCTGGCTGAGGTCGGCCCGTTCCCTGGCTGCATTGTCCGCCGAGCCTTGGTCGATGGCTCCGTGGCTCAGCCGATATTTCTCAAGGCGGTCTGCCGCTGCCTGCAGATCATTTTGCAGCCCGGGCAAACTGGCGGTGATCGCATCGAGCTCTTGCTGGTCGGATGCCTGCCTTTTCTTCGCTAGGGAGTCGACATAAACCTGAGCGAATGTGTTGGCCACGAGCGCCGCCCGCGCGGGGCTGTCATCGGCAAAAGCGACGGAGATTACTCTCGATCGCAGCTCCTGCCCGACCCGCATGCCTCGCCGCAAAGCTCTCAACTCGGAGGCATCCTCGGCTTGTGGACCGTTGGCTACCTGGTCCGCCCCTGGCCACAGCCAGTCCAGTAGACCGCCGGCAAGTGAGCGTGTCCTTGGGGGAGGGGTGGCAGACGGTTCAAGCCGGGAATTCCTGCTCGCGGAATTGTCCTGTCCGGTTTCCGCCGCACCTGTCTTGCGCAGTGCCGCCATGACGCGGCGCAGGTGATCTTGCGACGATAACATCGTGATGTGGTCATCTATGCTTGAATCAACGAGGTCCTGCGAAGACGGGGCGCCGACGGGCAGTGAACCGCGCGAGGGGGCGTCGACGATAAGCTGGGTTGTTGACTCGTAGAGAACTGGTCGAAGGCTTCCCAGCAACCCCGCCAACAAGCCGCCCAACACAGCGAAGGCAACAATAGACCATTTTCTCCTTGCCAGAATCACGAAGAGTTGGCGCGACGCGGTGGGCGGCTCGACATACTCACGCAATGACCGCACGGGCACTCTGCCTTCGAGAACCGGTGCTGGTAGTTGATTGACCCGTGGCAGCTGGATCGGGCTGATTGCGGAACCTACCATCTTACACTCCTGCCAGGTCGCGTTCATGAGTTGGGCCGGTTTGCTGTGCTTGCCGATTGGCCTTGCTCCGCCAGGCCTGGAACATCAACGCGGACCACAATTCGCGCGAGCGGTTATGGCCATCAATGTGATCGCGCCAGCAGGCGTCGATCTTCGCGGTGTCCAATACGTCACTGCTTTCGGTTCGCATGTCGGCGAGAAGATCGGTGGCCCAGTTGCGCAGCGGACCCCGCAGCCATGCAGCGATAGGGACATCGAAGCCTTGTTTCGGACGCTCGATCAGGTGCTGCGGGAGATAGCGGCGTAGCAATTGGCGAAGGATCCATTTGCCGGCGCCATCACGAACTTTCATGTTGGATGGCAGCCGCCAGGAGAATTCGACAACGCGGTGGTCAAGCAGAGGACACCGACCCTCAAGGCTGTTGGCCATGGTGGCACGGTCCAGCTTCACCAAGATATCGCCAGGCAAGTAGCCCGCCATGTCATCGTACAGAAGACGGGAGAGCAGGTCGTCAAGCGGCGGACCGCCGTAGCCGTGGGTTGGTTCGGTCGGCCGCTGATATCCAAGGTTTTCAGCTTGTGGCCGCGCCAGCCGCTGAAACAATTCGTCTTCGTTCGATGCCGTGAGCAGCCGGGCGAGGCGTTCCATTCGGTCGCTCCGGATAAAATGCCTCGCGCTCGCAGAGAGCGGCAGTTTGCCAACGGCATCGTCACGTCCGGCGCGTGCGAAAAACCCTGCCCCTGCCGCCAAGGTTCGGCGCAGTTGTCGGGGCAGGCGCAGGTGCCGTTTCAGCCGCTCCGCCATAAAGTGGCGGCCGTATCCTGCGAAGCATTCGTCACCACCGTCGCCCGACAGCGCTACGGTGACGTGCTGACGAGCGAGCCTGGCAACGAGCAAGGTCGGTATTTGTGATTCATCGGCGAAGGGTTCATCCCAGACCTGGGGCAACTCGGGAATGACGTCACGTGCGGCGCTTGGCGAGAGGTGAAGTTCGGAGTGGTCGGTACCCAGATGACGGGCAACGGCCGCTGCGTATGGAGCTTCATCAAAGCCGCCCTCTCCGAACGAGATCGTGAAGCTGCGAACCGGCTTGCAGGATTGGGCCTGCATCAAGGCGATCACGGCTGAGCTGTCGATCCCGCCCGACAGGAAGCCGCCCAGAGGCACGTCGGCGATCATACGTTCCCGCACAGCCAGCCGAAGCCGGTTGTCCAGTTCGTCAACCAGATCTTCGTCGGTGCCGATGGCGGGATTCCGTCGCCCATCGGCAGCGACGGCAGCCAGCGACCACCAGCGGTGAATGCATCGGGAAAGACGGTCCGCGCTGCGGTCTTCGGCAAAATTCGCCGCCGTGACGGAAAGGACAGAACCAGGCGGCAGTTTGAACACGCTTCGCCAGATACAGCGATGGTCCGGCACCCATCCCGTCGAAAGCATTGCCGCGGCGGCATCAAGATCAAGGTCGGGAGAAAAGCCCGGAAAGCAATTGATCGCCTTCAGCTCAGACGCGAAAACCAGCGCATCTCGGGTCGATGCGACATAGAGGGGCTTTTTGCCCATTCTGTCGCGGGCCAGATGCAGGGTTCTTGTCTTGAGATCCCACAATGCGAAGACGAACATACCGGCAAAGCGATTGAGGGCGGCCTCAAGCCCCCAATGCTCGATTGCGCAGAGCATCACTTCGGTGTCGCTAGCACCTTGAAAGGTTTGGCCCGCACACTCGAGTTCGCTACGCAAATCGCGAAAATTGTATATCTCACCGTTGAAGGTGATCACGTACCGACCGCTGGCGGAATGCATCGGCTGGTGCCCGGCGGCTGACAGGTCGACAATTGCCAACCGCCTGTGGCCCAGTGCGATTCCAGCTTCGCGGTCGATCCAGAGCCCCTCGCCATCCGGCCCCCGGTGACGCAGCGATGCAGTCATCCGCCCGATCGCTCCAAGCGGCTTTATGTCCAGAGCGTCCGAAGCCAATAGAATTCCCGCGATCCCACACATTAGGCCACCCTCGGTTCAGCAAGCTGCCGCCGAAGTGCGGTCGGATTTCCGGCAACGAGGCAGAAAGCCAGCGAAAACCACACGATCGGGTGGCGGATGATCAGGTGAGGCATGCTGAAGATTATCGTCGATCCCCCGAGCACCAGCAGGGCGTCGAATCCCGCTCGCCAGGCGGAGGACATGGCGGCGCCCACGATCCAGACCAACGCCATCACGGCAAGCAATCCGCCCTGCAGGTAAAGGTCGAGAACGGTGTTATGCGCCTCGAAAGGTCGCTGTAGAAATTGACGGTCGGCCACGGGAGGCCGCTCGAGGTGGGGGCCAGGGCCCAGTCCCAGGGACCCGGATTTCAATCCTTTTTCCACAGCCTCCTGCCACAGATAAAGCCGGAGTTCGAACGTTTCGACGGTCGCTTCCCCGCCTTCGTCTTTGGTAAGGCTCTTCGCAAAATTGGCGACGCTGGTCTCTTCGGTGAGCGCGTACGGCGTCATTGCAAGCGCTAGAGGGAAGGAGCCTGCCAACAGCATAATTGCCGCCAGGCGGGGCATGCTGGCGCGGCCGCTCGTTGCTATCCATGCACGAAGCCGCAATCCGATGAAGATGAGGCAGCTCAGGATGCTGGTATAGAGATAGGTGTCGCTCTTCGTCAGTCGGCCGACATAGAACGTCAGGAGCAGGCATGAGAATGCAAGCAAACGAGCCCATGGGTTGCGCGTGGTCGTGGCAAGATGCAAAGCCAGCGGGCCAAAGAGCGCGCAATAGAGCGCGAGTTGGTTCGGGTTCTCTGACCAGCCACGGAACCGGTCCCAATACCAGGGATCGACGCCGGATTGGTGGATCGCACCATAAGCCAAGCCAAGCTGTATCACAAAGGCTCCATTGGCAAACGCGACCACGTACCATGCGCTGCGGCGCAGATGCCGATCGGCGTCCGGCTCCGCCGCGGCCAGGCACGTAAAGCTTGCCAGCAACACATATGCCATAACGTCATGTACAAACCCGGTCAGATAAAGAACGGTGGTCAGATAACCGACGATCGTGCCGATCCCCAAAGCGAGCGACAGGAGCAGCCAGAAGCTCGCCAGTTGGACAAAAGCGGGTGTGAGCTGGAGACGACCGCCAGCGAGTATTCGTCCAATCGCCAGCACGATCCAGATCGCGATGAACAATTCGCCATAGCCGAGCGGCAATCCCGGAACGCCTAGTTGCGTCGCATAGGACATAGCAACCCCCAGGGCGAGCAAGGCGTCCCGGATCATTGATGTGCCCCGCCTCGGTGATTTGCGAGGCCGCCTCCAAGCCCAACGGCAGGGAGCGGTCGCATGTGCCCCGCGCGGAGTGTGTTGTCGTAAAGGTCGCAGTACTGGTCGACCACCAGTGGCAGGGCAAATCGCCTCCGGACAAGTTCAACAGAACGGGCGCCCATCGCCTTGGCCGCCGCGCGGTCGGACAGCAAGTCTATTGTTCGCGAGGCGAGGGCTTCGGCATCATGCGGCGCAACCAGGTAGCCGTTCCATCCGTCTTCGACGACGTCGCTGCAGCCTGGCATCCTTGAGGCCACGATGGGCAGTCCCGCCAGCCCCGCCTCGAGCAATACACGCGGAACCCCCTCGCGATACTGAGTGGGAAAGGCGAATACATCGGCCATGCCAAGGAGATCGGCGACATCGCGTCGTGGACCCAAGGCCAGCACATGAGGTGCATGCCGATCAAGCTCCGACTTGTCGATTGCGAATGAGCCTTCGGATTCTCGTGGGCCGACGAGCACAAACCGTGCCGCGGGCCTTGCGGACAGGATGCGAGGGATCGCATTGAGAAGGGTCGCCACGCCTTTCTGGCGCGTCAAACGGCCGACGAAGATCACCACTTCGGCGGACTGAAGGCCGAGGTCCTTTCGCATCTTCGTTGCTGAGGACCCGAGATGGCGCACCGTTGCGAACGCGTCGACATCGATTCCGGAACTGCGTATCAGTCGCGAACTTCCGCGACCGATCAGCCGAAAGCGCTCGAAGAACAGTTGGTCGTCGCTATTTTGGAATACGGTCGCAGCCGTCCAGGAAGACGCAAGCCATTGTAGTGCGCAATAGACCGGACGCAACGCCAGGGCCCGAGGCTCCAGCGATGAGAACGTCCACCCCAGTCCGTTGATGGTGCGAATGACCGGAACAGTTCCCCGTACCGAAAGGGGCGTTAACAGATTTGGCTTGGTGTCGAAGCTCTGGATGATGTCAGGCTGAAGCTCCTGCATCAAGCGGCGCATCGTTCCGAGGGTGCGCCATTCCCCGCCTCCGCTTGCAAAGCGGTCGAAGGAGAACCTGTGATGCGAAATGTCATGCCGTAAAAACGGTACGGGAGAACCGCTCGAGACCGCCGTAACGCGAAAGCCTTTCTCTCGCAGCGCGATGAGGAAGGGAACTCTCAAGGCGTGATCCTCGCCTCCTACGCAGACCAGGTGCGGGTTCATCTGCCTCTCCCAAGCGCACATGGCCGATTGGCTCTCATGCTGCCATGGCCCGGTTTCATCACCTCTGAGCGCATGCCGCCCGAGTGCACGCTAGGGGGACACCAGGTGCCTGTCCTCGTCCGTTTGAATGACACCCGTGATGTTTGGAAGGGTAGCGACCAGCGAGGCGAGATTCCCTCGCGATTGCCGGAGCGTTCATGTGACTCGTGTCTTGCGGGATGAGCGCGGTGTTCGCCTGAGCCGGTACGAGTGGCTGGTCTGCATCACCTTGGTTGTCCAAGGTTTTCGAGTGTCCAATTGCGGCGGCGTGGTGCCTGAGCTCCGCGGCTCGCTGATGGCAAAAAGTTTTTGACGCGTGGTTGCGCTGGGCCGTCAAGCCGGCCCTCGGCCTGCGTCGCCCGGTCTTCAGGACGGAACCCGCACGTCAGCTGTTGGTCCACACATCCGGAACATCTGTCGGGGGGGGGCCCCGGGAGGCGGGCCAGAGATATTAATTTGATATGAGAGGGCGGTGTGGAGAGTGGGGTTAAATAAAAAAAGAAGGCACGAACATAATAAAGGGTTTATAAAGAGGAGGGGGGATGCTAAAAAAA